>JAKPII010000050.1 GCA_029549885.1 Planctomycetota bacterium
GGGCCCAACACCTGAGCCGTGTAATATGTGCGATATCTGTCGGAGCATCGGCTCGGGGGATGACATTGACGTTATTGAAATCGATGGGGCAAGCAACCGCGGCATCGAAGAGATCCGACAATTGCGGCAAAACGCCGTGATTCGACCGAGTCGCGGGCGATACAAAATCTATATCATCGACGAAGTCCACATGCTGACGAAGGAGGCTTTTAACGCCCTCCTCAAGACGCTCGAAGAACCTCCTGAACATGTGAAGTTTATCTTCTGCACGACGGAGCCGAACAAAGTTCCCGTCACAATCCTTTCGCGGTGCCAGCGATTCGATTTCGCGGGAATCGAAACACAGACCATTGTAGCGCGATTGCAGCAGATTGTCGAAGCCGAGGGGGCCACCGTAGAGCCGGGCGTCTTGGAGCTCCTCGCGCGACGTGCCGCCGGTTCGATGCGCGATGCCCAGTCGCTCCTCGAGCAGTTGCTTTCTTTTAGCGGTGGGAAGAATATTGCCGTATCGGACGTGCTTGAGCTCCTAGGGATGGCCCGGGCTGAAGTCTTCAAGGCCATTTTGGAGGCAGCCACAAAGGAAGATGCCAGCCAGGCTCTGGCGGTATTTCATCAAGCCCTTAAGGACGGCGCGGATGCGGGGCTTTTAATTGAGCAGCTCCTCACTTACCTGCGTGACTGCATGGTTGCGACATTGGGTTGCTCAGGAGACATGCTTCTTTCTGTGGGGCCTGGGGAACTTTCAGTAGCCTCGGAGTTGGGACAGCGATTGGGGCTACCACGACTGCTGGCGTCAATGCAGCTTCTTGATCACACCTTGGCACGGATGCGGTTTGCTACCCACGACCGGATTCTCGCCGAGTTGGCCATCGTCCGATTGTCCCGGCTGGGAGAATTGGAGTACGTAGGCAAACTGATTGAAGCCATACGGTCCGGCAAGAGCTTGCCGACTGTCGCAACGCCGGATCAGGCCCGTTCTGTCGAGGGGATTGGTATCTCACAACCGTTGCATCAAGCACCAAAAACGCTCGCCAGTGAGTTGGCAGGAGTCTTGGGGAGACCAAGTCCTGGTTCGCCACAACCTCCGGCTGGCGATCAACAGGGTGCCGCACAAGCGAGGCAGGCCGTTGAGCAAGCCAAGGCTGAATTGGAAAGGCAAAAAGAGGCAGTCAAGGCTTCAGTGCCACGCGAAGGGACATTACCGGCTTACCCATCGGGCGAGGCACTCACGAGTGAAAATGTTCTCAATGTCTGGGTTAAAGCAGCGGAGTCTGTGGGGGGACTGGCAGCCGATCAGGCGAAGCAATTCTCCCAGGTGGCAGTCGCCGGCGGTAACCGGGTCGTCGTGACGTTCCGCAAAGATAAGGCGTTCTGTAGGGATTATTGTTCGCGTCCAGAAATCAAGACCCGATTTGAAAGGGCTCTCCAGACGATCACCGGCAATAAAATTGAGCTAGAACTAGTTCTGGCAAACGAAGGTGCGCCGGAGAAATCAAGCCCGGGGACAGGCGAACGGTTACTTTTTGATATCCTTCAGGAGCCATTTGTGAGGAAAACTGCCGAGCTGTTTGGTGCGCGACCCATCGCCGTCCTGCCGCCCGAGGAACGAAAAACCACAGTGACACAGGCCCCAATCGAAGAAGACCGCTCGCTCGACGAAGAACACCATGTCGAAGAGGATGAAGATGACGTTTAGTTCCTGACTCTGGCAGTTTCATATCGCAGAGCAAGAGTAGCCTGAATGTTCTGAATGCGGGTTTGCTGAGCGGATTGACGAGAGTAGGATTGCGTCGTCGGGGGCTTTCGACGGTCAACCGGGGCAAAGAGGCCCATTTCTGGCATTTGGCGATCCCACTTTTCCATAGGATGACTACACGCTGTCAGTAGCTTCTCGTGTGCATATCCTGAATCGCTTCTTCATCAAGCGGCGGAATTCACTTCAAGCTTCAGTGAGTATATGATCGAACGTAAAGGGAAATTCGGATCGATCCTGGTGGTCGGTTGAGCAGATGCCAACTCATCGCGTCTACCGGGTTAACCCAATTGACGAAGGATGTGCCATGTCCGAAAACTCACCCTTGGTGCGTCAATGGATTCTTCTCCGCATGCTGGCGTCACGGCGGTTCGGTGTCACGGTTCGCGAAATGGCCCAGACCCTGGAAGTGAGCGAGAAAACGATTCGTCGTGATCTCGACATGTTCATACAAGCGGGTTTTCCCTTAGATGAGACTGTTGGTGAACATGGCAAGAAACGTTGGAGGCTAACCGGTGATCTCATAGAAAAAGGATTACCTATCACTTACGATGAGGCGATTGCCTTGCATCTTGCACGGTGTCTGATGGAACCTCTCGCGGGGACGATGTTCTGGACGGCTGCGCAAAGTGCCTTCAACAAAATCCGCAGTGTTTTCAATGAGACGGCTTGGGCCTACGTGGAAAAGATGGCCCATTCTTTTTATAGAACCCGGACGGGGATGTGCGATTACGCCAAGAAGGCTGAGCTCATCGACCAGATTATGCTTGCCATTGAAGACCGGAAGGCTATTGAATTGCGATACCATTCGTTGAAGGCGCCGGAAGCCACCACGTACACGGTGCATCCCTATGGGTTGACCTATCACCGAGGGGCACTTTATCTTGTGGGACTCTTGGTTGAATGCAACGAAATTCGCCATTGGAAGGTCAATCGCGTTGAGGCTGTCAAAATAACCGATCAGCCGTTTGACTTCCCAGAAGGATTTTCCCTTGAAAAACATCTTGCCGGCAGTTTCGGTATCTTCCAGGGCGATGGCGATTATCATGTGCGGGTTTTGTTTTCTCCCGTCGTTGCGCGCTATGTAAGCGAAGCGACATGGCATGCCAGCCAGCGGCTATATCCCCAGCGTGATGGTTCCGTCATTGCCGAGTTTGATCTGGACAGTCTAGAGGAAATCCAACGGTGGATTCTTAGTTTTGGGAAATATGCCAAGGTCCTTGAACCTGAGGAGTTACAACGGCGGATGCAAGAAGAGATTAGGGAGATGTTAGCCACCTACGAAGACTTGCCGGAGCGGCCTTCAAGGAAGCGTCAGTTGTCACCTCACGCGAAGCTTGCTTTTGCCGCGCCTGACTTCGGTCCCGCATTCGCCCCGATCGAACGAACGCCGTAGTGGATAGCTTTCTTTCCTGTCTGGTAACCAATTTTTTCCCGCCGTGCGGAGCCATTTATGTATCATTGGCGTCGTTTCCCGCAGCGAGTTTGGATAGCATTTCCTGCCTGAATTCGCAAAAACGGCCCTCGCAGATGGCACTTCGGGCCCGCTGGATCAGACGCTGGTAGTACGTCAGGTTATGCAGAGTAAGAAGGATAGGGCCGAGCATTTCTTTGACCATAAACAAATGTCGAATGTAGCCGCGGCTGAAAGAACAGGCAGGACAAGGACACGTGGGGTCGATGGGGCGAGGGTCTCGCTCATAGCGAGCATTCCTCATACGCATTGGCCCATCATCGGTGAATGCCATAGCGTTGCGTCCATTCCGCGTTGGGATCACGCAATCGAACATGTCGATCCCGCGATAAATGGCCTCAATCAAATCAACGGGACGCCCAACGCCCATAAGATACCGGGGGCGTGTTCTTGGCAGCACGGGGACCGTCACGTCAAGAATGCGATACATCTCCTGTGGTGGCTCCCCTACACTCAAACCGCCAACGGCATAACCGTCAAACCCCAGGTTAATTAGGGCTTCAGCGCATCGGATCCTCAAATCCGGCTCGAGACCACCTTGAACAATGGCAAAAAGTAACTGTTCCTTTCTGGAGTGGGCAACCTTGCAGCGCTCAGCCCAGCGAAGACTCCGTTCCATGGCTTCTTTGATAACGGTCCGCTCGTTAGGCAGCCCCACCACGTGGTCAAAAACCATGGCCACGTCAGAGCCTAGCATCTCCTGAACCGAGATGGAGCCTTCCGGCGTTAAGACCACACGCTGTCCATCAATATGGGAGCGAAAGGTGGCCCCAGTTTCGTCGATCTTTGCAAGCTGTGCCAGACTGAAGACCTGAAATCCGCCGCTGTCTGTAAGAATAGGCCCGTCCCACCCCATAAAACGATGCAAACCGCCTAACTCGGCAACGATCTCAGGACCGGGCCTCAACAGTAAATGGTAGGTGTTCGAAAGGATGATCTGCGTCCCGGTACGACAGACCAACTCGGGTAACACACCCTTGATCGAACCCCGCGTTCCCACGGGCATGAAGGCCGGAGTCTGCACCTCACCATGGGCCGTTCTTAGGATGCCGCACCGGGCAGCACAGTGTGGGTCTTCGCAGATAACCTGAAACGACTCTTGCGCCAAGTGCATCAACGGAGTACATCAACAGCCCAGGTCCAGATAAACCACCAGCAATAACACTATGCTGGCCGTGGCCGGAGTTTGTGGGATCGTCACTTGCCCCCAGGCGACCATTTGGGTCTCAATCACCACGCAATTTCAACCCTAAAGCCCGCAACTTTTCGCGAACTTCATTGAGGCTTGTGACGCCAAAGTTTTTGCATTCCAAAAGTTCGTCGCCACTTTTGCGGATCAGCTCACCAACGGTATTGATCCCAAGGCGCGCCATGCATTTTCTCGCCCGCACCGAAAGATTTAACTCCGAGACGGGCTTGGCCAGCAAAGCCTCTTCTTCGGGAGCGAGCGGCTCCTCGGGTTCTCCGAGGGGTTCTGCAGCCGTGCGTTCGGGAAGGAGTTGACCGAGACGCAGTCCCTTTGAGGCCAACATCTCCTTGATCTCGGCAAGACTGGTCTCACCGAAATTCTTACTGGCGAGCAAATCCTGTTCTGTGCAGCGACACAGGTCGCCCAATGTCATAATGCCCATCTTTTGCAGGCAATTTCGACTTCGAACAGACAACTCGAAATCTGTCACGGGTGTCGCCAAAATTTGGGCGAGCCGGTCCTTTCGGCGAGCCACATCCTCGTCTAACACGATGCGTCCCGCGGCCTGGGCATCCTTCAAAAATAACCGAGCCCGTGGATGATCCGGAAAAGCATCCAAAACCCGCTGATAGCATCGCACAGCCTTTTCGTATTGTTCAGCATCCTCATAAAGGATGCCAAGATTTATGAGCGCTCCTAGGTGAGGCGGAAAACGCGACACGCACCGCTGGTACAATTCGAGCGCTACCTCGTCGTTGCCCTGTCGATCATTTTCAAGACCCAAACCGAACAGGGCACCCACATGATACGGATCACTCTGCACGGCCCGTTCGTAGAGCTCGATTACTTCGTCTCGACTCGCTCCCAGGCATGCCAGGGTGGCACCCCGTTGGAAAAGGTACTCAGCACTTTCTACGACCGGTCCCGAAAGGCGATCCAAGATTTGTAAGGCCTCCGCAGCGTTGCCTTTTAGGCGGAGGGCCTCGACTTCACCGAGGGCGCACTCGTCGGAATTGTAACCCGCTATGCGGGCCGCTCGAAAACTTTCTAAAGCCAGGTCGAACTTCTGGGTCGCGATATATGCCCGACCAAGATAGTAGTGAGCCAATGCACCGTTATCTCCTCGCTTGAGGACATCGATTGCTCGCTCAAAATGCCCGAGCAGATACAAACAGCACCCCAAACGGACATTGCTGGCCGGCGTTTCTTCCCGCAACTCGAGTTCCGCCACGGCGTCCCGCAGAGCGCGGTACTGACTGGAATCTTCGGCCATCGCATCGGCGAGCGCCTTCACATCGCGCGGACCGAACGCCGCATTACTCAACACGATCTGCCGGACATCTGCGCCGAGTGTTGCCTCAGCCATTCAATCGACTCCCTCATCGAAACGATGTAAAGAAATGCACACGGGCCAATTGCAAACGCCTCACCCGCCGGTCTCTTGACCCCGACAAACTATTACTGGGAACATTAACGCCCGCCGACCGGCGTGTGAGTGTTGTTCCCGCGCGTGATCCACCCGAAAAACGCTGCCCTACTCGTCACGAATCAGCCGTCGCCAGAGCCAACGGGGGGACTCGAACCCCCAACACCCGCATTACGAATGCGGTGCTCTGCCGATTGAGCTACGCTGGCGGCAACAAGAAACCTCCGGTTTGCCGGATCGCTCTACCATTTCCATTCGTTTCCTTAACGATTAGCATAACAGAAAGTGGACTCTTGGCCAAGCGGTCCGGTTACCGCTCGGAAGGGTGGTTCGCGTCTGGCTCGCCACCAATGGGCCCTTCCAGAAGCCATTCGTTACAGGGCAACGTCGTCGAGGTTAATTGTTAGTTCCGCACGGACTTTGTGCGACCGATGGTAGATGGTGGCGATAGGATGTCACCCATAAACCTGGCGTCGTGTAAACCTGGCGTCGTGGTGACTTCCCCATCTTTGGGAAATACGTGGCAAAAAGGGCTTAAATTTGTCTAAACTGAACGAACACATCGCCAAAGATTGTATTCTTTCGCTACTAGATTAGGCAGTTTTCGGTGGCTACAGGGTAGAAGACATGTCCCGCCAATCAATCTTCGAGGCTAGCACCCGGTATTTCTTGTCACCCATCCTCCCCTATTTGGAGGATGACTCTGTCAGCGAGATCATGATCAATGGCCCCTTCGAAGTTTACATCGAGCGTCGGGGTAAGCTCGAAAAGACAGACGCCCGATTCCCAAGCGAGGATGCCCTCATTTCTGCCATTAACAATGTTGCCCAATGGGTTGGCCGGGAGATTGGCCCCGAGCACCCTGTCCTCGATGCCCGCTTGCCTGACGGGTCACGGGTGCACGCCATCCTTCCGCCGACATCGCGGATCGGCACCTGCGTCACGATTCGAAAGTTTACCAAGGAGGCGATGACGCTCGAAGACCTCGTCCGCCTGAACTCACTCTCGGAAGTAGTCAAGGAATTCTTGGAGATTTGTGTCCGGATTCGCAAGAATATTCTGATTTCCGGTGGAACAGGGACCGGAAAGACGGTCCTCCTGGGTGCCCTCTCCCGCGCCATCCCTTTTGAGGAACGAATTGTCGTCATCGAGGATACATCCGAGCTTCGCTTCGTTCAGCCCCACACGATCTATTTGGAAGCCCGTCACGGAGGCCGAGAAGGCCAAGGAATGACGATCCGTCAGTTGTTTAGCAATTCTCTGCGGATGCGTCCTGATCGGATCATCGTGGGAGAAGTCCGCGGCGGGGAAGCCCTCGATATGATCCAGTCGATGCTCAGTGGGCATTCCGGAAGCCTTTCTACAATTCACGCGAGTTCCCCTCGGGATGCCCTAATTCGCCTGGAGACGTTATCGCTCATGTCCGACGTGGATATCCCGGTTTATGTTGCCCGGGCACAGGTCGCCTCGGCCATCCATCTCGTGGTCCAGATTGCCCGTTTTACCGAGGATGGTTCTCGCAAAATCACTCATGTGACGGAGGTGGCCGGTCTCGACGCTGAAAACCGATATCATTTGCGAGACCTATTTGTTTCGCAACTTGTGGGCCGAAATCCCGACGGGTCCCTTGTGGCCGATTTGAAATGGACCGGCATTCAACCGATGTTCGCCAACGAGCCTGCCCAGCAGGGCCTGTTGGGGCATGTCCGATTGTCAAAATCTTTGTGGGCACCGGAAGCGACCGATCGTTGAGTCTCTTACGCAGGTCACAGTGGCCGATGGTTGTGTTGGCGTTGCAAGACAGGGAAAGTCATGAAGCTCCGTTTAGGCGTCATTGGACTGAATGATCAGTGGGAAAAACGGTATCTCCCGGCCTTGAGGGTCCTAGAGGACCGTTTTGTTTTGACCGCAATCTATGAGCCGGTGGCCCAAAGAGCAGCCCTGGCTGCGCGCGACGTCGGCATTACCACGCACGACAGTTTTCGGACCTTATGTCGTCGACCAGACATTGACGCCGTGTTGGTTTTGAACACCCATTGGCTAGGTCCCTTGCCCATTTTGGCGGCCTGCGAATATGGAAAGGCGGTGTACCTAGGTTCGCGGGTCGTTTTGTCGCTGGAGGAAACGACCCAGATTCGAGATGCGGTCCGCCAATCCGGTGTGGCTTTTATGGTGGAGTTTGCCCGACGGTATTCCCCCGCCACTGTCCGTCTTAAAGAATTGATGGCCACTGTCTTGGGTTCACCGCGGCTGTTGTTCTGTCATCGCCGACTGTCACACTATCTTAAGTGCAATGGCTTGTCCCATATCACGCCAAGTCAAGCATTGCACTTGGACCTCATCGAACTTGTGGATTGGTGCCGGTTTGTTGCCGGACGGTCTCCTATCAAGGTGATGGGCGTGGTTCATCGTTCGTCGCATCCTGACGACGTTGATTACATGATGATGAGTCTGAATTTCGGTTCGGCCTCAGAGGGGCGCGAGCCAAATGTTCTTGCCCAAATTAGCTGTGGTAAGTATTTGCCGCCCCATTGGCGTGAGGCCGTCAATTATCGTCCCTTGGCCGAGCTTCAGGTGGTTTGCGAACGGGGGGTTGCCTTTGTGGATCTCCCAACCACTCTCGTTTGGTTTGACGAGGCCGGACGTCACCAGGAGTCATTCGATAATGAACGTCCGCTTGGGGAACGACTGCTATTTTGTTTTCATCGGATGGTCACCAGTCTCGTGCAGCGCATGAGTGATATTGAAGACCTTCATCAAACGCAAAGAATCATTGAGTCACTTGAACAGAGCGCGAGGACCGGACAATGCGTTTTTCTAAGCAGCGAGCGACATAAGGGTTGACAAACGCTCGCTTCAACGAAGGCTCAGGTTCGCAGACCTAACCTTTTTTGATTAAAATCAAGGGGCGCAATCGAACAAAGTTCCCACCAACACTGAATTGTCGGGCCACCTTAACTACAGCAATTGAGGGGCGTGATGAACTGGTTGCGTACGGCGTATCGGCTCTTCAGTTTTTTCGATGCCCTTTACCTTGCAGGGAACTTCCTTTACCGACGAAGCCTTCGATACACGTTTACCACCGCGTTCGTCTCTTTTGTTGGATACCTAGGTAATCTCGTCCCCGGCGTGAAAACCTACGACGCACGTGTCGCAATTTTGATGCCTCTTTTAGTAGGCAGTTTTATGCTGACGACCGGGCTTCTCCTCAAATTAATTCCTCTCGCGTTCAGATCGCGGCTTTTGAATGTTGCGCAGGCTGCCGATTTGGACCTTATGGAGAATTATCGCAAGTGGAACCAGGAAATGCACCTGGAATCGCTTTGGGAACGGGTTTACCAGTATGAATGGAAACTCGGGACACATCTCACTGGGGTGCGACCTCATGAGGCAGAGTGTCCCTCTGAGCTGTGTTCCGACGAGGGCCTTCCGTCCGACGTTGTGGAGAGAGGAAGAATCAAGTTTTTGCGACGGGCCCGATTTGGGTTAGCACGCCCTCAGCCGGAATCACGACAGCGCCACCACCTGGGCATTGACCTCCGCTTCATGGAGGATTGGTACAATGGCGGGTACTTTGATCCGAATGACGTGAAGCTCGACGAGCAACAAGCCGCGGCGGTCCCAATTATGATTGTGCGGTCCCTCGTTCATTACGGGTTTTGGGACTCCGTGCGTGATTTACCCTTACGCCTTTTCGGAAGGATTTGGTTTCGCTTGATCACGCGGTCCATTGCCTTGCGAGTGGGCGAAGCCGTGATTAGGCTCAATCGGCAGTTCAACACCGACTATTTCAACGCTCAAGCCCTTTTGTGGCCGGAAGAATCCGAAGAACCCTGGGTAGCGGCCCTTGGTGAGGATGCTCGTCAGGCCCTGCTTCGCGAACGGGCTAGAATTTTGCGCTGTGTGTTCAACAATCCCACGGAAGGCGTCTTGATGCTTGATCGTTTCCTGGTGCCGTTGTTCCTATTTGCGACAGACCTCCGCGCGCGATTTGATCCTGAGTACCTCGATGGAAGTTTAGGTTATGACCTTTGGTCGGACCTCAAATGGGTTGGATTTCCCGCATTCAAACGGATGCATTTTGCTAGGCTAATCCAGCGTGCCGCCCGCGAGAGTCGCCTGATCAAAGAAGTTTTAGCGTCTCAGGAGATGGGTGACCTTACTCCTCATCCGCTCGGGGAAGGCAATCAAGAGATCCTTCGGGCGATAAGGATTGCCACATTCATTAACTGGGAGCAGTTGGGGACCTTGATGCGACGGTTTGGCAAGAAGCGTAAATACACTCCGGAGCTCCGCCGGGTGATACGAGAAAAGTTGCAGAAAGTCATTGAAAACCGTCACCGTTTTAGTGCGTATTTGGTGTCCATCCGCGTTCATCATGAACTAACGCGACTACATCGGGCGACGTACCATCGGCTGCTCCTCGATCTGTTCCGAACGTGTGAAGAGATTCCTCGAGATTTAAATGCTCAGTGCAGTAGACTTATCACTCAGGGCCAATCGCTTCTCGATCTCGATTCCTAAAGAAAATGTTGCGGTCGTGCAGTTTCACGTTTGCGTTGCTCCTGACCATCCTCGGTAACGTACGTTTTACGCAGCCGATCCACACGTTTGGTCGTATGAAGTTGCCCGTTACGCGAAGTGTAAGATCACCCGCCAGAGAACACGTGCCGCGACCAATAACACAACGAGAAATCCCAATCCACCAAGGAGATTGGATACCAGACGGTTGCGCTTTTCCCCCATGATATCGGGCTGATTAGCCAGCCAGAGTAAAGCGGCCGCCATTAAGGGATTCCCTATGACGGTGAGGGCCTGACCGAAGATGATTAAGGGCACCGGGCGCTGACCACTTGTCAACGCCCACAAAGCGACGCCCATCCCGATGAGCATAACAAGGACGGTTAGGATGCGGGGGGCGCGGTCATTCAGTCGGGCAGGAAGTCCTAAACCATCGGCAAAAATGGTTCCCCCGATGACGGCGTTGATCACGATCGGGTTCATAGCCACGGCGAACAGCCCCAGGCAAAACAGAGTGTAAGAGGTGGGTCCCAATAGGGGCTCGAGCGATCTGGCCAGCTCACCCACATCGTGAGCCGGTTTTCCCGGGATGACTGTGGCGGCGGTGATCATAATGATCATGCTGACGCCCGTCAGTACTGCTACCCCTGCAATCGAGTCAATGATTCCGTGCTGGTAATCGTGAATCGACCAGTTCTTTTCGCGGACGAGATTTCCCTGGAAAAACGCACCTCCCACGGAAAACGTCGTTCCTAAGAGTGAAGCTAAGAGAATCATCGGATCGTCAATTGTTTGGCCAATCTTTTTCGGAATGCCAAGCTGAAGGCCCTCCGGCCAACTGGGGATAAACCCACGCAAAACGCCAATCACATCGGGGCGGGCGACCACAAGATTGAAAACAAAACACAAAAGAATGATGGCCACCATGACCTTCATCCCTCGTTCCAAGGTTTTGTAGATTTGGCGACCGACAAACAGAAAGAGGATGATCATACCATTGAGAATGATCAAAAGCGTAGGAAGTACCGGCAATTGCTGGACCGTTCCCCCAATCGTGAGATTGATCCTTTCAGGAAGAAAGGCGCCAGCGGCCAAGGCCACGGCAAGATTATTGGAAAACTGAAATGTGGCGCAGACCAGGCAAAGAACCATTCCCACAAAAAACGCGACAGGACGCCCCAAGCGACGGGCCAAGAGTGTGCAGGGGCTGGCCCCGCCGCAGACACCGATCCGTGCGGCCATGGCAACATACGTCCCCATTAATAGCCCGGTCAGGATGAGCAACCAGAGAAACTGAAAGCGATAGACTGCCCCCACGTTGGAGCTAATGATCAAACTGCCCGGCCCAAATACCACGCAAGCGGTGATCAGTGCCGGACCAATGGCCTGATACCAACGCCGTTTTCCGGATGGACTGGACGACACCGGCTTTTCCAGCGGCTGGGACATCATCGGCTCCCTGCAACACAAATGGCCTCTCACTGCGATTGTTTCGAACAAGCAACCGGCTTCTGTTGGCATCCATGGATAAACGAAATCCTGGTGGGAGTCAATCGCCACATTTCACTAGCCCCAGAGCAGCACGAATCATTTGCATTACGAGAATATGTCAGTATAACTAAATCAGGCGCAGCTTCGGGGATATCGGCACGATTTCGGGAGCTCGATTCACGGCGGGGTTCCTCACGATCTGAGGGTCTGGCAGGCAAAAATACGTGAAACTTGCGAAGGGAGAGGAGTATGGCGGACGTTGAACTGTTGATGGAAAGTGATGTGACAAAGGAGAACCTGGCGGCGCTCTTCAGACGGGCGTTCTTCAAGACCACATTCGATAGCGATGGCGACCTTGTCGTAGAGACGGATGGCCCTCGTGTCCTGGTGACGATCGATGAAGAAAGACGCCTTCTCAAGTACATGGCAATCTACGGGGTCCTGGAATGGTCACCTCTTGAGGAGAAGCTAGAACTGAGCAATGCCCTTAACGACAAGTTCATTTTTGCCCGCTTTTCGATCCCCGAAAAACGTGATGATGTTCTGATTGCGGACTATTTTCTTCCCTACGAGGGCGGGATACCGGCGTTTCAGATTATTGCAGCCGTCCGTTTGTTCTCACGTGTCGTACCCGCTGCCATTCGTGTCTGCGATGAGAACAATATCGTGGAATAGTCGACGGAATTGTTGCCTGCGAAGGGTCACGCGCCATCAAAGCCGCGTCAAATGGTTGATATGCAGTTCGGGAGTACACGGGATGTAACGGGGCACCCTGCTCCAGGTTTTCTGTGTTAGATGTGACCTGATTTGGGCCATTCGCAGTCGTGGTTGTGTCAAGTGATTAGAGGGCCGGTTGGTATCACATCGGACACCAGGGCGAGTCCATAGCCAACTCTACTGTGCCATTGGGCCTCTCATCCAGTCGGGTACACTTTGGAGCTACCCCATCTGGTTTCGATTTTCGTCCGCGGCCAAAGGCGTTTCACACGAGCGGAAGCTACGTCCTAAAGAGCACTGTTGATAAGGGCACGGATCGATGAAAGCATACCTTGAGGATTCGCCGGCACTTTTTACAATATCGCTGTGACGGCTGCTTTTGGTGAAACCACGGTTTTCGACGGGGAGGCACGCCCATGTTCGGAAAAAGAGTTCCAGGATATCCCCATCTAGTATTGTTGTCGGTGTTTTTCGGGTCGATCACTGCGTCCTTTGTCACGACGTTGGCGGAAGAGCGCCCTAATATCCTTTTCTGCTTGGCCGATGACTGGTCATATCCGCACGCCAGTGCATATGGCTGCCCATGGATTCAAACCCCTGGATTCGATCGCGTCGCAAAGGAGGGAATCCTCTTCACCCGGGCTTATACCCCCAATGCCAAATGTGCGCCGAGTCGGTCTATCATCCTTACCGGTCGCAATTCCTGGCAACTCAAGGAGGCCTGTAACCACAATTGCGAGTTTCCGCTGGAGTTCAAGGTCGTTACCGAGGTCTTAGAGGAACACGGTTACTTTGTAGGAAAGACCGGTAAGGGGTGGGGGCCGGGGCGAGCTAGGGACCCAAATGGACAGCCGCGTCCACTTTTGGGTAAGTCTTTTGACAAGCATACGACCACACCTCCGACGCCGACCATTTCGCGGAATGACTACGCGGCGAACTTTGCAGAGTTCCTGAAGGAGAAACCGCAAGATCGGCCGTGGTTCTTCTGGTATGGGTCAACCGAGCCTCATCGGGCCTACCAATTCCAAAGTGGGCTGAACTTAACAGGTAAGAAGCTCTCGGATGTCAACTGGATCCCGCCGTACTGGCCGGACAACGACATAGTGCGGACCGATCTTCTCGATTACGCTTTTGAGGTGGAACACTTCGATCGGCACCTCCAAAAGATGCTGGAGCTTTTAGAACAAACGGGCGAACTGGAAAACACGGTGGTCATTGTCACGTCAGATAACGGGATGCCGTTTCCACGCGTCAAAGGACAGTGTTACGAGCTTTCCAATCATATGCCCTTGGCGATCATGTGGAAAAAAGGGATTCCACATCCGGGGCGTGTCGTGGATGACTTCATCAGCTTTGCCGATTTTGCGCCAACCTTTTTGGAGTTAGCTGGTATTAACGCCGCTCAATCGGGGATGGCAGCTTTCGCGGGCCGCAGTTTTTTAGACATTTTAAAAAGTGAGCGAGTTGGGCAGGTGGATCCTTCCCGAAGTTTTGTCCTCGTGGGAAAAGAGCGCCACGATGTTGGCCGACCGCATGACTGGGGCTATCCCATCCGAGGTATTCGGGAAGGTCAATGGCTTTATCTGCGGAATTACGAGCCGAGCCGCTGGCCTGCTGGCAATCCTGAAACCGGTTATTTAAATTGTGACGGAAGCCCAACAAAAACGGAGGTCCTGCACGCCCGCCGGGAAAATCGCAATACTGCCTATTGGAAGGCATGCTTTGGAAAACGTCCACCTGAGGAACTGTATAACGTCGTGGAAGATCCTGAGTGCAGCCGCAATCTCATCAAAGAGTACCCGGAGGTTGCCCAACGCCTGTCACAAAAGATGACAGAGATCCTTCGGCAAGAAGGTGATCCCCGCATGTTCGGCCAGGGTGACATCTTCGAGAAATATCCTTATATCGATCCGAGAACCCAAAACTTTTATGAACGGTTCATGAGTGGCGAGGAAGTGCGGGCGGGATGGGTAAATCCTGACGACTTCGAACCAGTTCCTATATCTGATGAGTGAAGTATCAACGGCCCGAAATAGTTCTAGGAGTGATCGAAGATCGGAGATGATGAGGAAAATGGACAGATCTGGTTTGGCAACTGGTTATGTTCTCTTTGCGACGTTAGTGGGTTTTCTCGTTGCGTTATGGGTTGTTTTCGCCATCACGGCGCCGAGAAGTCAGTTTGTTTGGGCGGGTCTGTCGGTCGCCGAAGAAAAAGGTACCGTTCAAGAGAAGGCCCCTCCGGACAATTCACCTTGCTTTGTGTGTCACGCCAATTTTGAGGATGAACCGTTGAGTACCCGACATTTCAAAGCCAAGATCGGTTGCGTCGATTGCCACGGGGAATCACTTGCGCACCGAAGTGATGAAAACAATACGACCCCGCCGGACAAGATGTACGCCCCGGACGAGATCGATCCGGCGTGTAAAAGCTGCCACAAAAATCACAACGCATCCGCCCGGGAAGTGGTCGAGGTTTACCTAGAACGTTGCCGAGAGATCACCGATCCCAAAAAGCTCACCTGTACCAACTGTCATGGGCGCCACCGCATGTACCACCGAACCATCGTGTGGGACAAGCGCACCGGCAAACTGATTACGCCGACGGAGTCTACCGAAGATCCTCATCAATCGCCTTAACCCCTACACACGATCGGCCGATAGCGAAATGTCATTCGCCGAAGACCCGTCCCAGAATGCGCTCAGTACGTCTTTGACGCAGCGCCAGGGTGGCCTCGTGCCACCTAGCGCTTTTGAGCCTCGGTCAAACATCGTTGCATATAGGCAATACTTTCCCGGGCGATCCGTTCACAGCCAGGTTGGTAGTCGAAGACCTCAACGGAGACCCAGCCCTGATAGCCCGCGTCGAGCAAGGCCTTAAAGATCGGTACAAAATCCAATTCGCCAAATCCCGGGCCGAGCCGATTGGGGTCGTTGGCGTGGAAATGCACCAAATACTGTTTGTTGGTACGGATCAGATCAGGTATTGGGATGGTCTCGCTGGCCATCGCCTTGCAATCCAGATGAAGTTGAATGTGCGGCGAGGACAATTTCTTAATAATCGCCACAGCTTCTTCGGCCGTATTAACAAAATTGGTCTCCTGCGGGCCAAGGGGCTCCAGTGCCACAATAGTACCGGTTCGCTCCAATGTGGGGAGGAGTCCTTCCAAGACCTCAATCGCAAAGGCCTCTGCCTGAAGGCGGTTTGTCTCTGGCAGGACATTCCGCTGTTGAGGCGACCCGAAAACCAGGATGCGACCGCCCAAATCGGCACAGCATTCAGCCAAGGCCTTCAAATACTCCAGGGTTCTCGCCCGGACAGCGGGATCAGGGCTAGTCAAATGAAACCCTTCTGTTTTTGCCAGCAGCCAATGCAGTCCCACGGTCGTCAGGCCGCATTTCTCGATCGAACGCCGGATTTCCGTTCGGCGCTGGGGTGTCAACTCCGTGACATAGGCGGCTAACGTAAAAGGGGCAATCTCTATTCCCTCGTATCCGCATTCTGCAGCCAATTCGAATCCCGCTTCTACAGAGCGATCATTAAAGGTTTCATTGCAAATTGCAAATCTCATACCCGTGTCCCTTTCGAATGACATCTATGCCGGTCAAGCCTCAATGTCCTTGTGGCAAGCACAACCAAGTCTATCTGTTCCACTTTTTTCAGAGCCGTGGTCATTCCGACAATGGCCCATCGGGAGTCGGTCGGGTGGCCAAGCTCTGTCACGTGACAACTCTATTGGGTAAAATTCTGTGTCCGAAAACGTGTGTTTTGGAAAAATCCGGGCTTTAATATGCATTAGCCCAGCGATTTACTGGGCACATCCCACGGACGGTGCGAGTTGGCATGCTTACCATTGTCCCAAAAAAAGGTTTGTCCTCAAGGGTTTTGCGTGAAATTTCCTGCATTTCGGCAGGCGTTGCGTATCGATGGCCTGTCTAGAGACATTTGAACACACTAAACTTGTTCATAACACCATGAGAACCTTCGAGACTTGGCAAAATGATGATTGCATTTTCGGAAAAAAGGAATGAGCGTGCCTCAATGGGAGATGAAGACATACACGTCCATTTCATGCGGCAGGCGCTCCGGGAGGCAGAACAAGCCAAGCATGAAAATGAGGTCCCTATCGGTGCGGTAATTGTTAAAAACGGCCGAATTATTGCCGCCGCCCATAACCAAAGAGAACAACTGAAGGACCCGACGGCTCATGCTGAAATGATTGCGATCACGCAGGCGGCGGAGGCAATCCAGTCCTGGCGATTGGAAGATTGTACACTGTACGTCACATTGGAACCTTGCCCGATGTGTGCGGGGGCAATTATCATGGCCCGGATTCCCGTGGTTGTTTATGGGGCCGACGATCCCAAGGGCGGTGCCGTGCGATCTTTGTATCGGCTTCTCGAAGACCCTCGCCTGAACCATCGGTGTGTTGTTATCAGTGGTGTGCTGGCAATGGAATGCGGGACCATCTTAACGCAATTTTTCCAATCGCAGCGGGCCATGGGTAAGAAGTAGTTTCCCTCAGCCGGGGTTCTTGAGATAATCCAGTCGTTGGGGATGCCACGAATCAATGGGTTTTCTACAGGAGATCGAGCTATGTTCCAAAGCGAACCTCGTAACCATGGTAAGGGCCGCGCAACCAATCGCCGGTCTTTCCTGAAATCAGCCGGCACTTTAGGTGTGGGTGCTGCCACAGTGCTGACCGGTGTCCAGGTCTTTGGCGAGTCGTCCCCCAGCCAACAGATCGTCTTGGGAATTGTCGGGTGTGGTGGTCGAGGGACGTCCTTAGCCACCGGTTTTCTGGAGCGCGGGGATTGCCGCATCGCCTGGGTTTGTGATCCCTTCCTGCCGCGTGCCGAAGCCCTGGCCAAGACCGTCGAGCAACTCCAGGGGGCGCGGCCACAGGTGTCGGACGATATGCGGCGGGCCCTCGACGACAAGGCGGTCGATGCCATTATCTCGGCGACCCCCGATCACTGGCACGCCCTTAGTACAGTGTGGGCTTGTCAGGCGGGCAAGGATGTCTATGTCGAGAAGCCAACATCCCATAATGCTTGGGAAGGTCGTAAGATGGTAGAGGCTGCCAGGAAGTACCAACGGGTTGTCCAAATCGGTACGCAGAACCGCAGTGCGCCCTACAACTGGCAAGCGAAAGAATACATCTCCTCAGGTAAGCTCGGACGCATCCATCTGTGTCGCATTTTCAATCAAAAGCTCTGGGAGAATTTCCCCGTGCGTCCCGATAGTGATCCTCCGGCCGGGTTGAATTGGGACATCTGGAATGGCCCAGCCCCCGAGGCCAAGTACAACCCGAACTATCAGTACCATTGGCACCATTTTTGGAGGTATTCCGGAGGCGATATCGCCAACGACGCGAGCCATCAAATTGACCTGGCTCGCTGGCTACTTGGCGTGGATTATCCTAAGACCGTGTACTCGGTCGGCGGTCGCTTTGACTCGGAGGGCGCGGCCGAGACCCCCGATACCCAGATTGCCGTTTACGAGTTTGATGGATTAGTCGTGACGTTCGAACTGACGTTGTACACACCGTACATGTTAAAGATTGATCCAGAAGTGCGCAACAGCGACATGTTCCCCCTTTGGCAGCACTGTGCCACCCGGATCGAGATCTACGGTTCAGAGGGGGTGATGTATGTAGGACGTCACGGGGGTGGCTGGCAGGTGTTCGTCAGACCGAAGAGCCGGGAACCCGTTGTGGCCGCCCAGTGCTATGGTCGCTTCCCCGACCCGGAACATAAGGCTAACTTCGTTGATTGCATACGCACTCGAAAACTGCCCAACGCCGATGTGGAGGAAGGACATCGTAGTGCCCTGTGGATTCACTTCGCGAACATCAGTTATCGGCTGGGAGGAGTTAAGCTCGTAATTGACCCCAAAGCGGAACAAATCACCAATGTTCCAGAAGCAGCGGCGCTTTACCGACGAGAATACCGTCCCCCCTATGTAATCCCCGATAACGTGTAGAAGGGCCCTTTGACAGTATCCGGGCTGCTTTTGGAATAGGTTGTGTTAAGTCAGTGATATATTGAAGTAGCTTGGGTGTAGCTTAACAAGACTGTGCCCCAGCTACAGGAGATGTATGTCGTCCTCAAATACGGATTCATCATGCACGTGACAAAGATTCTGGATTGCCTTTACGTAGGTTCTTGCCCCACCTCGCAGACGGACGTTCAGGAGTTGAAGGAACTCGGCATCACGGCCGTATTGAACCTTCAAACGGATGAAGATATCGCCTGGCGCAACATTGACCGAGACGGTGTCTCCGCAGCATACCGAGCTTACCGCTTGCGCGAGATCAGGTATCCTATCCGCGATTTTGATTATGAAGACCTACGGCGACGATTACCAGAAGCCGTCAGACTGTTGCACAACCTTGTCAAAGAAGGACATCGGGTATACGTTCACTGTACGGCCGGAATGAACCGATCGCCCACCGTCATCATTGCCTATCTCCATTGGGCAATGAATTGGGACTTCCCCGAGGCCGTTCAGCACGTAACCCGAAACCACCCTTGCGACCCGTTTTTGGAGGCCATCAGCGAACAGTCGCCGCCTGAATGGGATGAGGATCTGACAGGTTCTTGACGTTTTGACTACGAGCCTATCCGATAATCTCCCCTCGCCCGTTCGGCGGGAGACGGGTCGGGGGTGAGGGTGGCTCAAATTGCTGCCGCTTTTGTCAATCGATTCCGATGTTCGTTTACCCTCACCCCAACCCTCTCCCGGAGGGAGAGGGCGACTTTTTGAGATAGTCTCTACGTCGCTTCCTCGTCCTGGGGCGACGGTTCGCCATTTTCCCCGTTGTCCTCAAAAAGCTGGAGTTGAATGGGCTTCGAATTCCCGGATCGTAACGGCGGGTTACCCTGTTGCTGTTCGACAATTATCACGGCCCCATCAAACTCCTCCGAGGATGGAGTTTCTTCAATCGGATTGCCGTGTTCATCCAACTTAAGATCTGCTTCAGCGGTGACGCGTTTGGCCACTTCCATCAGATCCCGATAAACGGACTCGCGGTCCACGTTTCGGATCACGGCCACAGCATTTGCCACCTCCTTCAAATAGCGGAGAAAGATATTTCGACGCTCTCCCTGCTGCTTTACGCGAAGACGACGTCTCAAGTATAGGCCGAGGCGACGTCCCACAGCTTGATAGGCAAGTCGCAACTCCCTCTGAATCTCGGGATAAGCCGCGATGGCTTCTTTCGATTCGCTAGTGAAGGGCACCCACACACTCGCGAAGTGGACCATGAGCGTGACAGGCCCAGAAGGCAAGGCATTCCGCGATTGTGTTAAACCATACGGCCGCCAGTTGGTGCTCATGACTGTCTGTGTGATCGCGCACGCCCCCGCCTGGAATAGCAAAGGCACCCTGTTCGCGTACCGGAGGATAGTCATCGTCTGGCCTTCACTCAAGTTCACTGTTTGCAAAGCCTGGCAAAGCTGTTCCCTTTCCCTAGCCTTGAGCTTTGCCGGCGACATCCTCGATTTGAGACGTGCTTGATGGATGATCCTATCAGCGCCCTCTGGTCCGATGCCGTCAAATGTGGTTGTCAGGAACTGGCGAAGTGTTCGCGCGTCGGTTTCGGCCAAGAGTTCTTCAAGAACTTCCAGTGAAACCCGATAGGTCGCCGGTGCCCCGCCGTAGGCCAGGCCCACTTCCACCTGAAAGGGATTGCCGCGATATACCGCCGGCGGTCGTGTGATCGCCGTGTAGAATTCGCCAGGGACCAATTCCCTCAGACCTTTGAGGATCAACTCTTCGCCAATCGGGGAAAGGCAGTCGGTAGCGGGCGACTGAATCTTTGTCTCCTGAAGGGCGCGAAAGAGGGCCTCGGCGTCGTGCCGACTGATTTTGCGGGGATTGGCCCGCGTACTCAATTGGGCCGTTTCGGCGATCCGCTGGGCTACAGCCGGACTGATCCGGGAAAAGGAATCCACGAGAAACCCACTCAACGTGCTGGCCTTCGTGTCCTTGAGCATGGTTAACAGCCAACCAAGCTCCACACCATAAGGATGCGGTTTGATTTCCTTCGGCTCCGGAGGTAAGACGTCAGCCACCCGTGAAAAGTCGCGAGATTTGCCCTCGGGATCGACATAGTGAATGGTGACATGAGGATTGGCAATGGCCGTCTGGTAAAGGTACTCATCCACGCTGCCCCGACCGCGTTGAAACTTTGCCTCAATCTCAATGGCAACCAGTGTTCCATGAGGTACATCCGACCAAGGAAGGCCGTACGGAACAAGGAATTGACCAATATCCTCTTGAGGTGGGATGTCGATACCCTCACCCCGGCCGTTGACAATCTCCGGCCTGTTGTTCTTTGTGTCAATTTGAATTTGGTAAAAATGGGCAGGCTTTTTCGGGCCTGTCTTCGAGACAATGCTGACGGGCTTACCTGTGGTCAATAGTCCATACATTCCGGCGGCACTGATCCCGATGCCTTGCTGTCCGCGACTTTGCCGGAGACGATGGAACTTCGACCCGTAAAGTAATTTGCCGAAGATCAGGGGAATTTGTTTCTTAACGATGCCCGGTCCATTGTCCTGCACAATGACGCGATAACGGTTCTCGCCCGTGGGGTCAATTCGCACCCAAATCTCTGGCAAGACGCCGGCCTCTTCGCAGGCGTCAAGGGCATTATCGACCGCCTCCTTAACCATCGTGAGAAGGGCCTTGCGGGGATTATCGAAGCCCAGCAAGTGGCGATTCTTGGCAAAGAACTCACTCACCGAAATTTCGCGTTGCTTGGCGGCCATCGATTCGGCCGTCACGCGAATCCGGGGAGAGCGAGTTTGTCCGTTACCATTTTGGGGACCAGATCGTTTTTCTGGGCTCGTTTCCAAAGACATCTCTTCCGTGGACTTCACCATATCCAAGGCAAAACAGCTCCTATCTGTTGCGACTTTTTTAGGGGAAGAACGAAACGAATGTAACGATTGTAGCGATTATCCCCGAAGATTCCTACAGATCAAACGACGTAGATCGCCTATGCAAAGCTTGCTTCTTACTTCGCCTTTATAAAGACTCACCCTCGTCGTCAAGGGTAGCCGAAAGTTGATAAAGGAGATTGTTGCATCACCTATCTGCGCGCATAGTCGCGGGTTGGACGGAAGAGGATTTATTTGCAAAAGGATGACGGATATGCAGATCCGGAAATTGCTAGGCTGGAAAATCGGCTTGTTTTTCTTTGCTGCGGTTGTTAGCTGGGCAAGTACCTCTCCAAGCATGGCGGGCGATGGTAGCTTTGTCATGGGGAGATACCAGGGCTCTCATGCCGGGGATCTCTTTCCGAGCTATTGGGCGCCAGCAGCCCCTGGGGGGATTTCGGCCCCCCTCTACGTATCTCCGATCCCCACCCCACCGCACGTCGGACATGTTTGGGTAACGTATCAGCCACTGTATCCCCATGAATTCTTGTACAAACACAGCAAGGTTTACTGGCGTAAGAACCCCCAAGGTGGCTGGACAAGGGTTGTCGTTGGGTGGTACTAAATCCCAGATTGATCGTTGAAAAAGAAAACGCCACTGATTCACGTGAGGACGTACCTATGCGTCAACGATTTCTGATTAGCAGTGTGTGTGTAGTTATCCTGACCGTCTCCGTGCCTCTGGTTGCCTCGGCTGGGGAAAACACCTTTTTCGGCAGGCGGGCAGCCCAGCGGGCTCGAAGTTACTCATGGAGTGGCGAGTATTACGGCGCCACATGGGGAGCCCCCATTGCTGTGGTTGTCCCGCCAACGGCCGAGTTTCAAACCCACTGGGGCTGGGGTGTTGGAAATTTTCGTGTCACCCCCATCGACCACCAGTTTAGCCGAAACTGGCCGGGACCCGCCCAAGGGGGTTATCTCCCCTTAAAGCCCACGCCGCAGTGGCCAACCGACACCGACCAGTTCGGCATGTATTACATTCGTGGGCCGTGGTAATCCCGGGCGGAATCGCCTGTTTTCCGCCACTTCGGCAGAAAATGAGCGTCTTGACAGTGCTGCGCCACGGGGATCACCGCGCTGGGTTAGACAGGCTCACGAGCGATGTAGTGCGTATGCAGGAGTTTGTGGGACCGTTCGCTGAGCGGCTCGCCCAGAAACTCCTCGTATAACTGTTTGACCTGTGGGTTCTGATGGGATTTTCGAAGCGGTTTCCCCGCGTCCTCTTTGCGGATGGCTGCAATTCGGGCCAACCTGACACGGTTATCCGTGAATCTGGGTTGTCCACCACCGCCAATACAGCCGCCCGGGCAGGCCATCACCTCCACGAAGTGATATTGACGTTCACCAGCCTCAATGGCCCTGATAAGCTTTTCCGCGTTCCCCAGCCCATGGGCGACCGCAACCCGTAAGGTAACACCCTCGAGGAATGACCACTCGGGGCGGACATTCTTAAGAGTGATCTCCGCCTCTTTGATGCCATCCAACGTAGCCAGCAGCGTTGGTGTCGGTAGATCTTCGCCGGTGAGAACTTCGTAAACCGTGCGTAAGGCCGCTTCCATCACTCCCCCTGTGTGCCCGAAGATCACGCCGGCACCGGTACACAGTCCCAAAGGGGCGTCCATTTCCTCATCCGGTAAGCTCTGAAAATCGATCCCGGCGATTCGGATCATGCGGGCCAACTCGCGTGTCGTGAGAACGGCATCCACATCACGAACGCCGCTGGCATTCATCTCCGCACGTGACGCTTCGAATTTCTTGGCCGTGCACGGCATAACGGAGACGACGAAGATATCTTCCGGGCGTTTATCGAGCTTTTTCGCGTAGTAAGTCTTGGCAATTGCCCCGAACATCTGCTGAGGAGACCGACAGGTGGAAAGATTGGGGAGCAAATTATGATGGAAAAACTCTAAGTACTGAACCCATCCCGGAGAACAGCTTGTGAACATGGGAAGGACGTCCTGTTGCCCCTCCACATAGGCTTTCCGAAGACGCATCAAGAACTCCGTACCTTCCTCCATGATGGTCAGGTCAGCCGCAAAGTTTGTATCGAACACGGCATCAAAACCTAACCGCCGCAGGGCCGCCACCATCTTTCCTGTGACCAACGTCCCCGGCGGATAGCCAAAGCATTCGCCCAACGCTGCCCGGATGGCCGGGGCCGTTTGTACCACCACGTGATTTTCAGGCGTGTCGAGTGCCGCCCAAACGGCCTCCACGTGGTCGCGCTCGGAAATCGCTCCCACAGGACAAATGGCCGCGCATTGCCCACACTGCACGCAGGGAACGCTAGCAAGGTCACGTCCCAGCGCTGGTCCAATAATTGTCTGATAACCGCGAAACTGGGGAAATAGGGCACCCACGTGCTGCATCTCATTGCATACGCTTACGCATCGGCGGCACTTGATACACTTGCCGCTATCCCGTTGCAAAGCCGGCGTTGAGATGTCAATTCTCTTGCGGGCCTTCTCGCCTCGATAGCTAACTTCTCTGATCCCCAATTCCGCCGCGAGAGACTGGAGTTCACATTGTCCGTTTCGTTCACAGGTCTGGCACTCGCCGTTGTGCTCCGAAAGTAACAACTCCACGACGGCCCTTCGTGCTCGACGAACCCTCGCCGTGTGCGTATGAATACGCATATCTTCGGCAACAGGTGTGGAACACGAAGCGACTAGGTTGCGAACCCCCTCCACCTCAACAACGCACACACGGCAGGCCCCGATGGGTCGCAGACCTTCTACGAAGCACAAGGTGGGAATACGAATGCCGGCCTTCTTTGCAGCGCACAAGATGGTCGTTCCGGCAGGAACGTCATATTCTTGATCGTTAATGTAAATCCTTACCATATCAACACCTTACTCATCGTGGATCCTTGGCTTGGCGAGTGTCTTCTTTGCGTGCTTATTGCAAGGCACGGTACCTGATTCACAGCTCGCCAACCTGATGGAGAACGGGTCCTTGCACGCCATTCCGCTTTCCATAATCACACCTTAAGCAGCGTCGTGCCTGACGGAGGGCAACCGGCTCTGGCCACGGTAGCTCAACCTCGTCAAAGTTGTGGCGCCGTCGCTCGACGGGAAGGAGGCGCAGCGGCTCGCGGGGAGTCGCCTCAGGCTCTGCATCAGGGTCAAAGCTAGTTTCCACAGGTTTTGTCTCTCGCCAAAAGGCGTGCGACTGCCCTGTTAGCAACATGTCAATGCCAACGGCGGCTCGCTCCCCAGCCGCCACGGCTTCAACCACCGAGGACGGACCGTTGACGGCATCACCTCCGGCAAAAATCCAGCGATGGGATGTTTGACCCGTGACGGGATCGACCTCAATAAACCCACGCGAATTACGGCGCAGTTCCACGTCGGGGACAAGCCGCTCCAAATCGAGCGTTTGACCAACTGCGACCAAGATCTGATCAGCGGGGATACAAAACGCCTCGCCGACCTCTTTGGGCCGACGTCTTCCGGATCGGTCAAACTCTCCTAATTGAACGGGAACGCATTTTAGTCCAACGACCTGCCCTCCCTCGCTAAGGACCTCCACAGGAGCGGTAAGGAGCTGAAGACGCACGCCTTCCGCTTCTGCCTCGGTGATTTCTTCTTCATAGGCGGGCATCGCTTCACGATTACGGCGGTAAACCACGGTCACCATCTCAGCCCCAAGCCGAATGGCCGTGCGGGCAGCATCAATTGCGGAGTTGCCGCCACCCACAACGACCACTCGCTTTCCAACGCGTACCGACCCTCGAATGTTGTATGTGCGGAGGAACGTCAATGCGTCTTCGACACCTTGGACATCTTCACCGGGAATACCTAACCGCGTGCCTTCGGGCGCCCCTACTCCAAGAAAGACCGCTTCGTATCCCTGGGCACGGAGTTCCGTCAACGTGAAGTCACGGCCAAGGGCGATGCCCGTGATAATCTCGACGCCCATCTGCTCGATCATCCGCACCTCACGAGCGACAACCTCACGAGGAAGTCGATAAGCGGGAATGGCTTGAACAAGCATACCACCCGGGCGTTGCTCAGCCTCGAAGACTTCCGGACGATATCCCAGACGGGCCAGAAAATAAGCGCACGTCAAACCCGCCGGACCAGCACCGATGATAGCGATTTTTCGTTTGGCATTCTTGGGATCTTCTCGGATTTCTGGGACCTGAAGGGTGATCTCTTGATCCACCATGAACCGTTTGATGGCACGGATGGCAACGGGAGCGTCGATCGTGGCACGACGGCATTTGTCCTCGCAGGTGTGGAAGCAAACTCGAGAACAGACGGCCGCAAAGGGATTTCGCTCGCGGTGTAACCGAATCGCTTCAGCGTAGCGTTTTTCAGCCACCAGGGCCACGAAGCCTGGAATATCCACCTTGGCAGGGCAAGCGCTTTCGCACGGTGCCGCCACCATGGCGGAACACACACCCGCCCGACAATGGCGGTCGCGGATATGTTCGACGTATTCCTGCCCAAAATGGCGAATTGTGGAAAGGACGGGGTTCGAAGCCGTCTGTCCCAAGCCGCAAAGGGAAGTCTCCTTGATCATCTCCCCTAACTCGATAAGGCGTTCGACGTCATCCTCTTCACCCTGGCCGGCACATATCCTTTCCATGATCTCGAGCATCCGCTTTGTGCCAACGCGACACGGCACACACTTGCCGCAAGATTCTTCCTGGACAAACTCCAAGAAAAAGCGGGCGACATCCACCATGCAGCTATCGTCATCCATCACGATCAAACCTCCCGAGCCCATAATGGCACCGAGCTCGGCAAGCGATTCATAGTCGAGAGGAACGTTGAGATGTTGGCGAGGGATACATCCGCCTGAAGGACCACCAATTTGAGCCGCCTTGAACGGTTTTCCGGATGCCGTCCCGCCCCCAATGTCGTAGATCAAGTCGCCCAGCGGCATACCGATAGGGATCTCGACCAAACCGGCGTGCTTGACCCCTCCAGCCAGGGCAAAGACCTTCGTGCCGCGGCTTTTAGGCGTACCCCACTGGGCGTACCATGCTCCCCCTTTCAAGATAATGATGGGAATATTGGCCAGGGTTTCAACATTGTTAATTAGCGTGGGGTGGCCCCAGAGTCCTTTTTCGACCGGGTATGGGGGCCTCGGCCTTGGCTCGCCACGGTTACCTTCGATCGAAGTCATCAGGGCAGTCTCTTCGCCACAGACAAATGCCCCCGAACCCATGCGAATTTCGATATCAAAATCAAAACCCAGACCCAGGATATTCTCCCCCAAAAGACCAACCTCTCGAGCCTGGGACAAGGCCACCTGCACCCGCTGAACCGCCAGAGGATATTCCGCCCTGACATAGATAAACCCCTTTTGCGCACCGATTGTGGCCGCCGCAATGGCCATTCCTTCGATCACACTATGAGGGTCTCCCTCAAGGATACTCCGATCCATAAACGCCCCGGGGTCTCCCTCATCGGCGTTACAGACCACGAACTTGGTGGGCGCCTCTTGCTGCCGAGCAAATGCCCATTTTCGCCAGGTTGGAAATCCGGCCCCGCCACGCCCCCTCAACCCCGATTCACGAAGGGTCTCAATGACAGCATCCGGGTCTCTTTTTTCAAGTACCTCAGCCAAGGCCTGATATCCATCGCGGGCAATGTAGTCCTCGATGCATCCAGGGTCGATCACGCCACAATTGCGGAGGGCGATTTTGACCTGCCGTTTGAAAAAATCGATGTCTTTAAGATGCGCTACGTGGCGACCGTCCGCCCGACGGTGGGTCAATCGGTCCACAATCTTCCCCTGCCCAAGATGTTCCACCACAATCGTGGCGGCATCCTCGGCGCGAACGCGCTCGTAAACCACATCGCCGATCATCACAACTGGACCGCCAAAACAGGGGCCCATACAACCCGTGCTTATAACCTTCCAGCGATTTGCCAAGTCTCGGTCCTGCAACTGTCGTACGATTTCCTCGCGCGTGTGCAGAGAGCCGGAGGCTATGCAGCCTGCTCCGGTGCAGATTCGCAACTCCTTAATCCCAAGGTCTGACTGCCTTTTCTGCTCAGCGAGCAACTGGTTGCGCCACGCATTTAAATCGTTGACGCTGGACACCCGGTTTCGCTTTGGAGATTCTTCAGCCATGGTCACTGCTTGACTCCAAAAACAAATGTCATCACTCCAAAAGAAGGCAACTGGTGGAAGCAAGACCTGCCAACCTTCGCAACACCGAAGCACATTCAAGTCTTCGATGTCGTATCCTGTTTATCGCGATATTGCTCAAGAAGGCGGGGAAGCTGCGAGACTTTGACCCGCTGGTGGACATCGTCATCAATCATAATGACGGGCGCGAGGCCACAAGCGCCGAAACAGCGTCCAACATCGAGCGAGAAGTTCCGGTCCGCTGTCGTCTCACCCACATCAATTCCCAGCTCTTCTTTGAGGGCCGCCAGAACCTGCTTACCCCCACGGACGTAACACGCCGTACCAAGGCAGACACGGATCATGTGACGTCCTCGAGGGATCGTATTGAAGAAGGAGTAAAAGGTCACAACGCCCGTGACCTCACTGAGCGGCTTGTTTAGCGCGGCCGCGATTTTGCGAAGGGCCTTCTCAGGCAGGTAGCCAAAGATGGTCTGTGTGATCTGAAGAACCGGAATGAGTGCCCCGGGAATGTTGCGGTAGGTTCGCAAGATATCGTCAAGCTGCGCGTACCTGTCCTCTTCCGAGACTTCCTGGCACGCACATGGCGCCGAGAAAACACCAGCTGGTTTGGCGTCGTCGGGCATGAAAGTGACTCTCCCCCTGCATGTTGCATGAACAAGCGACATATCCGTTCCTATTGGCAACATACCTCATCATATCAGATCACGTTCGTTACTTGTGCGGGGGAGGAGTTGCCGAAGCCCGTCAAATCACTTAAGCTTCGGTCACGAGCAACAATAGTCACTGTCAAAAATTCGTCAAACTCCACCAAAATGCGGCCCTTGTCCTTGGGCAGCGTGTTCTTGACCCTTGTGGACGACAGCCTCGTTTTGCAGAATCATTCAAGGAGATACGAAGGGGCCGTTTTTGTGGTATTAACCGTTTAGCCGCTGCGAGAGGACTCGACAATCACAGAGGAGACACGTGAGATGGGCCGCGCATCCGATATTCGAATTGTTGGCGTCAATTCTTGGACGGAAGAATACAGTTACCGGACCCCCATGAAGTTCGGTGGGCGGGTTGTCAGGGACGTTGTCCTAAGGAATGTGGTTGTAGAGGTGGAAACGCGCACCGGACGGCGTGGGCGAGGTTTCGGCTCGATGCCCGTGGGAAATGTATGGGCGTGGCCCAGCCAAGTTCTTAGCGCAGAGATGACCCTGGGAGCCATGCTCCTCTTCGGCGAAAAAATGGTCAAGGTTGTCGGTGACTACCAAGGCCGGGGGCATCCTCTCGAAATCACTGAGGATTGGGCTACGGAATACGGCAAGTTGGCCGCCAGCGTGGAGGCGGAACAATCTCTTTCAGAACCAATGCCAAAGCTGGCCCAACTTGTGGCAGCCAGCCCCTTTGAAGCTGCACTCCATGATGCATATGGCCGGGCTTTGAACCTCAACGCCTACAACACGCTGAGTTCCGAATTCGTTAATGCCGATTTGGCCCACTTTCTCTCGCCGGAGTTCAAGGGTGAGTATCTCGATACTTACACGTATCGGCAGCCAAAAGCGAAAATGCCCCTCTACCACCTTGTGGGGGCACTTGATCCTCTGACCGATCAAGACCTGTCGGAACGTCTCAACGATGGGTTGCCGGAAACGTTGTCGGAGTGGATCTATGCGAATGGTCTCACACACCTAAAGATCAAGCTCAATGGCGACGATTTGCGGTGGGACGTTGATCGTGTTTTGGCGATTCACCGAGTGACGAGCGAGGCCCAAAGAAGTCGCGGCTGTGACACTTGGCACTACTCCGCCGATTTCAATGAGCGATGCGAAAGCGTGGACTACGTCTTAGAGTTCATGACAAGAATCCGGGAGAATTCGCCCGAGGCCTTCGACCGACTCCAATACCTAGAACAGCCCACGCACCGTGATTTAAAGAGATTTCCGGAAAACCGGATGCACAAGGCGGCGGCTTTGAAGCCGGTGGTCATTGATGAATCTTTGGTCGATTTCGAAAGCCTGTTATTAAGTCGCGAACTTGGATACTCGGGTGTGGCCCTAAAAACGTGCAAAGGCCACAGCGAGGCCCTCCTCATGGCGGCAGCGGCACAGAAGTTTGGGCTGTTTCTGTGTGTGCAAGATTTGACCTGCCCTGGTTATTCCTTCTTGCATTCCGCGTCGCTGGCTGCCCGCATTCCCGGGGTTGCGGCCATCGAGGGAAACGCCCGTCAGTATTGTCCCTCCGCCAATCGAGGTTGGGACGAAAAATATCCGACTATGTTCCGGATCACCGATGGAACGGTGGGTACGCACGTCCTCGATGGAATTGGCTTGGGCTTTGAGCCACTTTTCTGGAGTAAAGAACAGATCGGTTCGCGATGAAGGAATTATCTTTGTGAAGTGCTCATTAAGAAGCGGCAACTGCTTCGGAATGATGGGTCAAAGTCGCGGCTTCTGGCGAGGGGTTTTGGATCGTTGCCAGTCCTACCTCTAGTGCGAGGGGCCCCCAATCCGAAGAAAAGTGGATGCAAATCGGCGTCACATTCGAAGGAAAATGAATCTCATGATCTTTGCCCGTAACAACGTTGGGCAAACTTACAACGAGGGCATATTCTTCAAGCTCTGCCTTTGCCGCACCGGCAACCATATTGGCCAGTTCCCCGACGGCGTCGATGACATCCTCATTAATTTCGGAAAAGTCGCAGAGGAGCATCGTTGACGCGGCTTTTAAGGCGACCGGCTTGGAAAGAGTTAATACCACAGCCCCCACTGCGCGCCCCGTAAGGCCGATAACTCCACTGATCTCGTAAGAGGTTTTTGAACTGGTTTTGAGGCTTAACTGTCCCCGTTGCACCGAGCAATTGAGCATCGTGGAAAATGTTTTGTAAAGCGAATGGATAAAAGGATTGATGAACTCGGCCCGCATAGCACATCCTTTGTTGCCACTCTAACGACCCTTCGCCAAAAGGTTGGCTGTTAACGCCTGGCTTTCCGGCCTCGTGATAAATTCTCGATCGGGTTCCCCAACATCCCTCACATCACTCCCTCAAGCCACGAGAGGGAAGTTCGGAGCAATATGGGTTACTCAATTCTAGCCCAAAAAGAAGGAGACAGCGGACTACCACTAGAGCGGGGGCGATTTGTGCCAATTACAAATGACGCAAATGAGCGTTTCCGAAGAGGTCTGGAAGCGACGTTATCCGTTTTGTATATTATTTTTTGAGGCCTGTTGCGTGTGTCGCCGGTTTCGACCGTCCGCCTCCCCGCGGCCGAGACCTGCAGGACCGCGCGGCAGGCTTCTTCATTTTGCAACGATTCTTTTGCCTTTTAAGCAGCCAAAAGTCTTCTCGCAGCCGGGACCGAAAACTAAGAGCACTATAGAAGGACGGCGTACCTCGACTCGTTTTCCTGGATGGCGTAGACCGCTCTTCCAAATTGGTCTTTTCCAAAATCGGAATCTTGGCCAAAATGCCACCTAAAGGGCGATTGATGACGAGACTGAGGGCAGCAGCCTGCCCCTAATTGACCGTGAGGCCGATTCGATGAATATCTGCATCTTCCTCCCCAACTGGTTGGGGGATCTGGTGATGGCCGTTCCGGCGCTGCGAGCCATTCGTGAGGCAACCGGATCGTCGGCATACGTTGTCGGTATTACACGACCGAATCTGGCAGGTTTACTGGCCGGAAGTCACTGGCTTGACGAAGAATGGTACTTCGATCCGCGCGGCGACGATCCACGGTTTGGAACCGCCACTCTCATCGAAAAGCTCCGGTCTGTGCACTGGGATGTGGGCATCCTTTTAACCAATAGTTTCCGCTCGGCGCTTCTGGCCGTCGCTGGGGGAATTCGCAAGCGGGTCGGATACTCGCGTCATGGGCGTCGCCTCCTGCTGACCCATCCGGTGAGTGTCCGCGAAATCCATGGAACCAGGCGCTACATCCCGATGGTGGACTACTACCTGGCCCTGGCACAAGCGGCCGGGTTCCCTTCTCAGGACAGGCGGCTTGAACTTCCATTGTCGCCCTGGGGAACGGTATGTGCAGACCGGATATGGCGGGATCTTTCACTCGATTCCTCTGACCAAGTTGTGGCGATGCATGTCGCTGGGGCCTACGGTGCAGCCAAATCCTGGCCATTCTCGCACTTTGTCGAATTGGCCCGGATGATTGCGACCCGCACCTCGGCCTCTGTACTCTTCGTCTGTGGTCAGCGGGAACGCGCAACCGTGCAAAGAATTGCACGCGAGGTGAATCACAGACGAGTAGTTTCGATGGCGGATCATCCGCTGGACCTTCAGACACTTAAGGCATGTCTGGCCCGGTGCCATGTGATGGTTTCAACCGACAGCGGTCCCAGGCACGTGGCTGCGGCATTTGGAAAACCGGTCATCACACTCTTTGGACCAACCTCACCCATTGTCACTGCCAACCCCACCGTGCAAAGCATCGATCTTCAAATCCCTATTGATTGCGCTCCCTGTAGCTGTCGAACGTGTCCGAAGGGGCATCACCGCTGCATGAAGGACCTTTCGCCCGAGCTGGTGTTTGAGCACCTCCAACCTTTTCTTATTCAGCAGAATATGCGGGGGGCAGCCTGATACTCAGAAAGAGGATCTGTAAGTCATGCCTCGACCCGAACTCAGTGTCGTTATCCCCTGCAAAAACGAAGACCATCACCTGGAAGATTGTGTCTTGTCTGTTGTGGATTGGGCCGACGAGGTCGTTATTGCCGACAGTGGTTCCACGGACCGCACATTGGAAATTGCAGCGAGGTTATGCGAAAGGTTTCCGACGAGGTGCCGACTCGTTCAGCGTGAGTTCATCAATTTTGGTAGTTTCAAAAGCTGGGCAAGTCAACAATGCCGTCACGATTGGGTCTTTGTCCTCGACGCAGATGAGCGGATGAGCAAGTCGCTCTCGCATGAAATAGACACCGTCTTATCCTCTTCGTCGGCAGCGGATGCCTACCTCGTGCGGTTTAGGCACTATTTTCTGGGACATCGGATTCGCTTTGGCAAATGGAACGGTAGGGGTGTCATAAGGCTTTTTCGCCAATCCCGGTGCCATTACGATAGCCGGGAAGTTCACGAGAAGGTCATCGTGCCCAGTGGCCGCGTGCGGAAACTCCATTCTCGGTTAGATCACTTTACGTGCACTTCGCTCGATCGCTGGTTCCAGAAAAAGTACGCTTACGCTAGGTATGGAGCGAATGAACTGGCAAAGCGCGGACGAAGGGCAAGAGCGTACGACCTGTTCTTACGACCATTGATTCAATTTATCGCGGGTTATATTTTCCGACTGGGCTTTCTTGACGGAATACCAGGTCTTATTGTCGCATTCGATGGTGCCTTTTCGACATACCTCAAATACGTGAAGCTCTGGGAAATTCAGCAAAATCAGAAAAGTTCGCCTATTCAGCAGAATCCACAAATCCTGCCGGACAGTAAGAAACAAGCTGCGTGACCATTTTGCCTTGAACCTTGTGGCAAACTCGGCGGTAGCTTTCACGTTCGTTATAGCATTGCCGCGCGTCGCTGTCCCGTAACTACAACCCAAAAATCCTTGCCATGTCCTGGCAATCGGCCGCGTCAACCCAAGCGACTTACGGTCTCCTCTCCGCAATCTCAGTAAAGGCGATACATCTGGAACCTCCTGGCGAGGCTCGATGTGCTTTTTTGCAACCCTTTGCCGATGGCTCTTAATTAGATTCCTAACGTGCTGACGATGAGAGCAGATAGGCTTATACAGGTTTTGCCAGACCTATTTCGGATAAGGCCTTTCGGACTTGTGCTGAAAATGTTAACAGCGCATGACGTTTCCATTGGCCGGACAACCTGAGATAGTGCCCTGTCCGAATGAGCAAGAGACTGGACAGCACCGAATGGTCAGACAAAAGGTTGCCCCGGCCGGGCGCTGATGTGGAACTAGACAGTAGTACTCTTGGCCATTAAACCTCTGCATCTCCTAGGAATTGGAGTGAAGTGATGAAAACAAGTGTCTGGATCATGTTGGCTTTTGCCATTGGGCTACTTGCGCCGCCGTGTTTTTCACAGGGACTGACCGAGGAGCGACTGCGCCAATTGGAGTTAGAAACGCAACGGTTGCGGGCGGAGCTCGAATCCCTTCAAGAATCGCGGCCGATCGCATTCCCGCCCATTCAAGTTGACCAAACGGGCTTCGTGGGAGCTCCGCAAGATGCGGCGCAGACCCCGAGTATGGACGAGATTCGTGCGGAGATGAAAAAAATCGCGTGGACCAAGGGCGATATTCAGATCATTCCTTATGGGTATCTTTGGGCCACGACGGCTTACGAATCTTCTCCATCACAGGTTGGAGACTATGTGCTTTACGTACTTTCGAACACCGACCAAGGTGAGTCTGCATGGCACGTTGACGCCAAATCCACCCGTTTGGGAATCGACTTTGTCGGTCCCACGTTGCCCAACTTTGGAGGTGCTCAGACGGGAGGAAAAGTGGAAATCGATTTTCAGGGTCAGTATCAGACGGAAAACAAGGGCACGGTCCTTTTACGGCACGCCTATCTTGAAGTCAAGAACGAGTACTTTCGTTTGCTCGCCGGGCAAACTTGGGACGTGATCTCGCCTCTACTGCCGGGGACGATCATGTACTCGGTCGGTTGGGGAGCGGGTAACCTTGGGTACCGGCGTGCTCAATTTCGGGCAGAACGCTATCTCCACTTTTCTGATACCCTGTTAGTAACCACCCAGGCCTCGATCAATAGCGATGTCGTTTCCGAGTTCGCCGGTAACGTTATCGGGGACCACGCAGACTGGCCTGTGGTCGAGGGACGACTGGCCTTCACGCTCGGCCCGCGAGGCAAAGGGTGCCGTCCCGTGGAAATCGGTATTTCCAGCCATATCGGCGAACAGGTTTATGATTTTCTCGCAGCACCTGTACAGGATGACGTTGAGTTCCGCACTTGGTCGTTCAACGTGGACGCCAAATGGCCAATCACCTCCCGCTTTGGTGTCCAGGGCGAATTCTTTACCGGCGAAAACCTTGGCGCCTACTTGGGTGGGATCGTTCAGGGAATTAACCTGACGCAACGAGACACCATCCGTTCCACCGGTGGATGGTTCGACATCTGGTACGACTGGACCAGCCGACTCCATACCCACGCTGGGTATTCCATCGACGACCCGCTCAATGGGGACCTTAGTCCCGGGCAACGGAGCTACAACCAATTTTACTATGTCAACCTAACCTACGATGTCACTAAGAAATTTGTCCTGGGTATAGAAGTTCAGCAATGGAAGACGAACTGGGTTAACAAGGAACCCGGTGACAGTTATCGCTTGGAGCTGATGGCCAAATACGGATTCTGACAACCCGGGCGAATGGCCGTTTTCGGCAACCGTGGGAAGGCATCCCGCCTCATCCCACGGTTGCTCCTTTTTTTGCGATCAACGATCGCCACCCGTTGAGGCTTCTTCCGGGAGAGACTTCAGAGGCGAGACCGTGGCAAGGACGTAATTGCCGAAATACTCCCGTGCAACCCTTTTGACATCGTCGAGTGTGATCGCCTGGATGCGAGTCTCGAACCCCCGGTCGTAATCGAAACCAAGCCCGTACAACTCGTCGAGGATGGCCTGTTGGGCCTGTTCTTCGATGGTCGTGTTTTTCTGGGCATGATAGGCCACTAAAAGCTCTTTGGCCCGTAAGAACTCTTCCTCGCTGATCTGTCCGCGTTTTGCCTTATCGACATTGTTAAGAATCCGCGTGATGACCTCGTTTTGGGCCTCTGGCCTCGTTTGAGCAATGATCACAAAATAACCTGGGACGGGCCCGGTCAGCTGTAGGGCATGGACCCCATACACTAATCCTTCCCCTCGTAGTTCCTCATGTAGCCAGCCACCCGGATAGTCATAGCCCGACATAATTGTGTCAAGGACCATCATCGCCAGGTAGTCCTTTTCGTCGCGGAAACCTGGACCGGGATAGCCCATCACAATAACACTCGTGGGCTTTTGGATTTGCTTGTGCCCGGAGATGATGCGAGCAATCTTATTACTGCGATCGAAACTAATTTTCGGGGGATTGGCAGGCGGACGGAGACCACCGAAGAGCCGGTCCACCAGTTCCACAGCCCTCTCTGGATCACAATCGCCGTAGACGGCAACCACCATCTGTTCCGGATTGAGGATCTGTGCGTGAAGGTTCTTGAGGTCGTTTATGGTTATTCGTTCTACAGTTTCCTTTTTGCCGCCCATGACAACGTGGTAAGGCGATTCCTCCGGCAAGAGGTCGGCAAACAACTCCTGAGCCTCTGCCTGCGGATTGGCCGTCCGCTGAGCGATCGCGTCAAGGGCTAGGACTTTCACTTTCGCGAATTCATCCTCGGAAAAGCGGGGCTTTAGTAGACATTCTGCCAAAAGCTCTGCCGCCGGTGTGAAAGAATCCTTGAGGATCGACAACCCCACTAGCAACGTATTGCGACCGGGCGTAAAACTGACCCGCGCATCAAGATCATCAAACATTTCCGCGACCTGCTCTGCCGTCAACCGCTCTGTGCCTTTGTCGAGCATCATGGCTAGCAGCGAAGATCGACCGGCAGTTTCCGGCGTGTCCACGAGATTTCCCCCAAGGATGGCAATTTGCATGGTCACAATCGGAAGCCGTGGCTGCCGCTTAACAACTACCCGCAGGCCGTTGTTGAGACGGACCAACCTCGCGGCCGTTTCGTCGCTTGTTTGATCCGCCTTCACCGTTGCGGGAGATCGACCCAACGGGGCAATGATGACCTCGTTTAGCCATTCTGGGCGAAAATACTTTCGCGCAACTTCCCTAATCTGCTCCGCCGTAACCGCTTGGATTCGCTCTGTATATTGCTTGTCAAAAAGGGGATCGCCGGTACTGATGAAGCCACGGGCCAAACTTTCGGCACTGGCCTGGACACTTTCGCGTTCAAAAACCCAATCGGAAATCTTCTTCTTTTTGGCCCGTTCCAGCTCGGCTTCCGAAACAGGTTCATCGCGTAGCCGGGTAATCTCCTGGAAAATGATGTTGCGGACTTCCTCAAAACGATCGGGCAGGCAGCGAGCCATAACACCAAACCACCCCCGAACATATTCCGGGGTTGCACTCACTGCATCGACCTGCAAAGCGAGCGGTTGCTCTCGCTGAAGCCGCCGAACCAATCGCGACGAATCACCCCGAGATAGCAAATCCGCCGCAACATCGAGCGGATACAGATCGGGATCGGAGAGTTTCACCGTCGGCCAGGCAATCACGAAGTCAACGACATCACCTTCCATCTCGCGCACTACCCGCCGCGGCGTCAATTGTGGTGGTTCCTCTTGAAGTGGCAGGTACGTCTCGGGGGCTCGCTTACTCCCCTGGTACTGCTTGGCGATACTTTTCACAATTTCGTCAACCGTAACGTCGCCGACAACCACGAAAATTTGATTGTTAGGAACGTAACGAGACTTATAAAAATTGATGATCGCCTCGTTGCTCGTTCGGTTTAACACATCGAGATAACCGATAACGGGATGTCGGGCGGGATGCTGGAGGTACAAGGTTTGATTCAAGAGTTTCCACAACACACGAGACCGATTGACCTCGCCGTCGGCAAGTTCCTGCTTAACCACCTTAAGCTCACGTTCGAATTCGGAAGGCTCAAACGCCACGCGCTGCATGGCGTCAGCTATCAGCTCGATCGCCTCGTTGACGTTTTTAGATGGGCAGTCGATGTAATAACACGTAAAATTTGTTGAGGTGTAGGCGTTGCTCTTGCCGCCAAAACGGTCGATCATGGCAGCAATTTCGCGCTCGGTGCGCTTGGTGGTTGTCCCACCAGAGACAACATGCTCCAAGACGTGACTAAGACCAGCACCGAGATATTCCGCTTCGTAAATGCTGCCAGTGTATTTCACATAACAGCGAACGGTCGCCACCGGGACCGAATGATTTTCCTGAACAATGATCGTCAAGCCGTTCGAGAGTTCAACGAGGGAGACCGCGTCCGGAAACTCCAGCCGCTTGACAATAGTCGGCAACCCTTCTCCCGAGGAATCCTCCTCCACGTTCCTTGTCACTGCCATACCCATCGAGCCTAACGACATAAGCCACCCCAACAAACAAAAAACAAACGCTCCATGTAAGTGATGATTTGTCGCTCTCCTACGCATTGCGGAACACTCCTTCTGATCATTATTCCGTTCCGGCCAGTGGTTGCTGTGACAATCGGATCATCAGAGACGAATTCACACCGGTCGGGAGCGTTTTCCTCGGATACACACAGAGGAACGGCCAACTAGGCAGCAAACGTCAGGGCAACACCGCGCCCGGCCTCTATCACTGGACCACATTCATGTAGCTTCACTATTATGGCAATTCTTTGCAGATGGTCCAGGGGGCAATACGTTGGCCGAGTAACTCCGGCGGAAAGTTACATTATCTGCCAATGGCGGGAGAAAGATGAGAATTTAATATATCACGCTACTGCGGACTAGTGATCGGGCAGTGCCAGGGATGGGGCAATGCCACAGCAGGGCCATCAGAGACCCTCTTTTGTAACTTCTTCGTCGAGTTTATAGGCTATGGATCCTTCACGATCCCTAGGCGTTTGAGTTTTTCCCAACACTCGTCTCGCTCGCGGCAACGTGTTAGTCCCCGCCAGGCTGGGTCCTGAGCTTCGAGAAAGGCTCTCTCACTCGCTGGAAGAGAGCCTTGAGCGACCAGGCGAGCAATCACCTCGCAGTCCAGACGCGATAGCACCAGCCCTTGCAATCTATAGTCCACAAATGCTTCCCATGTCATTGGGAATAGCGGAGCGACGATTTCGTAGCCGATCACACGCGCATATTGGGCGATTTCCCATTGCGCGTGACGATCCATCCGCAATTCAAGAAAGTGGAGCAGATTGTGCAGATCGATCTTCCAGTAAGCCTCGGTATAGGTCGAAAGCGGCAAGTCTTTCCTTGCCTGTTCCCGTGCGACTCCTAAATCGAGGCGATGTTGGTAGACCTGCCGGGCCTTTTCCTGCAACTCTCTTTCCTCGCGGCTAAGCTCTTCTCCCGTTTGTAGGTCCAAAAACCCTTCGCTGCCCTGACGGTTGGTTGTGGACTGCTTTCGCCACTTATCCGGAGGCGTTCTGTGGGCGGTATCGATGGCGATCGAATACCGTGTGCTGTATTCATTCACAGAGGCCGTGCGATGGCGGATCCACTGACGCCAAATGTCCATAGGTACCCGCACAAGGAGCTTGACCTCGGCCATTTCGAACGGGGTCGTGTGGCGGTGACGCATCAAATAGCGGATCAACGTCCGATCGTCGGAAACTTTCTTGGTCCCCGCGCCGTAGCTAACACGGGCCGCCTGGACAATCGCTGAGTCATCGCCCATGACATCCACCAGGCACACAAAGCCGTCGTCCAGCACGGGCAGCTTTCGCCATCGCAGTTGTTCAACAAGGGAATTATTTGCGGACATACTCCCGAGTCTTCATTTCTCTGGACTACGCAGTCCGAATTGGGCATCCGCGACACAAGTGGGGATATAACCTTTTAATCCACTTGGCCACGGGTTTGAAGTTCCTCCAGAATCTTGGCGACAAACTCCGGGTTATCGGACTTCACCAGGTGCTCGATTCTCGCCTCTGGGACGCTTAGATTTCGAAGTGCCGCGGTAATCCGCTTCCAGATACGCGCTCTTGCCTTTCCCTCACTCAGATAGAGTTCGCCAACCAGATCTCCTAGCTTCTGGATCATCAGATTGTCCCGGTTCTCGTAATACCGCCGGATGATCCCTTCTTGGTAAGGCGTACGATTTACAGCAGAGCGCGACGGCTTGTTGTCCTTCATCCTCATATTGCTTCCCATCTTAAACAATGCTGGTCTCAAACCTGCAGTTCGTTACTGCCACGATCCATACTAGCCATTATCGTCAAACCGCCGCGGCATCCTTTGTGAGCAATTCTTGGGGAAGTCACCGTCACCCCAACCACCTGCCGATTCTCCTCTGTGTTCATTATGTCTTTTGGTCGTCAACTCTTAGAGTAGGCCCCCTAGGATCGCTATTGTGTCTGGCGATGAAATGATAAACTTAATGCTTTGGCCGCGGCCAAGCGGCTTTTGGTCCGTCAAGGACATACATGAGGTGAGTCGTCTGGCCGGGTAGGACCGCGTCGCTCTGGTTAGGAACCATAGCGAAAGAAGCGCATGAAAATCGTCATCGCAATTGTTCGACCGTTCGTTGCTGAGAAGATTCTCGAAGCCCTGAAGTTCGCGCCGGTCGAGGCGTGCACGGTCCGGGAAGTCAAGGGTTTTGGTCGTCAGAAAAACTATTTGGAGGAATATCGCGGCGGCGATTATGCCCTGGCCTTCATTCCCAAGGTGCAAATCACAATTTGGGTCGACGACCTGCGGACCGAAGAGATCATTCGCCTCATTGTCAGCAATGCCCGAACAGGACGAATGGGTGATGGAAAGGTCTTTGTCCTTTCGGCAGATTTTACGGGTACCGAATCGTTTGACTTAGCGCGTGCTGGGGAACATGAAGAAAACGAAGAACTGCCCGAAGATGGGTTTACTGGCTTTTTCGGGTAAGATTTTTCAACGATCATTTGTAGAATACGCATCTCGCCGGCGGGTATATACCATCAATGAGACCGGAGATTCCGCGAAAGGGCCGGTAGATGATGCTTAGAAGGAGTGCGATACGTGTCCGGCAAAAGCTCAGAAATTCGCAACTATTTTTCGCGACTTATTGACGAACTGAACCGCCTCAATCTGCGAGAACTGGAAGACTTTTCTCAGGTGCTGTTCGATGCCTGGCTGCACCGGCGGTTGGTGTTCGTCTGCGGGAATGGAGGTTCCGCGGCCACGGCAAGTCACCTGGCACAAGACCTTGCCAAAGGCACGATCCGCGATGCCGATCTACTCTCGTATGCTGTGCCACGGTTTAAGGCCATAAGTCTCGTTGCGAACATCAGTTGGCTCACTGCGTTGGGCAACGATCTGGGCTATGAGCAAGTTTTTGTTCAGCAACTGGCGAACTACGCTCAGCCCGGTGATGTTCTTATTGCGATCAGTGGCTCAGGCAATAGCCCCAACATCTTGGCGGCAGTCGAGTGGGCAAACGACCATGAGCTTATGACGCTTGGCATGACGGGGTTCGATGGAGGACGATTGCGTGCCATGCAGAAAAAGGGGATTCACGTCCCGCTAAACGATATGGAAATGGTCGAGAGCATTCACTCGTGCATTTGCCATTGGTTGGTCAACGACCTGCGTCAGCGCATTTACGAGGCCATAGTCTCTTCAGCCACGCGGGAATCCAAGTAATCCTTTCACAAAGTGGTACCACTGCGCCGGGCAATGGTCACAAGAAGGACGGCTGTTCCCGGAAGTCACTCAAAGTTGGGATCACTCATTCGACCACGGCGGAGGCCCTGCCCCATTCCGCGTCCACCCCCACGGCCAGACCCTGGGCCAAAGGCTCCGGGCCCCTCCAGAGCACTGCCATCAGGCCTACGGAGTCCTCGTCTCTGTTCCGGCGAGGGAGGTTGAATGGCCTGGAGTGAGGGAAATCGCTGCGCCATAGCATCGAATACCTGACGAGGAGACTGTCCGATTTGTGCAGCGATCTGGGCAAGCGTGCTTGAACTTTTCACATCCTCGACACCAAGCGATCGTACGAACTGGAGGATTTCCTCCTCAGACGCCCCGGCTAATTGGGAGATTCGCTCAAGTGTGAACTCTTCCAAATGTGGGATTGGTGCGGGCGGTGACCGCCTTTCCCAGTAGTCCTTGAACGCCTCTCGCCAGGCCACAAACTGAGAAAAAGGCGGCACATGGTAACGCGTACCCGCATAAAGGAGTCCGGCGAAAACGAGAGCGGCCAACAGTTCAAGACGACCACGAACGAGCCCGAGAGTGCCACGCTTGAGATAGCCGAGTAACATCTTCCAATTGAAAAGGAGGTGAAGAATACTGAACACCACGAAGCAGATGGTTGCATTGATATGGAAGGCCGCCCAAGACTCCTTGTCCCAACCCAATACCGTCCACTGTCCCCAATTGGCAACCCGTCCACGGGGGGAACTATAAAGAATGGCACCGGACAGGGTAACGATTAGGAACAATACAAGAAGCGACAGAGAGGTAAACATTTGGAATCGAAAGAGCGGGTCGCGCTTGTGAACTTCTTTAGGGTGATTCATGGCCGTCGTGTCCAAAGACATAGCAGAGTCCTTTTCCAGTTTGGTGTTTTCTGATCAACAGAGCCCCTTCCCCGCATCATTGTAGCAAACGAGATACCACATCAAGTCGAATCGTAAGTTATGATTTAATATTATGTTATGAGTACCCGATTAAGTACGGTCTTCTGCCTATGCAACAATTGCGCACCGCTCAACCTACCAGTGGCTACTCTTGTCATAGATTCATCGGGTGAAAATAGACAGCCACATCTTGCTCGCGGGGCTCCGCACGACAGACGACCCAAGTACGAGGCAGGTTGAACAGTCGTCTCTTTCTCATTACATTCGGTGTACTGTTAGCTATCACATGTGGATTCCTGCAATCGATTCGAATTCACGACTTCTTGAAAGGAAGGCGCTATGGTTCGATTGAAATGGCTTCGATTTGTCCTGGCGGCGGTTGGATTGGCATCTATCAACATGGGAGACGCAGCGGCACAGGAAGATAGTCCCCCAAACATCGTCTTCATCTATGCCGATGATTTGGGATACGGCGACATCGGCTGTTATGGGGCCACGCGGATTCCTACACCCAATTTGGATCGTCTTGCCAAAGAGGGGCTTCTCTTTCGGGATGCCCATTCGCCTGCCGCAACCTGCACGCCATCTCGTTTTGCCCTGATGACCGGACAATATGCCTTTCGCAAACCGGGCACCGGTGTTCTTCCGGGGAACGCCGACCTGATCATCGAACCTGGCCAGTTGACTCTTCCTCTGATGCTCAAGCGAGCAGGTTACATAACTGCTGTCGTGGGCAAATGGCACCTGGGACTCGGTCGGAATGGTTGTGATTGGAATGGGACGATCGCACCCGGGCCATTGGAGATTGGCTTCGATTATGCATTCATTATTCCGGCTACTGGTGATCGTGTTCCCTGCGTGTATGTTGAAAACCATCACGTAGTTGGCCTCGATCCCAACGATCCGATTCAGGTCAGTTACGGTGAAAAGATCGGTGATGAACCCACAGGGCGCGAACATCCGGAGCTTCTCAAGTATCGTTTCAGCCACGGACACGATGGTACCATTATCAATGGCATCAGTCGAATCGGTTTTATGAAAGGTGGCAAGAGTGCTCGTTGGGTTGATGAAGACATGGCCGACGTTATCACACAAAAGGCCGTGTCATTTATTGAATCGCACAAAGATCAGCGATTCTTCTTGTATTTCGCCACGCACGATATTCATGTCCCCCGTTTACCTCATCCCAGGTTTGTGGGAAAGAGCCAATGTGGTCTGCGGGGGGACGCCGTCGTGGAGTTAGATTGGTGTGTTGGCCAGATTCTCGACACGCTTGATCGTCTCTCTTTGACTAACAACACCTTGGTCATTTTTTCCAGTGATAATGGGCCAGTAGTGGATGACGGGTATCATGATGGTGCCGTGGAACATCTGGGAGATCATCGACCTAGTGGTCCCTTTCGCGGGGGAAAATACAGCGCGTTTGAGGGTGGAACGCGGGTTCCCATGATTGTCCGTTGGCCCAACAAAATTGCTGCCGGCACGAAAAGTGATGCCTTGGTATGCCACATCGATTTTCTCGCATCGTTTGCGGCCCTTGTCGGCCAATCCTTACCAGAGGATGTTGCCATCGACAGCGTGAATGTGCTTCCAGCCCTTTTGGGTAAAACCCAAGTGGGTAGGGAAGAACTTGTCGAACAAGCCGGCGGATTGGCGCTGCGACAGGGAAACTGGAAGTACATCCCACCGCGAAAGGGACCTGCAATTAATAAGAACACCAATATCGAGTTAGGTGTCGATCCGAACGGCTTTTTGTTCAATCTCGAAAACGACCCGGGAGAGCAAAACAATCTGATCTCGTCACTCCCGGATAAGGCCAAGGCCATGGCAGAGCGTCTCCAAGCGATTCGTGACGCCAAGCAAGGCGGACCGTAACAATCAGCGAGCACCATTGCGGCGGGTACTCAACCAGGTCCATGATATGTTGCCAAAGGGCAACGTGTTGTAAGGATAACGTTGCCCATTTGGAACGTTTGACGTTTGCTTTTCTTAACCTGTCGGTACGTCCACGATTCCTTTGGTATTGGAATCAATTTTGCTCGCCAGCAGTATCGATAAACAGCTTTCGGTACACGTGCAGCCGCTACACATACGCAAGCGTACCTCCGAAGCGGTGAGACCTAACCCCCATGATTGACACGACGCATCGCCGGAACAGCCCAGGTATTAGGCCCATTCGAAACGGCCCTGCCCGTCGTGAGGGAGCTCTTACGCTCGAGCTTGTGCTGGTGCTGCCGATGCTGCTCGTCATGATCCTTGCGGTTGTGCAGTTTGGCCAGTACCTGGCGAACGTTCAGGAGTTGGCCCTTGCTGCCCGCGTTGGCGGAGAAGAGGCAGCTATTTCCGCGAATCTACCCACAACCGAGGGTGCACCAGTCCCATCTGCCGTGGTCACTGCGATCGATCAACAGCTCCTAGCTGCCGGGATTGTGCACCGGATGATTGTCCTCGAACACAACGTGGGAGGCCACCAGGTCAGTTTGGTCACGCCTCCCGGGGCTGATCCTCCCCCGAAATTGGCCTCGGTTCCGCCGGGCCAATATGTCCGTGTGCTCATTATTGTGCCCAAGAGTGAAGTCATGCCAAATCTCCTTAAGACTCTCGGGCTTAATCTGGTTATGCCGGATAGTACAACACTTGTCTCGTACGTTATGAAGCACGAGGGGTAACACGAACGCCAGGTCCAGTCCTTGTCCTTGTCTGCCGAGTACTCAAAGGAACCATAGTCGCGTCGTCTGGTTCCTCCCAGAGGACGCATACTACTGTGGTTATTTACTGTTCAATAGGTTCACAATGAGCAAACATCACACTCCTATGAACCGCCGAGGTATCTCAGCGTTATGGTTCATCCTGACGCTTCCTCTTTGCGTGATCTTGTTTGGATTTGTTGTAGAGTTGGGACACCTATGGATCGCACGCGTTGAATTGGAAAACGCGCTCGAGGCCGCTGCCAGGGCTGCCGTTGATACGTGGGCACAATCCGGCAGTGGAACGACCTACCCGGCTCGGCAAGTGGGTGTTGCTTACGCTGCGGCAAATTATGTTCGTGGTATTCCTCTCCAGATTGGCTTGAACTACGAACCCTCACCAAGTCCGGATAACCCCAACGAGAATATGACGTGTTGTGTTCAGCCGGGCGATCCCCTCGGTGGGATTCTTTCTGAAGGGAATCTTGTGTTTGGAACCATTATCCGAGATCCCAACGCACAATGCCCCATCACATTCGATACGAGAAAGGCCCCAGGATGTAGCCCGGGTACAGTGCTCGTTGATGCCACGGCCCAGGGGCCTGGGAACTTGGCTCAGGATAACGCTTGGGGAATCGTCTTTCGTTACGCTCCAAACCTGCCAAGTGGTTTGACCATCATGCGGGTTATCATTGATCTCCAAGCCAGTGGTGGATCGGGACGGTTTGATTTTACATCGAGTGGCCCCGTCCTTTCTGACAGTAGCCCTGCTCCGATCATCCCCTGCCACTATGACGTGGAAGGTTTTACCAATCCGACAACCCAAATTAGTTTCACACCGACGTCCGGCTACTCACGTACTCTGACAATTGATTTTTTCCCCGATCCTGACACAGGTGACCTAGGATTTGAACCAGGCGATCGCATACGTTTTGGTGCACGAACCACCGGTGTGTCTAAAGGAAGTGGGCAGGACGATGGAGACGGCATTGGCCGCGATGGTGTAACGGTCACTGTCGTCTTTGCGATTAACGGCGTTCCTTTGCCAGCCGTAACGCGGACATTTATCGACAACGAAGAGACATCGAACGATTGTCAGCCCACATGTCCTGTCCATCCATCGGGTATTGACGACTTACCTTGTCCACCCGCTAGTTCTCCCGAAAATAACGGTCAATCGTACGTTATTCTTGGTGGTGGATCAGGGGGGGACTACGCTGTGCGGGCTCAAGCCGTGGTGGCAGTTCCCAGCCCCATTTGCAAACTTTTTGGTTTGCGGATGCCACGATACCGGGTATCCGCTAAGACCATTGCCATTCACTCCTGCGAGGAGCAGCGGACACGTTTGCAGAGGGTCGATCAGTATATCTGCGTTGCGCCATAAAGCGAGCTCACCAAGGATAGCTCACCCAGTTCTCTGTGGGAGTGCGGTCGAGAGGCTTCGCAAAGCTTTGAAATAGTGCCCGAGAGAGCCAAACCATGGTTAAGTCAAAACGAAATGCGTTAAACCGTAGCGGCGTTCTGACACTAGAAGCCGTTCTGGTGCTTTCTATCCTCATCCTGGTGACGCTCGCCGTTTTTCAGTTCGCGATCACCATGCTTATTGAGCAGACTATCACGCACGCCGTAACGGTGGCAGCTCGCGAAGCAGGAAAAGGGGCCGATATTGACACCACCGTGGAATCGGTCAACGCGGTGCTGCAACTCCATGGGCTTGCTATTGGTCCAGGGGCTACTCTGATCCTTGAAGATCCTCTTGCGATACCTCCCGTCAGTGCTCGGGGTAGCTTGGACTGCCAGCCGCCGACACAACCGATAGTCTCTCCCGGTTATATTCGCACTACGCTCTGTGTAAGTCTCGGACAGCGCCCTTTCTTGAAGTTGCTGAAGACATTTTGCTTGGACTTTTCCGGTAAGATATTCACGGTGTCGGCGGTTGCACGCCGGGAGTTCACCGGTCCACCAGAAGTCACCTCTCGTCCCCACTGCAATTGTCAGTAATCTCCGATGGGTTTTCACTTCGCCGATAATAGAGCACAACGCGCGTTCCGTAAGAGGTATATTTAGCCGATTCTTTCCAAATAACAGCCTATCACCAAAAGCCCCCTCTCCCGCCGAACAGGTGAAGGGAGATTATGGATTGGCCTTCAAGCCTAGCGAAAACAAATGGGGTGCAGTAGTCATACTGCACCCCAGGTCATACTTTCGCATTGCTTCACACTGAGTGGGAGACAAACAACCTCACTCTCCTAAAGGTTCAGCGACCGTCCATCACCGCTCTGGTCGCGGAGCATCTGGTCGATCAGGCCGCCGAGCAGGTGGAGGCAGCGGCATATCCGGAGGACCTACCCGACCGGGTTCACGAGGAGGTAATGGCCGCATTTCGCGTTCTAAGGAGCGCATCAACAATTCAGCCATATCCCCAAAACCTTCCCGTCGTAACAATTCTGCTGCGCGGCGTGCTCGCTCGATACGTTCGGGAACAGGTGCTCCAGGAGGCAGGAGTGGCCGACCCTCTCGCAGTGCGGCCATTTGCCCTTCCATTCTAGCCAACTGTTGCTCGAGTTCACGAACTTCACCTTCGCGGACTTCTTCCCGAGCCTTCTTGAGTCGCTCGCGGACTTCGTTCATGGCTCGCTCCAGTCGCTCCATCGCCCGTTCCCGCGCAACCGCAGGCGGAGTTTCGAGCCCCAGACCCGCTGGCAACTCGGGGCGGCGTCCTTCACGCAGATCGCGCATGGTGCGCTCCAACTGTTCGAGACGACGCTCCAGATCGCGAACAGCTTCTTCGCGTCCCGCTTCTCTGGCCTCTCGCAATTTTTCCCTGGTTTCGTTCATGGCCCTTTCGATTCGTTCCATCATCGATGCTCGGACTTCAGGCGGTGGGCCTTCCGGACGACGCACCTCTCTCGTTCGCTCAAGCTGAGCCTCAAGCGACCGAATCTCGCGGCGAATCTGTTCTACGCGATCCATTTGACCGGCTTCTTCCGCCTCGCGCAATGCTCGTCGTAGTTCTTCAAGCCTTGCCGCGATTGCCTCTGGTCCTCGTGGTCCTCGGCCTTCTTCACGTGGACCCCGCCCCTCGGCCCTTTCTCGCCCTTCACCCTCGGCACGTGTCACCTCGTCACCTTCGCGAGGTCCCCTTTCTCCCTCCACAGCCGCTCTTTCGCGCGGGGCATCCGGCCGCTCTTGGCGGACAACTTCCCGCGGCTGATCGGGCCCTGGGCCTTCCGCGGCCAGGGTTTGCATGCCCCACGGCGTGGCGAACGCCGCAATTGCCGCGGCCATCAGTGAGTGCCGCCATAAAGAGTGTCGATGTCGCATAGCTACCTCTCCTTTCGTCAACAAAACCTCTGGAACAGGAAATCCTAACGACGCCAAGAACACAGCTAAGGCTGTTGTTATCACGACAAATCGCTGAATTCGCTTGATCCTCCCTACCCGGGCCGCCTTATCGTCTTTTTTCTCCAGGGCAAGAAGCCGGTGAATACGTCGGGCAATGAATGAACGCGCATGTGACGTTCGAAGTGCTGCAAGTACCGGCATACGCGTTTGAAATCGACCACGAGCACATTCAAGCAGCCCGGCGGCCAACTCCCGTGGGCCATTGGGCAAAAGGACTGTCACTTCGTCCGCCGCTTCTTCGCACAGTTCCTTCAAACGTTTCGCCGCGATCCAGGCCATCGGGTGCCACCAGAGGAGAGCTTTGACCAAAGCCGCCAACAAGTTCCAAAAGGGATCACTACCCGCAAGATGACTTAACTCATGCAGCAAAATCGCCTGGCTGCGCACGTCCAATGGTTCGACACGAAAAGTCTTAGGGGTAGCAATGGTCGGACGGACGATGCCAAACGCCACCGGAGTCTGCAAACCGCCGCAACGAATCACCCGCAGACGCCGGGTAAAACCTAATCGCTTTGCTTGCACCGTCAACCAACTCTGGAGCGAGGTATTCGAGATCGGTTCGGCAGTTCGCAGCAGCTTCCGGATCGACCATCTTTGGAGGCCAATCCAGCCAAGCCCCAGCCCAATCCCAGATAGCCAAAGGCACAAGAATATAGGCGTGAGCCGGGCGAAGGTAGAAGAATTCGACACAGGACTAGTGATGTCTTTTTCACTTTTCTCCCCGGAATTGACCGTTACACCTTGGTGAAGTTGCTGGCGCCACCGAGTAGAGGCCCAATGATCGACAGTAACACCCGCTTCGAAAGTAACTTTCTCCGTTAAAAGTTGTGAACTCCCAGAATTCGCCGGTGGTGACATCGTCGGAAATCACCGGGCTACTGTTTGCCAAAAAATCGCGCACAAGAAACGGCACGCCCAATAGCAACAGGAAAGTTGCCGTGACCATGCCGGCAAGACAGGCGACCCAAACAAGTCGTCTGTTTCTCGCCGCCGTAAAGGCGGATTCTATGACTTTGGCAATGGCCCCCAGTACCCCCACTGCGAGACACAGCGCCAACAATGGATACCAAAACTCGCTGTTCATGGCTGATAATCTCGTTGATGGCTCCTGGGACGCATAACCAATGGCACCACATTAAGGGTCTATCTCATAATCTCCCCTCACCTGCTCGGCCGGAGAGAGGTGGGGGATGGGGGGCCTCGGATCGCTGCTGGTTTTCTCAATTGATTCCGAGGTGCCTTTTCCCTCACCCCAACCCTCTCCCAAAGGGAGAGGGAGAACTTTTGGGATAGAATCTAATTCGCTTTGCGTTTTTCTCGCTTTGTGTCTTCTTGGAGCGTCTGTTTGCGCTGTCCAATCAGTTTTTCCAGCTCCTCTAACTCCTCCGGTGTAACATCACAGCTATCGAGGAGATGGCAAACAGCCGCGGCCAAACTGCCAGAAAACAGCCGCTCAACAAAGTCGGATGCCGCCGAGCGGACGACCTGGGATTCACTGACCAAGGGGAAATAAACGAATCTCCGATTCTCCAGTTGGTGAGACACCAGCCCCCGATTCTCCATCTTTCGCAGCATCGTGGCGATGGTGGTGTAGGCAAACTTTTCCTTCCCCAAGCTGGCGTGCACTTCCGCCACCGAAGCGGTCCCCTTTTCCCAAAGGATTCGCAGAATCTTAAGCTGAAGGTCACCCAGCCGGAATCTGGTTCGTGCTGTCATACTCCATTCCTCGGTTGAAGGCGTTGAAAACTACCATGGTAATACTACCACGGTCGCGAAAACTTGTCAAGCCCCTCGAAGGTCGCGAATCTGCGTTTGCACGACCAGGACCCTGTCCAAACGACCATGTGCAGGCAGCGATTGGACACTCTCCGATATTCACCAACAAGTCCACTAACGCACGGGAAAAGGCAGCCCGCGACACTCGTTGACAGTCTCAAAAAGGGCAAGGAGATTCTCAACAGGGACGCGGGCTTGAATATTGTGAACGCTATTGAATACGAAACCGCCGCCTTTACCAAAGATGGCCATCCGTTCCCGCACTTCTCGCCGGACGTCTTCGGGGGTCCCAAACGGGAGGGTCTTCTGCGTATCGATGCCACCGCCCCAGAAAACCAAACGATCACCATATTTTTGCTTCAAGGTCGCTGGGTCCATTCCGGCTGCGGAGCACTGGACGGGATTCAAGATATCGAACCCAGCTTCGATAAAATCGTCCAAAAATGCCACCACCGACCCACATGAGTGGATGAAGGTTTTCCATGGCGTATGTTCGTGTACCCAGTCGTTAACCCGCTTATGGAACGGTTTATAAAGGGATCGGTAGGCTTTGAGGCTGATAAACGGCCCATGTTGCTGGCCAAAGTCTGTGCCCGTAATGAACACGGCAGTTACTCGATCCCCCACCGCTTCGTAAATGCGTTTGAGGTTCTCGATCCCGATTTCACACTGCCTTTCAAAAACGCGATAGACATAATCAAATCGCGTAACCGTACTCATGTACCATTCCGCCACATCACGGATTCCCTTGGGATGTTTCAGGAATGGTGCTGGCACAAGAGCAATATCGCCAAAGGCCGTACCGCCAAAGTTCGCCAAAATAGCCTTGTCCGTCTCACGATAAAGGCGGTCCGCCTCACACGCCAACCATTGGAGCTCGTCATCGTCAATCGGGGTAAACTCCTCAAGGTTGTCTTCCGGGTTCAAATGTTCGTCGTCGATCGGTTCCTGGCGAATGATCGTATCGAAGTAAAACCCGTTCTTAGGCATTCGTCCACTGGGCGGTGCCGTCTTGTCGCCCTCGGGATACATAAGCAGGTCACCATTGGGCTCCGGCGTCGTGTTGAAAGCGCCCGGTACAAGAACCGGGGTGCCGTCCCAAAGCTGCCAAGGCTTCCAGTCCTTATTTTCGAAGCCGAACATGTTCTTTCGGCGTCCCAAAGGAACCACATCGACCCCTAAGGCTGCTTGTAACCGCTCATCGATTTCCCCGAGCATTTGATATGGTTCCACGACCTTGACCGGCGTGCCGGGCGGATCAAGTGCCAAGGCCTGACGAAGGAGATAGACACTGCTGACGTGCATGCCCGTCACGGCACTTCCGCCTAAGTCCAGCGGAACATAGTCCGGTTCTTGATGCGCTAGGGCCATCGCCACACGTTCACGAGAGGTCACAGCCATGCAATGCCTCCTTGATGAGGACCCAACGGTATCTCATTTTCCAACAAGGAGCATTATAACGCGAATGGCCCACGTTGCGACTCCACACGGCCTCGCGTGATTTCGCCACAAACCAGAACGGAAAGCCGCCGAGTAATAATGGTCACTCAACCTTCACGCCGGGTGACTTGGCAAATTGTTCAATTTGCCGTGCCAGCTCATCCTTACCCGGAAGAACGAAGCTTCTCACATAGACCTCGCAGTAAGTGGCCCGGTTCTTTCGCAAGATCTCGTACATACGGGACCAGTCAAAACTTTCTGGTTGAATAGCCTGCTGGCCGCGATAAATCGGCCTTTTCCAAACCTGGTCGAAAGCAGCTTCCACGTCATCATTCGGAGCCCCCCAATCGCCGCGAGGGCTCCATCCGTTAGCCTGACAGAAAAACCTGGGATTGCCGGGACCAAGTTTACTGATAACGTGGTCGGCCAAGGCGAGCGCCGCCTCTGTCAACGGACCATGCCCTGAGAACGGTAGCTCGATAGCGAGGTCGTCGCCGGAGTATTTCAAGGCAATATCCATCAGTCGCCGATGGGCATCGAGCCACACCTGAAAGGAATACCCCCGGGCCTTGCGAACCATCTGGCCGTGATCCAACTCCGCCCAGTCACAACCATACCACGCAGCATGAAGGAGTGGCACATCATTGTGACGACACCAGTCCGCGAGCTTTGCGATGAGGACCTCATAATGACGTTCAAAAATCATGTTGGGACGACCGTCTGAAAAAAACGGCAAGGGGACTAATTCACCACCGGGGTGCGTATAGTGAGGACTTCCATCTCGGAACACGCGGCTTGGCGTATGACGTCCCGCCATAAACCGCACGGAAAACGCGAGGTTATGTTTTCGAGCGAGATCGCGCCCTAAACCCAGGAGTAGAAAATCTTGATCGATGGCCTTCCAGGGAACTCGCAAACAGAAGCCTCGAAGATGTGGCGTTGCCAACGCCTGCTCAAGCACTGGTTGTTGCTTCAGGAGTTCTTCGCGGCTGGAGGCCTGACAAAGTGCCCAGGTCCCGGCAATTCGAGCAAGGATCGACCTTTCCTCCCCGCAGGCCGATAGATGGATTGACGAAAAGCTAATTACTAGGACGAACAACCACAAAGTCACACGCCTGGGTGGCCATACCTGCTCTAATATTAACCGTCCTTTTCCGACAATTGAAAAACGATTCTGTGACGCGGGACGGCTCAGAGCATCTTTCATAGGGATCATGGAATAATTACCCTCCCTCCGGTTCGCGTCTTATCTACCTGGGGCAACTGGCGCCCGTAATACATTGTGCCATTTCGCCACGAAAGGATCGACTTTAACTTCCGGAGATTACCACAACTGGCGTTTTAACGGCTGCGAGTATTCACGGTATGTCACCTTTCACTTTCCAACGTTGACGCGACCATTGGCCTTTTGTGCTTAGAGCCTATCCCATGATCTCCCCCCGCCCGTTCGGCGGGAGAGGGGTCGGGGGTGAGGGGGGCTCGAATCGCTGCCGGTTTTCTCAATCAATTCCGACATTCGCTTGCCCTCACCCCAACCCTCTCCCGGAGGGAGAGGGGGGGCCTTTTTGGGGCAGGGTCTTAGTTTGGGGGTTTCTTTCCGTCTGCTATGTAAAAGAACGGGGAATCTTCCCTCTAATCGAGCTCTCCAATGGTATCGTCCAGTATGCCGATAAAGACAGGCAGGTGTGACCGATCCGGCACACACGAGGGGCATGTCTGGTCGTTTATCTGGTCCTTTTTGCCCGTCAGGTCGCCGGTCAGAACCTGCTCCAAACACAATCGCAACCGGCGGGTATCGAGTCCCAAATACTGAGGATCGAAGTGTTCAAGGCGGCCCAGGGCACGGTCTGCTAACCGGCGCGCCCCCACAAAATTTCCCCTCTGGAGGTGATAGAAAGCTATCGCTGCCTGAATCAGGGCTTGGTAGTAGTCTTTGGCTGGTGGCAAGGAATCTCGCCAAACGTCCTCCCAAATCTCATGGGCTAAGAAGAACCGACCAGCATTAAAGGCTTTGACACCGCGTAGAACGTGAACATCGGGCAACGGGTATCTCCGTTATACTTGCGGACACGGTCGATCGCATTTCACTAGAGGTTCACAACTTCGCTCTGAATTCCATTCTACCAAATTGGGTGTGGGACGATCGGAGAATGGAAACGCCTTTGTGATTTCATCCGGCACATCCGCCTGTGCGTAATGGCTCTCCCCTGGGTGATTGACGTACCGTTGGAAGACGCAACAATGATTCCTTTCAGAAGGCCTTCCCCGGCCGAGCAACGGCTCGCAATCAAAAAATGGCTACCATCATAGGCAAAGGTTCAAGGTTATGCCTCGTTCCCCCAAGACGATTGTTCCTAAGGTTCTTGAGGTCCTTAAGCAAGAGTACCCCGATGCGTCCTGTTCCCTAAACTTTAGCAATCCGCTTGAGCTTTTGGTGGCAACGATTCTATCGGCCCAGTGCACAGACGAACGGGTCAATCAGGTCACGAAAGACTTGTTCAAGAAGTACAAGACGGCCCACGATTATGCCAGCGTGCCACTGGAAGAACTCGAAAAGGATATCCAGAGCACAGGATTCTACAAGAACAAGGCCAAGAATCTGCGGGAGTGCTGCCGCCAAATCGAGGAACGGTTCGGTGGCCGGGTTCCCAAAGAACTCGACCAACTTGTATCGTTGCCGGGTGTCGGGCGGAAGACGGCCAACGTCGTGATCGGAACCGCGTATGGAATTCCGTCCGGGGTTGTGGTGGATACCCATGTGAGCCGAATTAGTCAACGGTTAGGGCTTACGCAGAACACCGATCCGGAAAAGATTGAGCAGGATCTCATGAAACTGATCCCACAGGACGAGTGGATTGACTTTAGTCATCGCATGATTAAGCACGGAAGAAAGTACTGCTCGGCCCGCAATCCATCTTGCGAATCGTGCCCCATGACAGCGTTTTGCCCCAAGATCGGTGTGGAGACAACAGGACGAAAAAAGGGATCGGCAAACCGCTAAGGGCTACGCGAAAAAGGGTTGCCTGGACTGTGGGGCCTTCTTTCTAGCGGGGTCCGCTATTTATCATAGCGCTTATTATGCTTACGTGTTGAAAATAGCGTCGTTGGTCGAACGAAATCCCATACGCTGATCAAAAACTGGCCATTGGCAGCACAAGCAAGGAGACAGCATGATCCTTTCAGGCAAGGAAATTCTCGCCCAGTTGGGGAAAAATATCATTATCGAGCCCTTTAACCCGAAAAATCTCAACTCAAACAGCTATGACCTGACGCTCCACAATGAGTTAATGATTTACGAGGAAGTCGTCTTAGACATGAAGAAACCCAATCGGGTACGGCGGATCACCATCCCTGAGGAAGGCCTTGTATTGACCCCCCATCAGCTTTACTTGGGCAGGACAGTCGAACGAACTGAGACGTATGGCTTTGTACCGATGATTGAAGGCCGGTCCTCGGTTGGGCGTCTTGGGCTATTTGTGCATGTCACCGCGGGTTTTGGAGACGTGGGATTCCGTGGGTATTGGACGTTGGAGATGTTTGCTATCCAGCCTGTTCGGGTCTATCCCGGCGTATCCATTTGTCAGATTTTCTATCACGAGATTCGCGGCGATTACGAGGAGTATCGCAGCGACAAGTACCAAAACAACCAGGACATTCAGCCGAGCCTTCTCTTTAAGGAATTGAATCCCGACGCGTGTCGCCGACCCAAATCTCATTTGCCGTTCGGTATTGAGGAATCGACCGGATGAAGTCCGAAAAGGCTGCTGCCGCGAGTAGGTTACCGGCAGCGTTAAGTAAACAGGTAACAGCTGAGGGTAAAGGGAGACCATCGCAACCCCACAATCGCTTCGCAACGTTTTTTGGCCTCGCGGCTCTTTGCACCGTCCTCACGGCGATTGATGTCGCTCCTGAGCGCGGTGGTCCTGGCGTTACTTGCGATGAGTTCTATCACATTTCGTATGGCAAGCGATTGGTGGCCTCCTTTCATGCTAACGGCCTAGGTTCTTTTCGGCCATCATGTATTGAAAGTACCTTTGCATGGCGTAAAGATGGCCCACCCGTTCATCCGCCCTTAGGCAACTGGGTGCTGGGCTGGGCAAACTGGCTTTTTGACCCTGAGCCCTTCAATCCCTTACGAGTCGCCATTACGCCCGCACGATTGGGCACAGCGATCTGTTTTGGGTGTTTGGCCCTCATCGTGGGTCTTTTTTGCGCAGCACACTTCGGCACAATCAGCGGCGTCATTGCCGTGGTCTCGCTAGTATGCATGCCCCGGCTGTTTGGTCATGCTCACCTTGCCGCCCTCGATTTAATCACGGCCACCATGTGCACCGCGACGATTGTGGCCGTCACTTGGGCCGAGCAGCACAAACGGTGGTACAGTTTGATAGTAGCTGGCGTTATTTGGGGACTTGCCCTACTTACGCGATTCCACGGACTATTGTGCCTACCGCCGGTGGTCTGCTATCTCTGCTATCGCTATCGGTGGCGAGCGATGCCCCTGGTAATGCTTTGGCTGACCTCGGGCCTTATAACGTTCTTTCTCGGGTGGCCGTGGTTATGGCTCGATCCTCTCGGCCACATCCAGCAGTACCTCATCAGCTCGACGCAACGAATTCACATCCACACCTTTTACCTCGGCCGGGTCTGGAACGACACGGTCGTGCCGTGGCACTATCCCTGGGTGATGTTTCTCGTCACGTTACCACCGGGTTTACTTTTCCTCGGGCTCGCTGGGATAATATCGCCCTTTTTAAGAGCGCGGTCCATTTCCGAAACCCAGCAGAAGGTGTACAACACTCAACCTGCCGGTATTTGGCTGGTTTTTGGGACGATTTGCTTTTTCTTGCTGGTCTTTTCTTTACCCGGGGTCCCGGTTTATGACGGGGTTCGCCTGTTTTTGCCTGTGTATCCGCTTTGGGCAATCCTGGTTGGCTGGGGAACGTTGGTAGCGTGGACATATCTGAAACATGCCATGGAAGGACATCACACACTTCGAGTAATCCTCGTTTGCGCGTTTTTTGCCTGCCAGGCGGTCGGCACAATCTGGTTTCGACCCGTCTGGTTGAGTTACTACAACTGCCTCGTCGGGGGATTAGCGGGGGCCGAAAAACTTGGCTTCGAAATCAACTATTGGGGCGATGCGTTAACGGAAGAGATTCTTTGCCGTGCGGCGGAAAAGCTCCGACCGGGCGATTCGCTTAGCTTGGCGCCGAGCCTTGCTCCTTATCAAGCGGCAGGAATCCTGGTCGCATTCCCGTGCTTGATGGAGCAGGAAATCCTTCTTAAGGCATGGTCGCGAGACGCGGATGACGGTTCGGGTATCTCCGGTTGGCTCCTTGTGTATCACCGGCGTGCCGACTTGCCAGAGAGTCTCGTCCACCTTATTGATGAACGGCCTGGCGTAGCCGAAATCACCCGACAGGGAGTTTGGCTCGCCAAACTGATAGCACTCGGTGAGGCAGATGTAACTCGCCCCGCGGTTAATGGCTCCGATCCCACAGCCTCCTCAGAGAGTCCCTGAGGACGCCGGAGGTGGTTTACCTCAGCGGTCAGTTAGGGATAGCTCGGCACGGTGTCGATCGGTTTTCCTGGCTCCCAATGAAACCGCAAATCGCCCTCCTCCAGTTTGCCCGCCGGTCGTGCCGCGGTGGGTTTCAAGCCTTTGGCAGAGTCACCCAATTCTTGCCGCATGGCATCCGCAAGTTTCTCAATGCGAGCAACCACATCAGGATGTTGGTCGATGACATTCGTCGTTTCGCCGGGATCGGTTTCCAGGTCAAACAGCGACAAGCCGATTTCGGCCTTTTCGTAAGGCACAGGATTTCCGTCTCTTCCGCCGGGTCGTCCCCCCAAGGTCTGATAAGCATGGGGAAAATGGAGCTTCCAACAACCCATACGGACGGCTTGAAGTTCTGATCCCCAGTAGAAGAACAGGGCTTCATGCGGCGACTTCGCATTCGGCTCTCCGACGATCAAAGGCCAGATATTTTGACCATCAATCTTGCGATCAGGCAATCGCGCCCCGATGCGATGAGCGATCGTCGGAAGGATGTCGATTGTCATCGCCGGCTCTCGACAAACAGTTCCCGCGGGCACTGTCCCGGGTTGCCACATGACGCAGGAGACCCGGCAGCCGCCATCGAACATTGTCCCCTTCCCTTCCCGGAGTGGTTTCGCCGACCCGGCATGATCACCATAGCTCAACCAAGGGCCATTATCAGATGTAAAGATGACAAGCGTCTTCTCGGCGAGGTTGTTACTTCTTAACGCATCAAGGATCTGTCCGACCGACCAGTCAACTTCCATCATGACATCGCCAAACAGTCCGCGTTGACTCTTGCCGCGAAAGCGATCAGACACATGGAGGGGAACGTGAACCATACTATGTGCCAAATAAAGTAGGAACGGTCGATCCTTGTTCCGCTGGATGAACTCAACCGCCCGCTCCGTGTACCAGGTTGTTAGCATATTCTGATCCTCGTGGGTGACGTTCTCATCGATCACCCGGTCATTTTCCATTAACGGCAGATCGGGATAATTCTTCCCCGCTGTTGGGTGAAATGGCCACATGTCGTTTGAATATGGCAGCCCAAAATACTCGTCGAATCCCTGGTTTGTTGGGAGAAACTTGGGATGGTGTCCCAGGTGCCATTTCCCAATACACTTGGTCGCATAACCCTTCTGCTTGACGATTTCGGCAATCGTTACCTCGTCAGGATGGAGACCAATCTGGGCACGATGGTTCAACGCCCCGAAAATACTCACACGAACGTTGTAACATCCTGTGACAAGGCCTGCCCGCGAAGCCGAACACACAGCCTGCGTTACGTAAAAATCCGTGAAGATCCGTCCCTCTTTGGCCATGCGGTCGATGTTTGGAGTCTCGTACCCTTCCGCTCCAAACGGACCAATATCCGCGTAGCCCATATCATCCATGAAAATGATCACAAAATTGGGCAGATCAGTGGTTTCCTTTGCCGTGATGGAGCTACAGACCGTTCCGCAAACCACCAGCAGGACTGATGCGGCCGCCCAAACGCGGCATGTTCTGCTCATCATAGCCTCCCTCATCAACTTGAAACCATCGGTGAAAACAACATTTCTCTACTACGGGACCCAATTCTAGCGGCCACCGAAGAGTTTGGCCACCTGGTCAAGCCCTGGAATAGGCAATCCACCCGTCAATTCCGTCATCAAGGCCATATGACGCTCCCGGGCCTTCTGGATCGCGTCCCGCATGGCACCGGCAACCAGTTCCTCAAGCAAATCTTTATCCTTGGGATCGATCAATCGCTGGTCGATCGAAACGCGGATGACTTCTGCCAGGCCGTTCACCTCAACGGTAACCAACCCGGCCCCTGCGCTTCCCACGAGCCTTTCATTCTTCAATTGAGCGATCACCGAGTTCAATCGCTCCGAAAGGTCCTGCGCATTTCGCAGCAACGAGGCCAACGATGCCAGATCCTTGAACACAGACAACCTTGCACTCCTTTCCTACCGATAGGTTTCGCACAACTGAGTCATGTTAGTCCTTTCAATGTTGTTACCCATTCTAGTCCCTCACGCACTCTGGGAAAATAAAGACCGGTGGCTCTCCATTGTTGAGTTCGCGTCAACGTCGGCCGACGGCGGAACCCTTCCAAAACGTTGAGCGATCTTAAGCCCTTTAGAGCTTATCCCAAAAAGCCTCCCCCTCTCCCTCCGGGAGCGAGTTGGGGTGAGGGCAAACGAACGACGGAATTTATTAAGAAATCGGGCAGCGATTCAAGTCACCCTCACCCCGACCCCTCCTCCGCCGAACGGGTCAGGGAGATTATGGGATAGACTCTTGAGGTCGCAATTTCGGAAAGATCGGCGGAGCCTCATGATTGTGCGTTGGATTTCGAAGTACCCGCCAGGAGTGCGGACGGTTGCAAAGGCCGCTTCGTGCGACGTGTACCTCTAACAGAGTGCTGACAGTGGATTTAGAGAATCCACGTAAAATTTTCCGGATAACTGGGCTTTTGCATGGTAGTGGCAGCCCAAAGGATCCAGATGTCACAACCTCTTTTGGCGACAAGACTTGGAAGAAACTCAGTTTTTCCGGCGGTGGTGGCTTGCAATCCATTGGGCCGCAGGTCATAATAGGTCTAAATCGCGGTGAGGAGCGATTGGCGCTGGGGGTATTGACGGATCTTGCAGGCTCCTGTAAAATCCTTCGGATACGTTGCTCGTTTCTCCCGAGCTTATGAATTTGCGGTGGTTAAAGGGGCACGAGTAACGACTGTGTTGGCGTTGTCTCAAGGCGGTTGTGTCGAGAGATTGTCCCACCAGGGGTTTCCGCCTTGTCTTGATTGGGCGTAACTTGGGTTGACGATAGATCCCCGGTGATAATTTAGTCCTATTTAGGGAAAGCCGCGGGGGATCGGGGTGTCAGCCGACTAAACGCCCAACACGCTGAGAAAAACCTGATTCGGCTACCGCACGTAGTCGATGTTTCGAAAATGGTCGTGTTGCAACGATCTTGCGTTTTGTAGAGATAGTGGCAGTTTTGATACGGTCCTTTGGTTTCGAAGGGTTAGAAAGAGAGGTGTCCCATGCGAAACGTTTTCGACGTGATTAACGAATTTGGGCATGACGAAGATTTTGATCCGGTTCCTACCGCGGATTTTCTGCCAACTGATGCTCCGGCGGGTTCTCGGGCAAAGCTGGAA
>JAKPII010000205.1 GCA_029549885.1 Planctomycetota bacterium
GCCAATTTGAACAATGAAATTAGGAATCTTTGGTGGTAGTTTTGACCCCGTCCACTATGGGCATCTGCTTCTCGCTGAATCTTGTCGGGAACAGCTCAATTTAGACAAGGTATTCTTCGTCCCCGCCGGGATTCCCCCCCACAAACGGGAAACCCGTCTTACGCCGGCCATCCATCGCTTGGCGATGCTTGAACTAGCCATTGCGGGCGAAGCAGATTTTGAGATTTGCCGTTACGAAATCGATCGGGATGAAGTCAGCTACACCGTAGATACCTTAAGATGGTTTCGCGACCAATTTCCCGAGGCGGAACTGTACCTCCTGGTCGGTGCGGATATGCTCAACGATTTGCCCAATTGGCGCGAGGCCGCCGAAATTTGTCGGTTGGCGTTGCCGGTCGGGGTGCATCGCGGGGGAGCGGCCCCTCCTGCTCCTGAACGGTTGTTGCCCTTGTTGTCCTCAGAGCGTCTTGAGCAGTTCAAGAAGACCCGTGTCGATATGCCCTTGATCGCCTTATCGGCCTCTGAGATCCGCCGCCGTGTGCAACATGGACAGAGTATCCGATTTCGTGTCCCCAAGGCCGTAGAGCAGTATATCCTTCATCAGGGGCTTTACCGGAATTCCACTCCCGAGGAACTGACAAACTCCTCTCAGGGTGGTTGTTAGGCGGTTGTTGTTTTCAGAAGCCCAGCCGACAGCCGAGTATTACACGTCCGTCGAAGCTGCTTGGCCGATCAGAGTAGCCTTTAGTTCCGCGACGAGCCGCGCGAGTGAGGCGGACAATTCTTGGGGTGAGCTTTCCAAGTCAATAAAAACAATCCGCTTCCCTCGAATTTCACAGAGTGTACAATCTTTCCCGCCAAGCCAATCTTCCCGAATTTCGCAACCCAGCTCTTGGAGTTCCTTTTTCATTGCATCGACCCGGATGATGATATCCTGGCCTTCCATGACCGCTCTCCGAACTAGGGAAACCTGGGAAAATCTAGCGATTGTACCAAAGGCAAGTCGAGCGGAGACACCTTTTCCGTCGATATTCTTTCTAGCTTTGACCATCCGCGCCGGGTCTTTTCGATCGGGCTGAGCGGCGGCGGGAAGACCTCGCCCCGCTCCCGCGGATGACAAATTCATATCCACCATGGCTTAGGCAGTGTATCGACAGCCATGCAAAACTGCAAGGGTGCTCCTGTGGAACAGAATCCTGCTGATCTCCCTCTGCAACAACAAATCGCCGTGCTAAAAGAACGGTTAGCCCATGCGCAGCGCTACACGGCCCTGGGCGAACTTGTTGGCACGACAACGCACGAATTCAACAACGTCCTCACCACGATCATCAATTGGGCTAAACATGGCCTAAGACACAAGGACGCGGCCACGCGAGATAAGGCCTTTGAGGCCATCTTGAATTCTGCCCTCCGCGGGGCAAAGATCACGCAAACGATTCTCGGCATGGCCCGCAAGCGTCAAAATACCTTAGAACCGACTGACCTCCAACAACTCCTCGCCGATACGCTCCTTTTGCTGGAGCGGGAGATGAACAAGTACCATATTCGTGTGGAGGTCTTTGCCCAACCCGTGCCACCTGTGATGGCCGACGGCAACCAAATTCAACAGGTTCTCCTTAATATCCTTGTGAACGCCCGGCAGGCTATGCCGCGCGGCGGCCGTGTGGTCATTCGGCTCCAACACGAGCCAGACTCCCCATTCGTCGATCTCCAGATCCGTGACTTCGGGACGGAAATTCCTCCCGATGTGCTCCCGCGCATCTTTGATCCCTTCTTTACAACAAAGACCGGTCCGGACGCGAGTGGCAAAGGAGGTTCCGGGCTGGGACTGTCGGCCTGTCGAGACATCGTTGAAGCCCACAATGGCCGGATTCGGGTAGAAAGCGCCGTAGGCAAGGGGACCTGTTTCACCATCCGTCTGCCTGTCGCTACCCAAAACGCTTCAAGCCAAAGCGCTGGGGCGGCAGGGAACGAAGTCGGGAACCACATATCCCCACAGGCGGCATCCCCGGCACCACCTGTTTTCTCGGTAAGTGACGTCAATCAAACGCACTGCTCCGCCTCGTTGTCACCCCCCACATGAGGTCTTCGCAACTTCGTACCTGGCAGGAGTTTGCAGAATAGCTGCTTCAACCTCTCGGGCCGCGGGATCTCTTGCTTTTCATGGGGTCGGCACTGGTGGGCTACCCAAGCTCGGGATATCAACCAAGGGCGGGGCTGTTTCCGTGGTAGGTGCTGCACCGAATCGGGCAGCAATTTTTTCGATGAGTCGTTGTTCAAGAGCGGTGTCCCTGCCCAAGGGAATCCACCCCGCGTTGACTTGCTGCTCACCGATCGGGCTGATGACCCGCGTCAAAGAACTGTCGTTGCGAAATGTGGCCGAGCTCGTCGTAGCCGCCAAGGGTTGATTCACGTCTTCGAGCTCCTTAAAGACTAGGACGGTGATCCAGTAACCCCCATCCCGGGGATCCACCCGGACCTCCGCGCGGCGGCGAAGGCTTTGCAGAGTGGCCTCCCACCGCGAATAGCGGTCTGGCGAATCGTGATGCCAGGGCTCTAAGATGGTAGCCGCGACTTTGGGACGAGTGTCGATCCGGCCGGAAGTAAAAACCGTCTGCAATTGCCGAACCGGTGACTCGCTTTCGATCTCGAAATCGTCATCAATGATGTCCACCAAAGCCTCCCAGAACTGCTCGGGGTTCTTTGCGCGGACAAAGATGGGATTAGGGTAATAGCAACTGAGGACCGGCGGGGGCGATAAGAACCAAGGCCGAAAACACCCCGCGAACACAACAACCAGTGTGCTCCAGATGAAACATCCGCAAAGATCCTTCACGCGGCACCCCATAGCCAGCGCCGACAGTGGCCCATCTCGCGCATAAACCTTTCTGTCCAATGACCGGGGAAGTGTCCTCAAAAGATGCAAAATAGACAAGGCCACTTCGACACTAGGCCTGGAGAATGGTCTTATCATCCCCAAACCGGTGGCGAACAAAACACAACTTTGCCACAGTTACATGGGTCTTATCCTGGTTCGTTCTGGCCGGATGGGGTCGCTACGGGTCGAGACTACCCACACTATGGACGTACGCACCTCAGTGGGGGTGCCCTATCGTGCATAAACGGGGCGTCGGACTGATGCCCTCTGCTTGCCTGCCGTGTTGTTCGTCGATAACACCCGCTGCGCCTTGTTGAGGTCGTTTACCTTTATCACAGCGATACCCCCACCCTTGGCACCAAGCTCACTGCCAAACGAATGGTAAGCATAGTCGATATTGAGATGGTGTTCGGCCAATCGCTCGCAGATCTTGCGGAATCCCCCTGGCTGCTTGGGCACAT
>JAKPII010000073.1 GCA_029549885.1 Planctomycetota bacterium
ACTCCCCTTTGACAATGGACGGTTGCGCGTTGTAAGATAATGCCATAGCGAAGGCTCGCCGCTGACGCGGCATTTGGACAGGTAGCTCAGTTGGTAGAGCACTGGACTGAAAATCCAGGTGTCGGCGGTTCGATCCCGCCCCTGTCCACTGGGGAGTCGAGGCTTTGGGGGTATTGTGACGGCCATACGAGGGCTGAGCACTAGGGGTCTAGGCGTTCTGTTTCATACAGGCAAAGCGGGGCATCTGCCGGGGCGAGTCGGTAGGTTGTGTTCTTATCTTGGTTATTCTCGACAGCCCGTCAGCATCCTGGGATAGCTATCTGTTTGAATGCCTCTACAATGATGGGATGGCACACGACTCATTTTCTTAAAATAGGCTTTCCCTGGTGCCAGCACCTTGCACGTGCCGAGATGGCCGTGTGGCATTCTCCCTTGTGGGATTCAAGGCTGTTTTTCCTCCGCGTAACAAATAAGGCCAATAGCATGGCGGCGCAACGTAAACCTCAACAAGAACCGACAGAACCCCGGGGCGAGCGACTTCAGAAGGTCCTGGCGGCGGCCGGTATTGGCAGTCGCCGGCAGTGCGAAGAATTGATTCGCATGGGGCGCGTCGAGGTCGATAAGAAGACCATCACGGAATTGGGTTTCCGCGTGGACCCGCGACGACAGAAAATCTGTGTCGATGGTGTCCCGATTAAGTTGGAGCCACATGTTTATTATGCCGTATATAAGCCGGATGGTGTGGTTTGCACGAATCGTGACCCCGCAGGCCGGACGCGGGTCATTGATCTTGTTCCTGAAACGAACCTCCGGCTATTCCCCGTGGGGCGATTGGACCTTCATAGCGAAGGCCTGATTATCGTCACTAATGACGGCACATTGGCCGAAAGGCTGACGCATCCACGTTACGGAGTTCCGAAAACGTACATCGTTCAGGTGGCCGGAGAGCCTACGCGGGAGATCTTCACTAAGCTCTTGCGGGGTGTCCACCTGGCAGAGGGAGTTGCCCGCGTTGCCAAAATCCGCGTTCGGCGAAAACAAAGGAAGAGCACAATCCTTGAGATGGTCTTGAACGAAGGCAGGAACCGGGAAATTCGGCGGATCATGGCGCGAGTGGGACATAAGGTATATCGTCTGAAGCGAATTGCAGTGGGGCCCATTCGTCTTGGGAAGATGAAGCCGGGAGAGGCGCGGCGACTTACGGCGGCGGAGGTGAAGGCACTCTATCAGGTGGCTGGTCTGCGCCAGGACTCGTGAGGGAAAGGCTGGACAAGGGCGGCCCGACAGTGTCCTTTTTCTAGGTCGTGCGTGCCCGATGTAAAGAAAGCGTTTGAGGTAATGAGCGAAGCAGCCCATTGGCGATTGTTGACGGAGCCGGGTCATCCCGAAGTTTGGTTCGGAAACGCCGAAATTGTTTCCAACGACCAAGTGGCTCGGGATACCTTCTGCTTGCGAATGGCAGCCGCGCCGATCGCGGGAGTTATCACGCCTGGTCAATTCATGATGGTGAGGTTACCCCAAACGCATGATCCGCTCTTAGGACGGGCATTCGCTCTGTACGACGTAGTGCGCAATGACAAGGATCAAGCTATCGGTTTGGAAATCGCATATGCAGCGGTTGGCCGAATGACTCGTCGTTTGTCCACCTTGCGACCGGGCGAGAAGCTGGAAATCTGGGGACCGCTGGGTAATGGTTTTCCCGCTCCGTTCGCGGATGAGCTGATCTTGGTAGCGGGCGGCATTGGCTATACGCCTTTCTTGGCCGTAGCCAAGGAGGCCCTGGGGGTTACCCAATACGGGAAGACTGCCCGAACTGGTGGACGTTGTTGTGTCGTGAAACTGCTTTTCGGGGTGCGAAGCAAGGATTATGTACCGAGCGACATTTATCGTTTTTCAGAGTCCGGTGTGCAGGTCGTTCTTAGCAGTGATGATGGTTCCGTTGGCAAGCGCGGTTTTGTCAGCGATTTGCTTGACGAAGAATTGAGTATTCCGAGCGAGGGGCGGAGAGCCGTTTATTGTTGTGGTCCGGAACCCATGATGGCCAAGGTAGCCGAGATTTGCCGCGAAAGAAGCGTGGAGTGCTTAGTTTCTCTTGAAACGCCCATGGCATGCGGGTTAGGACTTTGTTATAGCTGCATGGCTCGGATCAAGGTCAACGCGCAGGATGCCGGGTGGGATTATCGCCGCGTGTGCGTTGAAGGGCCGGTCTTTGATGCGCGACGAGTTGTCTTCGAAGACTCGTGAAGATACAGGCGAATTGCAAAAAAGCCTATCGTTGTGTGTCATCCTCAAAACGAAAATCGACACCATCAATCTGCAGGGCAAAGTTTATCCCAAATGCTTGTGTGGGCGTGAAAAAGCCTCCCGGATATTCCTGATCGAGCATCGCTGAGACAGCGGCAAGCGTGGTCTCAACCGTGAGTTGATAACCATCAGGTGTTTGCATCGTTGCCGTTTTCGTATTTCCTTGGTCGTTGCTTACGCAGCCCCATAAATCCACCTTTTGAGCGGTCTTCCCGGGCGGTGACGTTCCGAAGATCCGGCGCAGCAGTGGTTCCAAATGCTGCAAATAAGGCCAACCTCGTGCACTGACCCGGCGGGGGAAAAACAATCGGACAGCGATGATGGCCCAGATTGGCATGGCCAGATAGACCTCAATGTTTGGGATTCCCGTGGAATACCATGCGGTCGCCACATCACCCCAGGGGACTGTCATGGCCCAAAGTCGCCGGGGCCGAAATGGAACACGTCGCTTTTTCCAGCCCAACGGGACCGGAACGATCTGCCCGTTGCGGCGGATCCGACCACCTTTCTGACAGGCTTCGATGATGGTGCGGGTGGTCCCAACGCTGAGTGAGCCAGTCCCTGTTAAGGCAAGTTGCAAGAGGTTGGCTGACGGGAATGCCTCTTTCAGCAGTACTGCCAATGTATCGGTAGGGACAACGTCGAACCCCAGACCTGGGATCAATGTGACATTCCGGCGGACTGCCGATTCGTGGAGTTGGGCAATCCACTCCAGCACGTCCACCTCGCCGGTGATATCGAGATAGGCCGTTCCTGTTTCGAGACACGCCATTACCATGGGCTGAGCAGTTTGGGAAAAGGGGCCCGCACAATTCAAAACTAGGCGGCAATCTTGCAGAGCCTCCCTGACAACGTTGGGTTCGTCCAACGAGAACGTCCGATACTCAGTGTTCAGTTCGTCCGCTAGAGGAACAAGACGAGAGGCGTTTCGACCGGCGAGGATGGGCCGAAGACCACGACGGACGGCCTCCCGCGCAATCCAGGACCCTGTGAATCCGTATGCACCATAGATCATCCACCGATCAACCCGAGGCATAGTTATTCACCATTAGTTTTGACATCCAGTGAGGGCCGCCGTGAGAAACCGTTGCCTTCGTCCAATGTATCTCAAATACGGAGCGGTAGCGAAGCGGCGTCCGGAATTATCGAGAAGCGGTTAGCCGATAATCTCTCGGCGTCGTTCCAGATAGTCCCACACAACATAACGGTCGAGGTCTTTTCCGGCGGTGAAGAAGACACGGCCACGAGTCGACTCAGCCAGTTTGTAGGCAAACCGAACATCCTCACGGGATTGTGTCCATCCTGGCAAGAGAAAGATGTTGATTACAATCCCCTCGCGGGCACACAGCAGACCCTCCCGAAGTGTCGCCTCTTCTGTCCGGTCATGAGGTGGATACATGAGATACAAATAGCGATCCTCAAAGTGGGCAGTGGGTAATCCGTCGGTGATGAGAATGATCTGCCGATTTGGGGTGTCCTGATTTGCAAGAAGCTGCCGTGCCACTTGGAGTCCACGTTGAATATTCGTAAAGTGCCAGGGGATATCCATTTCCGTGATGCGAGGATCACTCATGTCGGCACGCAACCGAACGACGGGGTCATATAACGTAACCGATTTCGGCATAAGTGATGGGATTTCGCTGGGATGGACGCGACGTGCAAACGTGTAGATTTCAACGAACTCAAGGTAATCCCCCGGATACTCCTTTCGAATCAGTCCATCCAAAGCCAACCCCATTCGCTTAACATCCACATATAGGCCGCCGTACCGCATTGAGCCACTCATGTCCAACAGGGCGACTGTGGCACATTTGGGAACATTGCGGGTCTTGTGGACAACAATGTCGTCTGGATGAAGATAAACGGGGATACCTGGCCCCTGTCGGATCATGGCGTTGATCATTGTTCCGGGAATGTCCATGTGGGCCAGTGAGTCGCCAAACTCGTACGCTTTGGTTTGGGGTAATTCGACATTACCGTCTCCGATCACAGGACCTGTGTGTCGGCCGCTGCGGGCGGCCTGAAGTTGGCTGAAAATCTTCTCCAAGAGTCGCCCTTGAAACAATCGGTACGCCTTCGGCGTCAGTTGGTAGCCCTGGGCAGTTCGTTCCAGACCTTGTTCCTCGGCGATTTGCCGAATGAGATCTTCGATTTGCCTCATGAAACCCTTCAAACGTTCGATGTCGTACTCTTCCACAAACCGCCGCAGGGCCTCCAGATCAATGACGGCCAAGCGCGCATGCTTGGAGGCTTCCTGAAGCTGTTCAAGAAGGCGGTCGATGGTCTCCAGAATATCTTTGATCTCTAGGGCCTCGGGGATTGTCATGGGCCGTTGCCCCGTGAAATGATATTTGGCCGCCAGTTCATCAATAAGGTACTTGTCCCCGAGTGCCTGAACCAAATGAAGCACTTTTCGTGCGAATTCACTGTTCTCGGTTTCACATAGGTACCAAAGTCTCTCTAATTCAAAGATCTGCTCTTCGCGAAACGCCCGTTCGTAGCGGCGAGATAGTTTCTGCGGTGGCTTTAGGCTACTTCCCAACTCTCGGTAACGACGGGCTGCCAAGGCATGAACAGTTTCAACTTCGTAAGTCGCAAGAATCTTGGCCTTACGCTGGCGGAGCATTTCCATTAACGATTCCAGCGAAGGGCCTAGCCCGGCGATCATACTTGGGTCAAGCTCGATGGCCTGAGCGAGTTCTTCCTCGCTCAATTCCCGCAGCGAACCAAACGTAAGCATGTGATTGACGGCGGCCGACGCTAAATCCGGCGGCGGTTTCGTGGGGCTAGGAAACCGCAACGGGTTGTACTTTTGATAAACGTGAATGACACCGCCTAGATGCTTAGGAGATTTCATAGACGATCTTTCCACGATATTCGGCCCGCGAAATGCGGTCGGTCACATATAATCCCGCCAAAATGAACTCAACGCAGGAAGCCCTCACGGCGGGATCGTTCGAGACGTTAATTTCAAAAGCCTTTTCCCAGGCGGGGGGTACCCGTTTCAGCCGCTCCGCGTAATATGCCGAGGGTAACATGCTGCCCACTTCAATTTTCACGCCTCGCCCAAAAATCTCGGCGATCTCGGCAAGGCCATGCTCCTGCACGTACTCTTGAAAGATATCCTTGATCGCTTCCGCAATGATAGCGTCTAAAACTTGTTTTTCGGTCATCTGGTGGCCCGCCATCAGGTCTAGTTCCAGTTTTCCCAGCGAGGACGAGGCCAAGTGACCAAGATCACTAATGCGAGGGACAGCTGGTTTTTCACCCAAGATGATGCCACGACGGCGGGCGCTCGCCACCATGGTCCGGTAATTGGCAATGCTCAACCGGGCACTGACGCCCGATTGCTGGTCCACATATTTCGATCGCCGCGCGACAATACTGATCTGCTCGATAATCTCTTTCATGAAATAAGGGACCACCACGGGGTACGCGCCGTTCAGATCGATCTTAGCCTCCTGTTCGGTGATTTGGATGGCAATGTCGCGGTCACGCGGATAATGCGTATGGATCACAGAACCGATGCGGTCTTTCAACTGCGGAATAACCTTACCACTTCGGTTGTAAGTAGCAGGATTGGCGGAAAACAGGATGAGAATATCCAGATCAAACCGGATGGGATACCCACGAATCTGTACGTCCCGCTCTTCCAGGATATTGAAAAGGCCCACCTGAACTAGCTCATCCAATTCAGGTAACTCATTGACGGCGAAGATCCCGCGATGCATCCTCGGGATTAATCCAAAGAACAAGGCCTCCTCGGCTGAAAGACTGGTGCCCCTGGCCAGTTTGGCAGGGTCGATTTCGCCAATGATGTCTGCAAATTTTGTCCCCGGTGCCAGTCGCTCCGCATAGCGCTGCTCCCGGGGCCACCAAGCAATGGGGACCTTGTCTTCCGGTGTCTCGGCCAGGAACTCTTTTGCTCGGCGCGTGATCGGACGATACGGGTCTTCGTGAACAGGCACGTCGGGGATATCAAGATACGGGATGGCGGGGTCCAGAAACCTGGTAAGCAACCGCATGAGACGGCTTTTGGCTTGGCCTTTTTCACCCAGAAACAGCATATCGTGACCCGCAAGAATGGCGAGACTGATCTCCGGAATGACGGTATCGTCATAGCCGATGATGCCGGGAAACAGATCCTCGCCCGATTGAAGCGCCCGGATAAAATTGTCGCGCAATTCCTCCTTAACTGTCTTCGACCGCCATCCGCTTTCCCGAAGTTCTTTCAGCGTTGCTGGCCTTTGGGCCGAGGTCCACATGGTTGTTCCGCTCCTTCTTCAGCGCGGGCAGCTGTCTCGCACACAAGATTTCTTAATCACCCCTGGGATGTTGACCCGCTTTCATTGTAGCGCGGAA
>JAKPII010000131.1 GCA_029549885.1 Planctomycetota bacterium
ACAGCTTGCCAGACCAATAGGCCAACCGGTACGATAACATTTTTCCGGCGATCCGCCGTACTCAAGTCACAACTAGACGTCCGGCCGGGTAATTGTGCCTCAACGGATGCACCCAACGGACGCTCGGATCGTCCCTATCGATAGATGGAAATTTCTGAAAAAGAAGGACGTGATTATGTTCCTGGATCAATGGATCGCTCTGCAAGGGACCGCACAAGCAAGTTACCGTGATTACCAGCGGCAACGTCAAATGACGCTGGGAGACCTCCTTCTGGAGAATCGCATTATTCTCCTCCAGGGGGTTATCCACGACGGAAATGCTAGTGAAGTGATCATGAAACTTTTGTATTTGCAAAGTGAAAATCGGCGGAAAGACATCCATTTTTACATCAATTCGCCTGGGGGAAGTGTTACCGCTACGCTGGCGATCTATGACACGATGCAGATTTTGAGCTGCCCGGTGGCAACTTACTGCGTGGGCTTAGCGGCCAGCGGTGCAGCCGTGCTCCTTGCCGGTGGCACGAAGGGAAAACGCTTCGCCCTTCCGCATTCCAAAGTGATGATCCATCAGCCTTACGGCCAGGTCGGTGGGCAGGTGACCGACATCGAGATCCAGACTCAGGAAATCCTCCGCACGCGGGATATTCTCAACCGTATCCTTTCCGAACACACAGGGCAGCCCATCGAACGGATTGCCCAGGACACCGACCGCGATTTCTACATGACGGCCGAGGAGGCCAAGAATTATGGTCTTGTGGATGACATCCTGACCAAGCAATCCCAGGAGAAAGCAGAAGAAGAGATTGAGTGAGTCCTTGAGGGAGTCCCTCCGTGGGGATGGGAACGTCCTTGAGGCTCGTTGATCGAGCGATGAGACCTAGCCGAAGACCGGCCCCGAAAGAGACCATTGATCCTAAGGAAACAATGTCAGTGATTGAGGAGACATATCATGACACTCATACCGTTTGTCATTGAACGTACGGGCCGAGAAGAGCGGGCGATGGATATTTACAGTCGCCTGCTCAAAGACCGTATCGTGTTCATTGGGGCACCCATCACAGACGAGTTGGCCAATTCAGTGGTGGCGCAACTCCTCTTCCTTCAATCGGAAGACCCGAAAGCGGATGTGCATGTTTATATCAACTCACCGGGCGGAAGCGTCACGGCAGGCTTGGCGATTTACGACACGATGCAATTCATTCGCTGCGATGTAGCCACCTACTGCATTGGGCAAGCGGCTTCCATGGCGGCGGTCTTACTGGCGGCGGGCACCAAGGGCAAACGCTACGCCCTGCCCAATTCACGGATCATGATCCACCAGCCCATGGCAGGTGTGGAGGGAAGCGCCACAGAGATCATGATCCACGCCAAGGAGTTCAAGAATCTTAAACAGCGGATCAATCAGATTCTTATCAAACACACTGGGCATCCTCTGGAGAAGATTGAAAAGGATACCGACCGCGATTGCTTCATGTCGGCCGAAGAAGCCAAGGATTATGGCCTGATCGACCATGTCATCGAACGAGCACCGGAGCCGGCACCTCAAGGATGATCCGCCCGAGGCATGAACTTCTAGGATGGCAGCAGCGGCTTAGCGCCTATCCCACAAGGTCCCCCTCTCCCTCCGGGAGAGGGTTGGGGTGAGGGCAAGCGAACATTGCAATCGACTGAGGAAACCGGCAGCGATTCGAGCCACCCTCACCCCCGACCCCTCTCCCACCGAACGGGCGAGGAAGATTGGGGATAGCCTTTTAGGTTGGCGACGGCGTATCCTCCACCAGGCGGTGGATAAGGGCCTCGACGGCCTCCCGATGTTCTCCGTGCAAATAGCCATGGGTGATCACGCGGTGGGCAAGCACCGGAACGGCCAGGCTTTGGACGTCGTCCGGCACTACGTAGTCTCGACCATCCAAGAGGGCCTTGGCCTGGGCCGCCCGGTACAGGGCGAGTGATGCCCGCACACTGGCCCCCACGCGAATCTCCGGACATTCCCGTGTGGCGTGGACCAAGTTGAGAAGGTAGTCCGCCACACTGTCTTCCACATACACTTGCCGCGTAGCTGCTTGAAGGGCGAGGACTTGCTCGCAGGAAAGGACCGGTTCCAGTCGATCCACGGGTTCGCCATCCCGGTGCTGCGCCAGCAGTTGCCGCTCGTACTCGCGACTAGGGTAACCTATTGAAACGCGGAGCAAGAAGCGATCCATCTGGCTTTCCGGCAGGGGATACGTCCCCTCGAATTCGGCGGGATTCTGGGTGGCAATGACCAGAAACGGCTGCGGCAGGGGAAACGTCGTCCCTTCCGCCGTCACTTGCGATTCATTCATGGCCTCGAGAAGGGCGCTTTGCGTGCGCGGCGTGGCACGATTGATCTCATCCGCCAAGACAATATTGGCGAAAATAGGACCGGGATAAAAGACAAATTCTCGTCGCTCCGCGTTATATAAGTTGCTCCCCGTAATGTCTGAGGGGAGAAGGTCGGGCGTGAATTGGATGCGGCGGAACTCCCCGGCGATGCTCTTGGCAAGGGCCTTTCCCAAAAGGGTTTTGCCCACACCGGGGACATCCTCAAGCAAGATGTGTTCCCCGGCAAGAAGGGCCACCAGACACATTTCGACCACAGATTCCTTCCCGAGGAGGACCCCGTTGATATTGGTCCGCAGTCGCTGCAAAAGCTCGGAATAGTCCTGGTCCATCGAATGCGCCCTCGCCCTCAGCCGTCTTTGGTAACCCCGCTCGGAGGATCGTGTCACCGGAAGATCCTCAGTGTTTCGGGTATCTTGCCAACTCCACTCAGTGTACCCATTTCGACAGGTAACTGTCATGGTAGGTCATTCTTTGTGGGGGGATACGTGTGCCTGGCTCCATCTTGCCGCGGGCGCCGCTTGCCTCACGTGGCATGCAACTTGCCAATTGCGAGTACCGTTCGTATCTTTCAGAGGGGTCTTCCGGTAGCCGGTTCATCGTGCTGTTAGGGGGAAACGGCCATGTCGGTGTGGAAAACCATTCGCGGGCGGTTTATCGGGCAACCTCTCGGAAAGAAAGAGGAAACGCAACAGCCGACAGACCCCCGAGAGCTCGAGGCGGAACGCTGCATCCACCAGGGGCTCGAACTCCTTGCTGCCGGCCAAATTGATGAAGCTCTTGCAGCCTTCCATCGTGCTGTCCAGGCAGCACCGCATTCGGCCCGGGCCCATTATGGTCGGGGGCTTGCCTATTACAATCGTGGCGATTACCACTGGGCCATTGCCGATTTGAGCCAGGCCCTTCGTTTGAATCCCCACATGGCAGAGGCTTACTGCACCCGGGGGCTCGCCTGCGCCGCAAAAGGCGACTATGATTGGGCGATTGCCGATTTGACAGAGGCCTTGAAACTCAATCCCTACCTGGCAGAGGCCTACAACGGCCGTGGTGTCGCTTACACCGCCAAGAAGTGCTACGACGCTGCCATCGCTGACTTTGATTGCGCGATTAAGCTTAATCCCAACGATGCCAACGTCTATTTCAACCGGGGCTTTGCCTATGGGTTGAAGGGTGATTACCCCAGGGCCCTAGCCGACTATACCCAAGCCATCCGTCTTAATCCCCAGCACTATCGCGCGTACAACAATCGCGGGACCATCTATCAGGCTTTGCACGATTACCAACGTGCGATTGCCGATTTCAATGAAGCCATTCGGCTTAAGCCGGACTTTGCCGACGCTTACAATAACCGCGGTGTCGCTTATCAAAGCCTTGGTGACAGCGAACGCGCGAATGCCGATTTCGAAATGGCCCACCGCCTCGGCTTTGGGCGATCCTAAGAGATGGCTGCTTCTTCCGACAGAGGATAAGCTCAATTCTCACGTCGCGGTTTCTTAGGGTTGCCCAATTAATGTCTCAACACTTTCCGCCAAAAAAGGCCGTGTGCCGCGATTTTGGGTTTTTCTTTTCCCGATGGCTCGTCTGCCGACAAACCGACGATGATTTCGGCACATTCTCATTTGCCTTGTGCGAAACTGTAACCGACACTTCTTTTGAACACGCTGTGGGGCTTCTCTAAGGGTGGCTTGCTTCGATTGATGAAACCGTCTCGCAGTATGGCCTGGTTCGGCAAGCTCGGCGTGAGCGACGGTCATCTGCGCAACTCAGTTCATGCGCGTCATGATAAGGAGGTTACTTGATGACACTGCGACTGTCTCACATGAGTCTTAAGGCGAAGCTATTGGGCGGGTTCTTACTGGTGGCGGTGGTGACAGCGGCAGCCGGCGGTCTGGGCTACTATGGGCTAACACAAACCGCAGAAGAGCTGACCGACGTGGCAACTGTCGCAATGAAAAAAACCCACACGACAAAGGAAATGATCTACGGCTTTGAGAAAATCATGCGGGCGCAAAGGACACTCCTCAACTTCGACTTGGACCTAGAAAGCCGTCAAAGGCAATACACGCATGTGACGGAGGCAAGAGAGGCTTATCGCGATGCCTGGAAGGAATACGAGACCCTCCAACGCATCGGCGAAGAACAAAAGATTTTCGAGGAGTTCGTTTCGGAAAACGAGCAGACGGTTAAAGACAATGACAGCTTCTTCGCGCTCTCCAAGCAATTTGATGACATGCTGGCCGCTGCCCAGCCGGATGAGACAGGCAAGAAGCAGAATTTTCTCGAGAACACCTACGCATGCCGTTATTTAACGACCCAGCTCGGATACGATTTCGGCGTTATGTGGGCAGCTGTGAAGAATGCGGTCCTTCGGATTGACCATCTCGACGAGAACCTCCATAAACACGCGCTCGCCCAATACGAAGCAACGAAGAAGCAATTTCGTGAACATGCGACGGGACTCCGGACTCACTTGGCCCGAGTCGGATTGAGCAGCCAAGCACTCGATACCTTTGAAAAGAAAGTCGAGGAGTTTTGCCAGGCCTATGACAAGGCATTCGCCAAAGCCGATCGAAACGATCCCGAAATCTCGGACAAGATCGACGCTGAGGTAAGGGGTCTAGGCGAGGCATGCCAAGCGGCGCACGCTGCTTTGCAGGACCTTGTGCACGCCCATGTGGCCAAGATTGAAAAGCTAGCCACTGACATGCAAAAACAGGCTATGGACGTGTGTCGAATCCACATGGATAACCAACAGAACCGCTTGGGCAAAATTGTGGCCCTATGGGACACTGAATCCCAACGTATGGCGGAGCAAGGCCTCGCCGTGGCGAGTTTCGCCAAAAACTTGGGCCTTGGTGCGACCGTTGTGGGGGTGATCGTTTCGGTGCTGCTTGGCCTTGTGCTAGCCACAAGCATCATTCGGCCGGTGAACAAGGTCGTCGCGATGCTCAAGGATGTCTCCGAGGGTGAGGGTGATCTCACCAAGCGATTGGAGATCGCCAGCCACGACGAAATCGGTGAGCTCGCCCGTTATTTCAACTCCTTCTGCGATAAACTGGAGGGCATCATCCGCGATGTGGCAAGTAGCGCCGAGCAGTTTAACGAAGGCTCGCGGGTCGTCTCCGAGGCCTCGCAGTCTCTGGCCTCTGGTGCCCAAGAACAAAGTGCCAGCGTGGAACAGGTCAACGCCTCGCTTAGCCAGCTTCTCCATGTGATCGAACAGGTCAAGGAGGGTGCTCAAGCCACGAACGAGCTGGCAAGTCAATCTCGGGCACTGGCCCAGGAAGGTGGCGCTGCGGTGCAGAAGTCCACAGAAGCGATGCAGATGATTCGGGCCAGCTCGCAACGGATTGCCGAGATCATCCAGGTGATTTCCGAGATTGCCAGCCAGACGAATCTGTTAGCCCTCAACGCGGCGATCGAGGCAGCTCGGGCGGGTGAGCACGGTATGGGCTTTGCCGTGGTGGCCGATGAGGTCCGCAAGTTGGCCGAGCGTTCCAACCAGGCAGCCGGCGAAATCACCAAGCTCATCAAGGAATCTACCGCCCGGGTGGAAGAAGGTGCCGAACTAAGCCAAAAAACCGAGGAGGCCCTGCGGCGGATTGTAGAGAGCGTGGAAGCGACAAGTCAGAAGATCAGCGAAATTGCCAGCGCAGCGGTGCAACAGGCCACCAGTGCGGAAGAGGTTAGCAAGGCCATGCAAAACGTTGCCCAGGTCGTCGAGCAGTCGGCGGCTGGCAGCGAGGAGTTGGCTTCCAGCAGCGAAGAGCTGTCCGCCCAGGCGGCAGCCCTCCGCGAATTAGTTGGACGCTTCAAGGTGCGGGCAGCATCGGTTTCTGTCGGTTGAAAGAGGGCAACGGATGTGAAGTAACGGAGTCTCTCATCGTCACCTTTTCCCGCAAGACCACGGGTACGCGCCCCACCGTGCCCGTGGTTTTTCGTTTTGCAAAAAGTGGTTCGGGCCGAGGTGTGGTGGCCCATTTTAGAGCCTGTCCCACCGCCTCCCCTCTCCCGCTCGGCGGGAAAGGGGCGGGGGGTGAGGGTGGCTCGAATCGCTGCTGGTTTTCTCGATGGACTGCGACGATGGCTTACCCTCACCCCAACCCTCTCCCGGAGGGAGAGGGGGACTTTTTGGGATAGACTGTAAGTCGTCCGCGTGAGCTTGAAGTGATCGCCTCCACGTTGCAATGGTCCGGGGCAAGGACGCCCCGCTTTTCGTTTCTTGGACTGACTCGCCAGCTATACCTTCAAGCTGGTTCATCCGTGAGCACAGTCACATTAGCATCTTCTCCTGCCACAGACGGGTGCAGGTAGCCTTGAACCTTCGGCGAGTTAGGACGATCATCGACAGACCATCAGGCGCGGATGTCAGTTACTCTTTCCACAGGTAGGCCTCGGGGATTCCTAAATTGACATTGCATCCTCGGCCCGAGACAGCCACAATGCCATTTGGGCCTGGTGTTTCCCCTGTTTCCAACGGGAAAGTCTATAACAGGAATCCGTTTTTTACCACGTGAAAAGGAAGAACTTTGGTGGCGTGCTGGCTTGGCAACGAACCAGACACGTCCAGCAAGCTGGCCGATCATCCGCAGCCATAACCAATGAACCGTGCGCTAGGAACCATTTGGAGCGTCCTAAGAACGAGCTGCCCACTGTGGGTGGTGAGTATTGTCGTGGCGCTGGCCGTATGGCATTCCGTGGGGGGTGTGACGAGAAGTCCCGCTCAGGAACCACCCTTGAGGAATCTCCTGCGGCTGCCTCCTCCAGACGACGAAGGTGGGCAGACATCGTCTCCCGGGGCATCATCGGAAACTCCTGGGCCACTGGCCAAGCCCACCACGGAGGCGCCGACGTCGGAAACCGTGGCGGAAAGTATCCCCCGCATCACGAGCGAGGAGATCACGCTGCGCATCCAGCGGGTCCAGGCAGACGGTGAGTTGCCCGACGCGGTTAAGTCACAGGTGGTGGCCGCCTACGAGCGGGCCATCCAAGAATTGGCGGCAGCCGAGAAGTTTCGAAATCAGGCCGAGCAGTTCCGCCAGCAGCGGGAGGCCATCCAAGAGGAGGTCAAAAGACTCGAGGCAGAGCTGGCCGAGGTGAGTGCCACCCCGTTCCTCCCACCATCCGAGGGGATGACGTTAGAGGAAATTCAGGCGGCAGTGGCGGAGGCGGAAAAGCGGCTTAAAGCGGCCCGGCTGCAACGCGACGCCATAGATGAGGAAGTGACCAAAAGAAATGCCGCCCGGCAAACGGCGACTCAGCGTGCGGAGGCCGCCCAAAAACGGTTAGAAGCAGCCCGCGAGGCCTTGGCTGCCTCTCCCGACCCGAACCAGCCACCGGCTTTGACGGAGGCCCAACGGATTCTGCGTCAAACTGAACTCGAAGCGGCCCGGTGGGAGCTGGAGGCCATTAAGGAGGAACTGGCCTATTATGATCGAGCCGACGAAACCCTCTTGCCGCTGCGGAGACGGGTGGCGGCCCAGCGCTTCCGTACGGTGGAAACGGTTTGGAATCAGTGGCAACAAATCCTTGCCCAACGGCGACAGGCCACGGCGGTCTCCCGGGTGGAGCAGGCCCGGGCACGGATTGCCCAACTTCCGGAACCGCTGCGGGCACTGGCCGAGGAGGTGGAGAAAAAGGCCGGAGAAGTTGCCGACCTGACAACGCGGGTCAATCAAACGCACGTTCAGCTCACCACGGTCAAACAACAGTTGGAAGAGCTTCAGCAACAGTTCAAGGCCACCAAAGAGCGTATGGAGATGGTCGGCATGACGGGGGCCTTGGGGCTGTGGCTGAGGGCACAGAGGAACAAACTTCCGGAAACCCATACCCTCTGGCAACGAATCCGCAAACGACAGGATGACATTCGGGCGACACAGTGGACGCTCTTGGAATTGAGTGACGCTCACAGCCAAATGCCTCCTTTGGAGGAGGAATTAACTCGGTGGCGGAATCGGCTTCTCCCGCTCATTTCGGAGGACCATCCCGAGTGGGAAACAAACTTGCGAGAGGTTCTCGCCGAGAAATACACATTGCTGGATGAAGAAGTTCAACTCTACAGCCGGTGGCTCAACGATCTGGTGGATTTGGATAACACGGAGCGCGCGATTGTCAGGACCGTCGAGGAGTATCGACGCTATATTGATGAGCACATCCTCTGGATTCCCAACACGCGGCCTGTGCGTCTCTCTCAGCTTTCAGACGATCTGCGTCTGACATTGGGGGTCCTTCGTCGTTTGGTCTCGCCCACAACGCTTTGGGATGCGGGGCATGCCCTGCAAATCGACTTAGGGACATGGCCGGCCTTGTGGGTTTTGGCAGGGTTGGTCTTGGCCGTATGGCGGTTGGCACTCTTTCAAGAAAGGCGTCATCTGGAAAGGCTCGCCAAGAAGGTCTCTCAGGGGGCCTATCACGGTTTTTGGCCAACACTCCAGGTCCTTGCCCTAACAGTCTTGGGGACCGGATGGTGGCCCGCCGTTTTGGCCTTCTTGGCCTGGCGATTGGGCTCGCCTATCAACGCCACCACGATGACGGTGGCCATGTCACACAGTTTTTGGAGCACGGCCGAATTCTTGATAGTCTTTGGAACGCTTCGGCGGTTATGTCTTCCCTTGGGATTGGGCGAGGCCCACTTTCGGTGGCCGAGCGAGCTCACCCTGTTTGTTCGCCGTCAATTGCGGTGGTTCATACCGGCGGGCATGGTGTTGGTCTATTTTTGCACGGTGATCCACGCCATGGGTGACCAGCGGTGGGAGGCGGGTCCGGGGCGGATTGTGTTCTTGCTGATGCTCCTCCTTTACGCGGTTCTGGGCCACATAATGCTTCGGCCCAAAGGATCGCTCCTTCAGGCCGTGCGTGCCCATCATCCCCAGAGCTGGCTTTATCGGGGGCGAACACTTTGGCGGTTGCTCGCGGTGGGCGTGCCCGTTGGCCTGATGGCCCTCACACTTGCCGGTTACAGCTATACGGCGGTGCAACTCATGCAGCGTTTTCGCGGCAGTTTGATGGCCCTCCTCTTGGTAGGAGTGGGCGAAGAGCTGTTCAACCGCTGGTTGATCGTCCGCAAGCAACGGATCGGCTGGGAACGGTTCCGGCAGCGCATGGCCAGTGAGCCCCAAATCGTCGGTGAGGCCAAAACGGAAGTAGGCGGGGTCTCTCCTTCGCAGGCCGAGTCCGAGCCCGATTTGGCCGTCGTCGGTCAGCAGACACGGCGGCTCTTCAATACGATCGAGGTCTTGGTGGTGTTGGTGGCCCTCGGCTGGATTTGGGCCGACATCCTTCCCGCGCTGGGCTTCCTCAGGCAGGTCCGTCTTTGGCGCGGTGGCCCAATGACTGCCGTGACCACTGCACCTTCGACCAGCTCCGCGGAGCCCTCCCAGGCGGGCCCGATCGCCCTCGCCACACCGGCTATCACCTTGGCGGATCTGCTTCTGGCCGTCATAACATTGGTGGCCGGATTGCTTATTGCCAAGAACATCCCTGGACTGATGGAGATGGTCTTTTCCCATCGGTTGCCAATGGAGCCAGGGCTGAGATACGCCCTCCAGACAATCACATCGTATTGCGTGACCGGGGTCGCCCTCATCATGGCGGCTGGGTACTTGGGTCTTCGATGGTCTCAGGCCCGGTGGCTTGTGGCCGCCCTGGGCGTGGGGTTGGGCTTTGGCCTCCAAGAGATCTTCGCCAACTTCGTTTCCGGCTTGATTATCCTCTTTGAACGGCCCATTCGGGTAGGTGACCTAGTGACGGTTGGAGAGTTTTCCGGCCGCGTGACACGTATCCGCATGCGTGCCACCACAATCCTCAATTTCGAGCGGAGGGAATTGATTATCCCCAATAAGGAATTCATCACGGGACGGGTGATCAACTGGACCTTGACGGACCCCGTCAATCGCGTTGAGGTCGCGGTGCGTGTGGCCTACGGGACCGAGCCCCAGCGGGTGATGGACATCTTGCTAGAAACCGCCAAAAGGAACCCCCACGTCATGACCGATCCTGCGCCCGCAGTCGTCTTCGAGGGTTTTGGCGATAGCTCGGTCAATTTCCGGCTGTTTGCATACGTCAGCAACTACGATCAACGCCTAACCGCGATCAACAGCCTCCACGCGGATGTGTATCGGCGGCTGAGCGAAGAAGGCATCACCATCCCATTTCCGCAGCGGGATGTTCACCTGTTTTACGAATCGCCCATGCCACCGCCTTCACGGGAGCAGGCTCAACGGCCAGATCAGGCCCCAGACGAGAAGTAACGCGGATGGGTCCTTCGATCAAATGCGTGCCAGTCTAAGGCCGAGTCGTCTGTCGGCAACCCCTTATCGCCGTCCGGTAATTGCGGTAAAGTCAATTCAAGGGGATACCTGGGCCTAATATTTTGGTCCAGGATGATTTCATGCCATGTCCTGAGAAGAATGGATGGGAGCGACTGCGGGACGATATGGCGACCAACGGGAAGCCGATCAAGAATTACTGGTTGACGCGAACGTCGGCAGCCGTGCGGAACGGCCGCTTGCGGCGGCAGGACGTCCCCCCAGGCGAGGTGCTGTGCTTTCACTGCCCCGCTAAATGCTGCCAGTACATCGCCCTGCCGATCGATCGACCGCGGACCTGGGAGGGGTTCGACACCGTCCGGTGGTTCTTGCTCCATGAGCGGACGGCCGTGTTCGTCGATGACGGTCAGTGGTATTTGCTCGTTTATCTGACGTGCAAGGCGCTGCGGTCCGATGGCCGGTGTGCGATCTATGCCCATCGCCCCAAGGTGTGCCGTGACTACGGAATGGACATCTGCGAATTTGAAGAAAACGCCGTCTATGACCAGTTTTTTGAGACGGCCGAGCAACTGGAGGAATATGCCGAGGCAATTCTCGGCCCACGATCCGGTGGTTCGATCCGTTCGCCTCGCCCCAATCCCTTGAAGATTGTAGAGATGGCGGAAAAAGCCGTCGCGGAACATGTCACCTGTCCGGATGGCCGGGCGAAATGACTGGCCGGAAGACCTGCTGAGGCGTTACATATCTGACCCTCAAAAGTGAAGAAGTCTTGCAAAAACGACCATGGGAACACTCATTCCAGCACGAACACTGAAGGGTTTTCGTGATTATCTTCCGCAAATGATGATCCCGCGGGAGCGGATCATGGAAATTGCCCGACGGGTCTATCGGTCGTACGGATTTGTGCCGATCGACACGCCCGCCCTCGAGTATCTGGAAATCCTCGCCGGCAAGGGGAGCGAAGAAACCGACAAGCAGCTTTACCGCTTCCAGGACCACGGCGGCCGTTGGGTGGCTCTGCGGTTTGATCTGACGGTCCCGGCGGCACGCTTCACGGCGCAACACCTCAATGAGTTGGGAACGCCCTTCAAGCGGTATCACATCGCCCCGGTTTGGCGAGGTGAAAACACCCAACGAGGACGTTACCGTGAATTCGTCCAGTGCGACTTCGACACGATCGGAACCCACTCGTTGACCTCGGACATCGAGACGACCCTTGTCATTCACGACCTGTTGCGGGCGATCGGCTTTCGGGAATTTACGATTCGCATCAATAACCGCCGGGTGTTGAACGGCCTTTTGGAACGCCTCGGGCTAAGTGACCGGGCGGTGCTCATCCTTCGCGCTTTGGACAAATGGGGGAAAATCGGTTCCGAGGGCGTCAAGCGGGAACTGGAGGAGGTGGCCGGACTGACTGCCGAACAAGCCGCCGAGGTCCTGCGCTTAACCGAGATTCACGGTGACATGGATGAGGTCCTCAGCCGGGCGGAACGCCTTGTCCAGGGGAGCGCCGTGGGCGAAGAGGGCGTCGCTGAATTGCGTGAGGTCGTCCGCGGCGCGGTCGCAGGTGGCGTGGCCCGGGAGTGCCTCATCGTCGATCTGGCCATCGCGCGGGGACTCGATTATTACACGGGGACCATCTATGAGACCTTCCTGGCGGCCTTGCCCGGCATTGGGAGCGTCTGCTCCGGAGGACGCTACGACAACCTCGCGGCCTTGTTCACGACGCAGCCCTTACCGGGTGTTGGGGCCTCGCTGGGTCTAGATCGCCTCCTCGCCGCCATGGAAGAGCTGGGGATGCTGGAAGCGGTGTCAACGACCGCGCCGGTCTTCATCGTCTTTTTCGATCACCAGCACCGAGATGACTATCTGCGACTGGCGGCCCAACTCCGCACCGCGGGACTTGCCGTCGAGCTTTACCCCGAGCCGAAAAAGTTGGCCCAGCAACTTAAGTACGCCGATCGACGCGGCCACCGTGTGGCTATCCTCATCGGCGAGGACGAATTCCGAAAAGGCGTGTGCCAAGTGAAGGATTTAAAGGCCGGGACACAAAGCGAGGTGCCTCTGGATCCGCAGTGCTCCGCCCTCATCGAGCATCTCCAAAGGTTGCTCGGCTAACGGGGAAGCTCATGCGGGGCCGACAACTTGGGAGGTCCCGGCAACAGAAACCCTCTCTCCTGTGACGGCCTTTCCAACCTGCCCGGCCGGGTCAAAGGCCGGGTAATCGGCCCCTGGCGAGAAGATCACTTGAATCGGCCGGGCCAATTCGCGAAAGTGGCGGACCGCCACGGCCACCGTTTGCCATTGCGGCGAAATAAGGTGGCACATCTGCCGGTACCGGGCCGATTCCACCCCCAGAAAGGCGTACCGTTCACCACGGAACGTGATCAACCACTCCGGGCTGACGGGGAGACGATTTCCCACGACGTGGAAGGCAAACACAAACAATCCGCGGAAGCCTTGGCCGAAAAGGACTTCCCATTCCATCAGGCTTTCCAAATCGTCCTGGGTGGACCAATTTTTCCAATACTGATGATGCTCCAGGCCCGAGGGGAAGCGTCGCCCCTTGACATCCACCAACCAGGTGACCGGACCGGGTGGTGCCACGAGGAAATCGAGGCTTTTGAGGGATCGGCCATCGGCCATGACCGCCCGCCGGGCCTCATCCACCGCCACATAGGGGATGCCGGCAGTGCGCAAATAAGACTCAAAGGCCGCCTCGTAATGGTTATCCCGCTTGGCCACTCCTGCCTCCCAGACTCCCATGGTTAATTTCGACGCTTGAGCCGCCTTCAGCTCCTCAACAAAGATACCCGAGTTCCTCCCCTCTCGCAAGTTTCAAAATTAGGCCCGAGAGCAGGAAAACATGGTAACCCGGGCCATGTCGGGGAGTCCCGGGAACCGGTGTGGCATCATGCGGCGGGGCGACCTTGCGGGCGATTAGGGACCGTTTTGAAGGATTTGGCTGAAGGATCGGGCATTGCCTGCCGATACCATACGTGAGGCTTAATTGTGCTGCAAGGACGTTGTCGATTTTGCAGCGTTTCCCGTACCCCCGGGCAAGGTCGCTTCATCTCGTACGGAGGCGGAGTAAGAAAGATGAGAACTTCAGTTTTTGTTGCGTGTGTGGCAATGGTGGCCTGCTCTTCCCAGCTTTGGGCAGTGGAGAGCAAACAATCCCCGGCCCCGCGGGTCATTGACGTAGCCCTCCATGATGGTGGGTTACTTTTAGGACAAGTGGTGACGCCCGAGGGTCTGCCGGTCCCGAATGCCGCCGTGACCGTGGTCAGTGGTGATCAGGTCCTTGGCACGGCCACGACAGATGCCCAGGGACGCTTTGCCTTCCGCGGCCTGAAGGGCGGTGTCTATCGCCTGAATGCGGCCAACGGGACCGGGATGTATCGCCTATGGGCGGCACGCACAGCTCCCCCAGGCGCCCAGGATTCCACGTTGATCGTCTCGGGTCAAGACCTTGCCCGCGGTCAGGTCCTGCCGCGTGTCCGGACATGGATGCGGAATCCCTGGATTGTGGGTGGGGCCATCGCAACGGCCATTGCCGTCCCGGTTGCCGTTGCCGAGCACGACGAAGAACCTTCTAGCCCGTGACCGGAGAATCGCCGAGCGGGGGTCAGGCACGCCTTCAAATAATGGGAAGCAGGAAGTGCCTAGTACCACGCAGTAACCTCCGTATTCCCTTGCCGACACCTCCCGATCCTTGCAGATGATGGCCCTGTTGGTTGCCCCACAGGGCCATCGTCTTTTCTTGGCCGCACGGTCGGTTCGCAAGACCTTTGAAATGTCAGTTTCCGACTAAGGCAATCGCTTTCTGCATAGCCTCGGCCGTAAGTTGCAAGGCCTCCTCTGGGGGCAATTGTCGTAGTTCTTTTTTGAACGGCTCAATGTAAACCGGGCCGTCGAAACCGATTTCCACCAGTGCCCCCAAGAACCCTTTCAGGTCAATGACGCCCGTGGCACAGGGGAGCTCGCGGACCGAGTCGATCTGTTCCTCCACCGGAATTCCACTCGGGGCATCATTGATATGAACGATGACGACACGATGGCCAGGGAGCCTGCGAAGGTCCTCCACCGTTTCCCCTGCTGTGTACCAATGCCAGGAATCGAGCGTCAGGCCAACGCAGGGATAGTCAATTTCGGCAATCAATTCCCGCATTTCTCGCATGGTGTGAATGAACGGGTACCTGCCGGCCGACCACGATTTCTTCGGGCCAACGTACTCCAGGCCAAGCCGCAGCCCGTAACCCCCGGCAATATTAGCCACCGCGCGAAGTCGTTTGGCGTGCAAGCGGAAGTTTTCCAGATACGTCCGTTCGTTGTGGCTGGGCGAAATCCACGTCCCCACCCGATCCACGCCGGCGCGTTGCAGGGTTTCGCAGAATTGGGGGAAACGTCGTAAGGAGCGGGTGAACGCGTCAATATCACCGCGAAAATCGACAGGAAGCCCGGCCGCCGACCAGGTCAGCCCTTTTTCTTGCATTTCCTGGCGGAGGTCGGCCAGCTCCTCCTGGGAAAGTCGGCTTAGGAAATCAGGCTGCGGTTCGACGGCTTCAAAGCCGAAGCGGGCTGCATATTCAATCGCCTGACGCTGATCCGCCCGCACACCAATGGCCGAACACACAAGCGCCGCCTGAAACCGTCGCGCGGGCCTCGCCGCTTCCTCCCCACTTACCGGCTTTCGTCCGGCCAGAGCACCCATCGACCACAGTCCGACACCGAGGGCCGTCGTGTTTAACCAGTCACGCCGTGTCATGCGACTCATCGCAAACCTCCCACCAGGTCATAAGAATCTAAAGCCATCGAAGACATCATCCCGCAGGTTGTTCATCAAGAGGTGCCGCCACCAGGTCGTAGCCCTGGGCTGCCACGATTTCGCACGTGACAAACTGTCCCGGCTGAAGGTGTTTTCCCGTCACATACACCACGCTGTCGATCTCTGGGGCATCGGCGTATGTCCTACCGATGAAGACATGCCTTCGCTCTGGATACGGCTGGTCCAGGAGGATGGTCATCTGACGTCCGACCTGGCCCTGGGCATACTCAAAGGCGATCTCCTGCTGGACGGCCATCAGGTGCTCCCGCCGTGCCCGGATGACCCGACGCGGCAGATGATCCTGAAGCCGCGCCGCTGGTGTCCCCGGTTCACGAGAATACTCAAAAACCCCCAGTCTTTCAAACCGCTGGGTCTTGACGAACTCCACTAACTCTTGAAATTCTGCCTCCGTTTCGCCGGGAAAGCCCACAATCATCGTCGTCCGTAGGACCAGGTTCGGGATCGACTCCCGCAGTTTCGCTAACAGGGCCTCGGTCTCCCGGCGATTGACCCGCCGCTTCATCCGCTTCAAGATGCGGTCGCTGATGTGTTGCAGGGGCAGATCGAGATACGGGAGAACCGGCTCACCCTCGCGGAGGACTTCCACAAGTTCGTCGGTGATGTGCATGGGATACAGATACATAAGGCGAAGCCACCGCAGGCCCGGCAATTCCCGCAAACGCCGCAAAAGCTCGGCCAGCAAGGGACGACCCGCCAAGTCGAGGCCGTAGTATGTCAAGTCCTGCGCTACCAGGATCAATTCCCGCACGCCCTCGGCAACCAATTCCCGGGCCTCCTCCACAATACTCTCGAGCGGCTTACTCACATGGCGTCCCCGGATGTGGGGAATCAGGCAGAATGTGCAAAGGCGGTCACACCCTTCGGAAATCTTCAGGTAGGCCAAATGCCGGGGTGTTACCCGCAAGCGACGACGATCATCCAGGGGAACGACGGAAGCCGGTTGGAAGACCGTTCGTTGTTCGACCAGACCTGCTTGAATCCGCGCTGCGGCCTGCGTGATTTCATCGCGGGCAAAGAGATTGACCAGTTGATCCACCTCCGGGAAGCGATCCAGAAGGGCCTCCCGGTCTTTCTCCACCAGACAGCCAGTCACAATGACGCCACGAATCTTGCCCTTCCGCTTCAGCTTGAGCATCTCCTCAATGACGGCGAACGATTCCTCACGGGCCGAGCGGAGGAAACCGCAGGTGTTAACAACGACCACGTCGGCCTCTTGGGGGTCTGTGGTCAGCTGCCAACCGGCGTCGCGCAAAAGGCCCAACATCCGCTCGCCATCGACAAGGTTCTTGGGACAGCCGAGGGCAATGAGGCTGCATGTCCCCAGGGGTTTTGCCGAGCTTCTCGCAGGGGAGGCCTGCACTTCGGGATCGGTCGAAACAATGGGTAAAGCGTTGGATTGATCGTCCATTCAGTGAATCCGGTTTTGCTATGGGGAAATGTCCGGGTCCTCTGCCGCCGGCGTCACACCGCGATCAACGAAGGGGCTTCGGGAGGGCCAGACGCGGGTGAAGTTGCCTCACCGGCAAGTCGGACCAAACTCGTACATTATGTCATCCTATACCGGATGACACCCTGCGGTAAGGCGTATTGGAGCAAAGGGGCGGTCAATCCGATGCTTACAGAGCAGCCGAAGTCAAGCGGCCTAGCGGGTCCAGTGTTTGAAGTGATCCAGATATGCCCGGCGGGGGTCACCCAAACGGGCGGCGAGTCGCTCGCTTAAGGGGCGTGGGACACCATATTGGGCGAGGGTTTGAAGGTATTCCACCAGTTCCAGCCGGGCGGCGGGTGGCCCATGGAGCATGAAATGTACCCACGCAAAGGACCATCGGTATTTGTTCGCGTCCATGGCGTCCATGTGGGGGATGGCCTCTAGTGTGGAAAGCGACGGGACATAACCGAGATTGGCCCACAGCCGTATAGTCTTCAAATGGGGATGCCCGAAGGCCCGTTGAGCACGGGGGACCTCGAAGTACTCGGCCAATCCTTCATCCAACCACAGGGGCACCACTGGCAAGGCTGAGTGAAGCAGGGCGTGCGTGCACTCATGACGTAGATCAACGGCAAGTTCACTGCTGCGATAGGCCAGGACGAACGCCTGACCCGACCGTTGGATATAAAGCGCCCGCCGATAGGGCACGTCGGGAAACCGCTCTTTGAGGAAGCGGTCGTACTCGCGGCGTCCGGCAAAGAGAAGCACGCAGACCGGCCTGTCGGCCAGACGGAGGCCCAGGGCGGTCTCGATATCCTCGGCCAGGTATTCCAAATCGGTTTGGACGTCGGCAACGTCCTGGAGCGGGAACTGAGAGTAGATCGTCAGCCCCCGCACCGAGCGTGTTTCCACCCAGGGCGAGTACGCCACCTGGCCAAGTAGCGCCGAGGAACACATCACGGCAAGAAGGATGGGCGGATACACGGCAGTGGCTCCCGGCCCTTATCATCCGGCAAGGCGTCGCCACGCCCGGCTCCACAGAGAACGGATGGGACGCACGGGTTCCAGCTTTTGGGGTGCCAGCCCGAGGACAATTCGAGCCGGATTGCGGCGGCATAGAATGTCAGCCGTATCTCGACCAAGCAGCCGGGCAATCTGGCGATGGGCGTCCCCCAAGTGCGGTGGACGGCCGTGACGCCCATGGGCATCCGTGGCCACGACGTGGACCTTTCCCGAAAGGAGTAACTCTTCGCTGAATCGTCGCACGACGGCCCCAAAGGCTCCCGTGATACTCCCCGCCGTGATCTGAACGAGGGCCCCGGCCTGGAGGATTTCGTTAAGAAGCTCCGGGCGGCGAATGATCGCGTGATTGCGTTCAGGATGGGTCAAGATGCCCGTTATCCCCAGCCGTCGCAAATCGTTGAGAAGCCCCTGCAAAGGAAAATACACATCGTGGGGTAGTTCCAGCAGGAGATACCGGCCATCGGCAATCGGTTGCACCTCTTTGTTTTGGACCCGTTCGACCAGGGTCTCGTCGATGCGGACATCGGCCCCAGCAAAAAGCTGAAGAGGAATTTGGTGCTCCTCCAACTTGCGTTTGGCCTCCTGGACAACGCTTTGAATGCGTGCAGGCGTGTTCTCGGTATATCGCCCTCCTTGATGCGGCGTGGCCACCACCCACACCAGTCCGTGTTCCACCGCCGCCCGGGCCATGGTCAGCGTTTGATCCCAGTTGGCGGGTCCATCGTCAAGGCCCGGCAAAAGGTGACAATGAATGTCCACAAACCCCGGCGGGAATTGTTCGTCCTGCGTCATCCTCCTTGTCCTCTCGTGGAGCACGTCGCCCTTTGGCATCCTCACCTTTTCTCGTCCGCGTATCTTCCTCAGGTTCCAATCACTCTTTTGCCGTCTTCACCGCGAATACCGAGGCGGATCATAAGAGAGCCATCGCCCTGTGGTCAAGGCCATTCTCTTGGCGTGCGTAGATCGAGTTTCACGAGGCGCGGATTGAAGGAGAAACAATTGATGGCGGCTTCCGCGAGCTCGACCCTCTAGGCAACCTGAGCCTGTTCGCTTCCCAGGTGGGTAGAATCTTCGAGTAAAAGCTGGGAGAATGCCAACGCGTGAAGTGGACTTTCCCGAAGAGTCGTTATCTCATGAAGAGGTCAGCGGCTACCAGAGAAGAAACGTCCTGACCATAAGCATCGAAGAGCCGAAGTGACCGTCACTTCCTTTCCTGGTCACCGCTTCAGAATCGCAGCGCTTGGGGAAGGATGTGTCGCACTCGGTCGAGGAGACCGGCCGAGCGGTCGGGTGGTTTCTCAGCGGGCTTCCCTGACGGTTTACTCTCCGGTGGCTCGCGGGGTTGGTCGCTGGCCGTCACACTGAACTCGCTGCGTGGGACGTGCCGGGCCAAGTACTCTGGCCAAAAACCTTCCAGTAATCGCAGGCAATCGGCGATATCCCGATTTTCCAATTTAGCCTGAGCCGGGGCAATGAGTTTGAAAAGCTCCACCCGCTCTGCCTTACTAAAGGCAAGATGGCACAGTTGAATGTCATCGATCCAGACCTCACCCTGCCCGGCCAGGTCAAAGCGGAGCTGTAACGGCGAAAGGCCGCTCATGGGGAGGTCTGTCACCTCCACGAGAATCGGCGTCCAGTCGGAGGAGATGACCGGCGCAGTCCGTCCGGGCGACGCCAGACCGATTTCGGCGATGCGACTCAGCGGTTGCCCACGATGAACTCCCGTCACAACGCACCGCAACGGTGGCTGTCTCTGTGGATGGGACGTCTTAAGCCACACCGCGACCGTCAGCCGTCCCGTGGGAGGTGGTGGGAACGCCTGACTGACCAGGGAAACCGTGGGGCCTTGGCTCATGAGATACACCGATTGCTGCCCGCCGTGTCTTTCCGCCGCATCGACTCGGACCATTGTCCCCGCGGGTGCGAGGGCCGTCCACAACGGCACCGGTTGCGCGTCACCGGCCGGCTCTTCAAAATCGGGATTTTCAAGGACGGCATAGACGGGAGGGACGCTGAGCGTGGCCGCACGTTCACTCAAATCGGCGATCTGTTCCCGCAGTCGTTGTTCGACCTTAGGTGACCAACTCACCTTGGCCGATGTAAACGTGATGTCGGCAGTCGTCAGTTTGACGGCCACGAGATCGTACGGCTCAAAGGTCATCATCCAGCGGCACTGTCCCTGGGAGTCGCTTTCCAGAGGCGGTAATGAGCGGAAGCCACTCAGTTCGATCATGCGGCAGCCCCGCGGGGCCTGGAGCGTCATCTCCAGAATCACGGGGAAGCCGACCTGATTGGCGAAGTAGAGGTAGGTCTCCTGCTGGCGTGTCAAACTGCGGACCACGAGCGGTTGGAGTGAGGTCCCTTGATCGGGGAAACGGACATCTTGGAATGGTCCCCCCGGCAAACGGCGGAAGGCGGCAAGCCACGGCCGCAGCATATCCTCGCCACCCCAAGGGGTCACCCAGCCGCCGTCACAGATCAATGTGGGGTCTCCATCGGCCAGGGCTTGGGCGTACCGTCGCCGGTTTTCTAGCCCCCAGGCCACCGGCTGATGAATGATGGCCGTGAAGGCCGGCTGAATGGGTGATCGGGCATCGAAGCTAGGCAAACGAATTTCCTGCGGCGGATGATAGAACAACACGCCGGGCATGTGTCCTTGGGCGTTCATGGGGATCGACCGGTAGATTTGGTCAATCTCAAACTCCGTGGTGCGAACGCCGAAATCCGCATGCTCAACCATCCGTTTGACGCGGAGGAGGCCCATGGCCAAGTCGCTTGTGGCCAGCTCGGGCGTCAATCCCGTTTCTAGCAGGAGGGCCAGCGGGTCACGACGTTCCGTCAACGTTGGACGGAGACGCTGTTCCCAGCGTTCGCCCACGAACATGGTTGGAGCCAAAAGGAGGACCTTTGCATCAGGCCGAACGGCTGCCACCTCTTGTGTCACGCGAGAATAAAAGGTTTGAAGTCGCAGCGAGCGCCACCTCAGCCATTCGCGGGAATAGGGTCCCAAAAGCAAGCGGGCCCGTTCTTGATAACGGTTATCATCGGGCACCTGAAGTTGGATGCCTGTCTCTTCAGAAAATCGGGCGATGGTCTCGTCATCCAATCCCCATTCTGGTCCGGGAAGTTGTGCGTAGCCGTAGGCCGAGATCTGAATCCCCAATCCATAAAATGAGGCATGACGCCCATAACGTTCAACAAGTTCACGAACGACGGCCAGAAGCTCTTCCTGGACCTCGCGGTGGAGGATGTTGTAGTAGGGCGCCATCCCTCGATAAGGCGCCTGTGTCTCCGTGAGCGTTTGGCCGTTGGGACCGATCCAGCGGAGGTTTCGCCCCCGCTCGCCCTGTTTTCGAATCGTCTCCTCAAGATTTGGCAAGGGGACGGAAAAATCGATGGCGGGGATGACCGAAAATCCCTCGCGGTCGGCGATGCGAAGGATCAACTCCAGGACGTCCTTGCGGATAGGATCGGCCCCGGTGAGAGAAAACGAACCGCTATCATAGCGCGGCGTCGGTTTCCAACGCTCACTGGGATAAAGCGTTGAGCCATCGGCAGCCACCGACAAGACAACCGCGTTGTATCCGGCAAACGTCACGTATTCAGCTAATCGGGTCGCCGCTTGGTAAAAGGTGACCCAATCGTCCAAGCCCTGCTGCTGGAAAGGACCAGGGACATCGGTGGCACCAAAGAGCGTGCTAAGAATGGGGCGATGGAAGTAGGCCGCCACCAGCCGTTCGCTGGGGAAGGCAGAGGCGGGAAAGATTTCCGGCAAGCGGTTCCATCCTGCATAAACGCGAATCTTTTTGTACAAAGCCGGTTCGCCACTCGGATTGGCCACCAAAAGAAGTGGCTGACGTGTTCGTGGCCAAAAGACGACGCGATGAACCTGCCAGCCGAGCGGTTGTTCCCACCGGCGGAATTCCCCGGTGGAATAGACGCCATAGCCGACCATGGGCGGAGCAATGGCGCCCACGGCGTTCGGCTCCACAATGGAAAAGAGCATCGTCTGCCGCTGGTCAGCCGGCCATTCGATTTCCAAGAGGTGAGGTCGGCCGGGTTCCTGAACGGGAAGCGAGTACAGGGCCCAGGCGGGATCTTCTCCCGGGCTGGCCGCGGCAAGCTCGCAGACCGCCTCTTGCCCCTCTCCCCCAATGTGCCGCCAACCACGACCGAGGAACCCCAGCCGAGGCAAATAAGGCGCCACCCGGGATAGACGCTCCCAGAAATTCTGATTGCTGGCATCGACGGCCTCCCCCAAGAGGGTCAACTCTCCGGAAAAGGCCTCCCCCGTCCGCCGCGTTGTGTTGAGCACAACCACTTGCACATGCCGTTCCAGGTTCGAGGCATTCCCGCCAAAAGGACGCGTGACCGACTCGGCCAAACGAAAACTGGGAATCGGCGTGGCCGTGATCACCACGTCATAGCAGCCTTCTTCCTCGGGGAGCGTAATTTCCACAGGGATGGGCGATTCCTTACCGACGGTGATCTCGTAACGGACCACCGGCGCATCTGTGTTGCCCGTTCGCCGTAGGTCTGCCAAGGAGTCGAGCAAGGGCCGACGCGGCTCTCGATCGGTTATCCGGCTGCGGACGATATGGATGCGAATATCGACATGTGTTCCCGGCGAGAAGGGCAAGCCACGAGGCGTGACGTAGAATTTCCATGTTTCCCCGGGCGAAAAAACGAGGTGGGGACGATCCGTGGACACGGCCAACTCGTCTCCCGGAAGCCGCTCGATGAAAAGCTGTCCGCCACCCGACAGTGCCATCTGGCGCGGTTGGCGTTCGATCTCTTGAATGGGCACAGACCACTGTTGCGATGGCGTACCCTCGGCCGCCAGCTCGATCTCCAACAGCGTTTGGCCCTGCCGATCAAGTGCGAGGTCCACCCCCTGAAAGACCCGCGGAGTGGTGGGGACAATGTCGATCCCCTTATCGCGAAACACCAGGGAGGCCAGTTCGTCGGCCTCTGACCCGATGGGTTGCCAGCGGAGGATTTCCCCTTGGGAAACACTGATCCGACCGGCCCAGCGCCTGGCCGAGCCCCCGCCCCAGGAAATCCGCAGCCCATTCTCCTCCCCGCAAGCAGCGACCGAGAACCACAGGCTGAGGATCATCCCCACGGCCACGACGCAGTAGGTCCAAAGGCGGTTCCCCAACGGCGGCCAGCGGGTAAACTCCGCGACGATGTTCGGAAAGCGTGCCTTTCCATCTAATGAGCCGACGACACTATGACCAGCAGCCGACGGCGTGCGTTTTCCTGACGTTTTACCCAGACCATCGCGGGAAGCCGATGCGGCGACAGCCAAAATGCGCTGCGCAGCCCCACCGCACCCGCCGAAGGTGTTTTCCTTCAAGCGGGTTGATGACTTCACACAGTTCGGACATCCCTGTCCGCACATCACGCCCTCATCATGCGGTCGTCCACCGCCGGTTTTTACGGATGGTCGTAAAATGCCGCGACTATCCGCTCGGACAATCGCGGAACTTGGGGTGGCATTGCGGTCGGTAAGTTGGCAAGGTAGCTCTGGCTCATCATCCCGTCAGGCTTATGAAGATGTCTTTGTCCCGCCAAAAGGCCACCAAGAACGTCCCTTTTTCGATGTCTCGGAGACATTTTGCTCTTCTGCCGGGGTAGGCTCGGTATCAATTGCCGAGGCATCAAACTCCGGGCCAGGCAAGGCGTGGTCCGTCGTGACGTCGCCCCCGCCCGGGAGCTCCTCATACTTCTTGACCAACGGTGCTACATCTGGGGAGGGGGATTCATCTTCTGAGGGTCCCTGATACTTTCGGCCAGTTTCGGGAATTGCCTCGACCTCGAAGCGGGCTTCAAGGACGCCCGCCGCCTTGGCCTGCTGGAGCATTTGGACCACGTCGGGGTAGGTGCCGCCCAGTTCCGCCACTGCCCGAATGATCTCGTCCAGATTGTTGCTCACGAAGCGCTTTTGGTCCGCCTCGTTGACGGCAAATTTGGCCACGGTCACCTTACCAGGCTGCTGCGATGTCACCATGATGCGGTGACCCGCCTCCAGGGCAAACGGTGAT
>JAKPII010000211.1 GCA_029549885.1 Planctomycetota bacterium
CCACGGAAGGAGGATACGACAGGGCTGAGTTCTATGACCGTCGCCTGGACGGGAGCGGGGAATTGGCCGTGAAGTTCAAGTCCGAGCCCCAGTACAACCATGCCAAGATGGTGGTGCCAGGCACCCTGTATCAGCGGGTCAAGTTGGTGGAGGAGGTGGTGGTCTTTGGCTCCGGTGAGAACGACCAGGGGGTACTGTTCGGCTCGCCGGGGAACGATCGATTGGAGGCGCAGTGGGGTCATACACGATTCCAGGGGCCGGGGTTCGATGTGGAGCTCCGCGATGTTGCGTTTATTCGGGTGGATGCTTCTTCAGGCGGGACCGACCGGGCGTGGTTTTACGATTCACGGCTGAAGGATGAGTTTCAGGGGAAAGCCACCAAGAGCGAGATGTTCGACCAGGTTACCAACGGTCAGCGCTATCGCATCACTGCCCGGTATTTCGATGAGGTGTTTGCCAAGGCGGGAGAAGGGAGCACGCCTTCCCTTGGTACGGACAAGGCTGCCTTGTGGGATACGCCCGGTGATGACCTGGTCGAAGTGGTGGGTGATATGATTCGGCTCTATCGCTGGGTTCCCAGCTCTGGGGCGCGGGTGTTGACGCATCAGGTCGAGCTTTTCGAGACGGTCAAGCTTCGTGACAGTGTGGGCGGCGAGGACCGGATCGACGAAGTCTCACCACCGGTGAACACCACGCTTATTGTCGGGACCGGCTGGCTTCCGCTGTAAGCGGTCTGTCGCTCTGACGTGCGCCGGCGGTCAGGTGATGGGGTGGCCGATGTGGTTTCGGTCCCTATCGGACGGCGGCTCCTTTTCCAAAGGGATAATGTTGACGTTTTTATCAACGGTTTGACCCAACCCCAAAGTTTGGCATATATGCAAGCCAAGGAAGTAAACCCGACACCGGCAAGTGAGCGTGTCGAGGGGGAGGTGCGGAGATAGCCCCTCGCCAAGGTGAAACTCGCTGCCCGCGGACGGTGCATCTTTGGGTCGTCTCCGAACGAGCCTAGCCTGCCGGCATCATGAGCCCGATATCCTTTGTGTCGCACTAGACTCAGAGCCCCGCCGGAATAAGTCCCGGATGGCGTCTTCCCGACAATGACTGTCTCTCTGCCGATGGGACCCTCTCGCCCACCAGTGCCCGCGCGAAGGCGTAAAGCTCTTCGGCAACTTGGGTTTCGTCGGTCATGCGGCCTCCTAGGCGGACAAGCGGGCCTCCGCTAAACTAATCCACACAAGGGCGGCGGGAACCGCCAAGGAAGCCCGCAAGAGAACAGAGCCCTCAGCTTGGAGGTTCACTGCGTTCTGCCGTGTGCGAGCCCGTTGACACACGCTTGGGCAGGATTAAAATGGTACTAGCTGACGGACAAATCTTGAATCCTGGCAGACGCGGCGTCCGCAACCCGGTAGACGGTCTGACTGGTGCTCCGCATGCGCGCTAGGCGGAAACAGCCTATCACGCGGCTAAAGTCTTGCAAAAGAAGCAACCAATGGCTACACTTCACCTTACAGCGATCAACTACCTGCGCGTTAGGCTGCAATCCTGCCGTCTACAGTCAATACGTTGACCATTCTATAACCAGCTTGGGCCGCCTATTGCGTGAAGCAAGCGTCCTCCGCCATGCGGCATTAGCCACAGTCGGTTGGCTTAATGGCAACGATCACAAGACCCCGAGGTATTGTAGCTTGAACCAAGTAATTCTCCTTACAACTGATTGGGCAAAAGACTACTGGCACGAGTCCAAGACTGCGAAATACCCCGGAAAGGTGAGTTACACACAAGTGCCAGACTGGAGCAATCTCGCTGCTTCTTGCCCATTGCCGGGATTGGGGATTTACTATCGCGGGAGGAAAAACGACTATAGCCGTATACCCTTCGTGTACATCAAGATCAACGAAATGACTTACGACCCTGGAACAGGGAACCCCTATTTTCGTTTTGAGCCTGTTCGGGTCTCAAAAACGCAGAGCGATAGACTCCGAGCTAAATTGCCACCAACATGTCGTGGCCTCATTTCCACGATACAAATTGAGGACCTGCTAAATGTTCTCAGCGACATAGGGGAAGAACCACCTGATGAGTGGTTAAAGTTGCCAATAGCCGGGACGAGTCAGAAGCCATCACTCGCTTGGCGTGATTACCTGGGGAATTACTTTTTAGAATTGGAAGGGAGTAATCTCAGCGACAGGGAATTTGAAGACCGAATCGCTTCCACGCTGACGGCGTTAGGATTCAAAGTAACTCAAAAAGGGCATAAAAAAGAAGGTGCTTATGCAGACGGTGTTGCCATTCACGAAGATACAGGCATAGTGTACGACTGCAAGAATAGCCAGAACTATGCGCCAACCGAAGATGATATTCGCGCCCTGAAACAATACACTAGTGAGGAAATGACTTTGAACTCGGGCAAGGCCCTCAATGGCGCGTTTATCGCTAGAGATTTTCGGACGCAACCTCGTCAGAACATTTTTCATTTGCCAGTGGAGGCACTGCTTTATTTGCTTTTTGTGAAACTCAGCAAGGGAAACGAATTTAATTTGAATCCATTTAAGTTGCTTCTTAAAAAGGGAGGCGAATTGAGTCGCCGGAAAATTGATGAGTATTGGTAGCCATAAGCGCGAATCCACAAACGGAGAAGACACGCAGTACGGCAACGGCGGGGCGGCCTGCAAACGGCAATGGGTTTTGATTCGGTTGCCGTTGGGTGGTGCTATGGCGTTAACTGCGTTAGCCGGTGTGGCTTTTAAGGCGAAATGTGGCATAACCCGCGCTTGCACGTGACGCCGCTCGGCTGCGCTTCGCGGCGCAGGTGAAGCGCGTGCCGTTACCGCCCGGCGACCTTGCCGCGTTTCCACCCGAGCGAAACCTACTCCCCACGGCTACTCATCCCGTCTTTGCGGGTGATGGCCGGATGCTCCTTGTCCCAGAGGATGCCCGGCGAGAAGTAAAGCCTGTGGGCGGGGAGGACCGGATCGATGAAGTCTCACCACCGGTGAATACCACGCTTGTTGTCGGGATCGGCTGGCTGCCGCTGTGAGCGGTGTGTCGTTCCCACGTTCTCTCACAACCGCTTGACCATGCTGCCTCCCAGCGGGTGCTAGCCTTACGGCCACTGGTAGTTCTAATTCGTTACTACTCTTTGCGGCTGGTTTTGGCATCCACCAAGTCCGCGTCATTTTTGAAAGCGGTTGCCAGCGTTTGGCCTCGTCGCGGCCTTCTATCGACGAGGGGTTGTAGGTCTTGTGACGACTTTGGGCCTACTTGCTGAAAAAGACCAAGGTCGTCAGAACATGTCCCCTCGTACCGAAGGCGCGTGACTCCTCTGAGCCTTGCTGGATAGCACTGCAGATGGGATATACACGCCATGTTGGTGGTACTAGTCTAGGTCCCGAATGTTTTCAGGTTAGACTAGGAGGTGCTTTTGGCATTATTCGGGCAATTAGAAGTGAAAGCACCGGGTCTTGCTTGAGAGGCGAAGGCACTTTCTTGAGGGAGGACATAGGCGATGCGCGTCATTCGGCAGTTGATGTTTTGGGTTGCGTGCGGATTTGCCTGGGGGGTTGTGACCCAGGCGGTTTTTGCTCGAAGTGGAGCTGGGGAGCGTCCCAACATCCTTGTTCTGATTGCGGATGACCAGCGCTACGATGCGCTAAGTGTGGTCCAGAAGGAGCAGGGAGAACGTGGGCGATTTCCTTGGTTTCAAACACCTCACCTCGATCGTCTAGCGGCAGAAGGCGTCCGTTTTCGCAATGCCTTTGTTGTGAATTCGCTTTGTGCGCCCTCTCGGGCGGTGATGTTGACAGGTCGGTACAACCACCTGAACGGGATTGCCTCTAACTTTCGGCCATTTCCCTTGGAGAACGTGACCTACGCCACGATCCTCAAGCAAGCGGGGTATGTCACGGGTTATTTTGGCAAATGGCACATGGATAGCCAACGAGAGCGTCCCGGTTTTGATTTCTTTGCCAGTTTTATCGGTCAGGGCGTGTACTTCAATTGCCCACTGCTCGTACAGGGTGTGGAAACGCGGACCGAGGGCTGGGTTGATGACGTGGCCACCGATTATGCCCTCAAATTCATCCGTGAAACAACGGCCGAGAAAAAACCGTGGCTCGTCGTTCTCGGGTTTAAATCCCCTCATGGTCCGTTCAC
>JAKPII010000157.1 GCA_029549885.1 Planctomycetota bacterium
GCATCCATTGGTAAGTGTTTTGTGGGACAATAAAGGTCTGACTGGCAAGGATAAGTGAAATCAGAATAAGTAACCCGCCCCCGAGGCCAAATATCCCGAATCCAGGGATGACGAAGACCTCCAGCAAAAGACAGATCACACCCAAGGCAAACAACAGCACTTCAAGCCACCCTACCGTTCCGCCGAGAAACCGACTCCAGAAGAAAAGGACAAAACAAACGGCGGCCAAAAAACCGCCAACGCCGATGCCTGGCGTTTGGACCTCAATCAATAGCGAGAGCCCGCCAATGATGAGGAGCAGAACTGCCAAATAAGGGGATGCTAGCGCTCGAACGAGCGTATCGATCCACGTTGGCTCAAGGAGGTCTGGGTCGCGTTCCAGACCGTAAAGTTGCTTAAAATCGGAAAAGCTTTCGACTAAGTCTCTGGCAAGTCCATATTCCACCGCCTTCTTGCCATCTAGTTGAAGGGGTCGTCCTTTGGTAGTGATCATCTCTTTCTTAACCCATGCTCCACGGTCGGCTGCCTCGTTAAGCTCCTCCTCGCTGAAGCATTCGAAAAACCCTGGTAATCCCTTGCGCGTTACCTGAAAGACCTCGATGTCACCATCAATAAGTGCCGTCGGTAGGGACCACGAACGGCCGGTTCTCTTACAAATGATCTCTCGCAGTGCACGGCGCACCTGGGCCTTTTCTTCTTCAGTAAACACGCCATCGCCCTCGCCGCCAATCCGAGCATCAGGATGCATGATAATGTGATCACAAGCCACAGCAATCAGGGAGGCATCGGATAAGGCACGCGACGGAATATAGGCCACCGTTCGCACTTTGCTGGGGTCGAGATCGGCTGCCAGGTAATTGGCGAGCGTCAACGATTGCATTGGCTGACCGCCTGCACTGTCGATACTTACACACACGAAGTTCGCGCCCCTCTTTTGGACGGCCTCCTCAATAAGCCGTTGGCATCGTTCCACAAGCACGGGCGTGATGGGACCATGGATTTCCACCTTAACGGCCTTCCAATGATCCGCCGCAAAGCGTTCTTCTTCCACCAACGTTGCTTTAAGCCCCACTGCCGCATAAACATCGCGAATATCCGTGGCGGTGGCACTAATAAGGTCAAATCGTCGTGATTCTCGCCCGCTTAATCGACCGAGTTGCCCTGCCGGAAAGAAGACACTCGGATTTGTCTTAAGCGGATGCTGTTTTCTGATCGATTCTAGTTCGTCATCCGTCACGAAAAGTCGTTCCACGTCGGTTTCCACCAAGAGGACTGCTCGCGAGGCATCGAGCATACCGAGCGCCACCGCCGGAGGAATCGTGCGGCTCCGTTCGGCAATATGGCGGTAGGCACTCACCATGGGAGGAGTGATGCGTCGCTCCGCCGCGCCGGCTGCGCCCCACTCCGCGTCGGGAGCAAGAATAATATCGCGGCACGCCATGATTGGCAAAACGGCGTGCCCCTCCGCGCGATAGGGGACATACGCAACTGTGTGAACTTTAGAGAGTGCCTCGCTCGTCAAAAAATCTGCCAAATCGTAGCAGGCACCAAACTCAGATCTTGCCGCAAATTGCTCCTCACCTCGATTGGTATCGAAACGGAGAATGAGAACGAGCTGTCCCTCGCTCCCTTTGGATTCGGTAAGTATCTTTTGGATTGTTTGCTTAACGCGAGCACTCGTTGGACCGTTGATGGGAAGCCGAACCGGAATTACCCGCCCAAATCTCTCGTCGCTTGTTTCTGGCGATTCAGTCTGAAAAGCCGTAGGATTTGTTTCTTCTCCTAACGACGGTGCCTCCCAGCAGGCCAGGTTAATCAGACCTATCAAACTCACGATGACAAGCGAAAAGGCGAGGTATGATGTCAGTGGGTTTATCGGCTGTCCATTACCGGAACAGTAATGGGGATTTGAACGACCTATTGCCCAGAATTGCCTGAACATGAGCAGGCTCCTTTTGCCTGTTGCACTCTCCGACAGACTGGCCCAGCCCCGGGGCTAAAGTTGTATCTTGCCATCTCGGACCATTCTTAACGGTCACGCAGCAAAATCGTGACTCACCACAGCTTGCCGTCACCTGTCGTTCATTGTATCGGTTTCTAGGACCAAGGTAACAGCCTTTGGAACACTCATTTTCGATGTAACTTCGGTGACCGGAAACGGCTTGGTCAAGGAAACCACCTTGGAGATGGAGACACGCGGCGGTGTGCATTCAGTGTGCACTGCCTCGCGCTGTCGTGGTCGCCGCGGGATGAGACGCAGCATTAGCTGTGGCGGGTCAGTATGTCCGGGATGTACGGACTGGCACACCACTCGTTTGGCAGGATCACGACAGCGCGTGGCTTTCCACGACAGCGGGCCAAGCACGAGAGGTACTCCACGGGGGGCATGCATTCAAGGACATGGACCCCTGTCGCAAGATAAGGAGCAATGGAATCTAAGACGAACAAACAATTGGCAAACGGCTTTGCGCACACTTAGGCAGTCGAAAAAACTGAACTCGCACCGCGACGATGTCCTTGGCAAACCACGCGGCGTGTTAGGATCCAAAATGCGAAGGGAAGCTAAATCTCTTGGGTCGTCCCGGGGAGGGGCGGTTCGTATCGCCCATCTTTGTCGGCACGAATGGGTGGCTCCGATTCGAACGTCAAGGAATCGATGTCCGCCACATACTGAAAATTCGAGTTCCAAGCCTGTTCCCATGTGACATACTGGCCGGTGTGAGCGGCCATCCGGCCCATGAGGGCTGCCATGTTGGCTTCGGCGGCGCGTCGGGCCTCGTTATGCGGCTGATCTTGGCGAATGGCATC
>JAKPII010000165.1 GCA_029549885.1 Planctomycetota bacterium
TTGAGCTGAAGATTGTCCAGTGCGATCCTTACGTCCGAGGTGCCTCCGCCACAGGTCGCACGAAGCCAGCTGTTCTGGAAACCGGGTTGGTCATTCAGGTTCCAGAGTACATGTCGGAAGGCGAAGTCGTCAAAGTCGATACACGGACGGGGGAGTTCCTCTCTCGGGTGTCATCGTGAACTAAACAGGCACGGCAAGCAGTGACAAACGTCAGAAGGCTCTGAACCTATCCCTGCGGAAAAGGTCGCTCAATTGGTTCCTTGGGACTTCGGGATTTGACGGGACCACGGTGACTCGGGATAGCTAGTTGCCAATTCTTGGTAGAGCCTCTCAGTCTGTAACCGGCGTGCAACGCCCCCGAACTCCGTTTGATCCTTCGCCAAAAGGGACGCTACCTCCCAAAGGCATCGCGCAGCGATACGCCGATTTTCCGGCCAGAGGATCGGTGGTTTAAGATAAGCCAGCATTGCCCGCTCAATGTCCCCCTGCGCTCGCCAGGCTGTGGCGATCAGATAACAGGGGCCAGGCCGAAGTGAGCTGGCAAGGCCCTCGCATATTCGTTCCCATTGTTCAATTTTTGCCTTGTCGGCCGTCTGTACCTCGCGGCGCCAAAGCTGGGTCACCGCCATCATGGCGATGTCCCGCTGTGGAACCAACTGTAAGCGCTTGAGCACGGCCACAGCCTCCGCTCCACGGGACCCGTCAAGAAGAAAACTCGCACCGAGCAGCTCACTCACGGGAGCTCCGGCCCTCATCCATGCTTCGGCACGTTGAATCTCTGATGACAAACTTACTTCGGGAAACCAAACCAGCGGAATGGATGACCAATACGGCGAACTTGGATCGGACGCAAATTCTGCCGCCAAAAACTCCCGCGCAGCATCACCGTATCGCCCGTTCGCATGAAGCAACCTAACAATTTGTGCCGTCATCTCACGGCGAACCCATGCTCGTGGTTCGTCCGAACGGGCTTGATAGAGCAGGGACAACGCCTCATTGATACGGCTTTCCTTTAACGCTTGTTGGGATTCCCAATAGGTCGCCGAACGATTTGCCTCGATGTGGATTACTTTTTCACATGGTATTTGGCGGATCGAACCATCGAGGCCCTGTAAGGTGACACCCTTTCCGGTCACGTCCACAATAACACCTGGCAGACGCTGAACGACCCCTGAAGCCCCCACCGCCTCCACGAAATCGGTTACCTGCGTGGATTGTTTTTCTGAAGAAGACGCATGTGTTGGCTGGAGCGCCACCGCGGCCAGCCGCACATTCCCAAGCGGCATCAAAAGCGATGTAATCATGATGAGACACTGGAAAGAAAACCCCTTGGTTGCATCGCTCCCGAGTAGGAGAGGGCAGGGGCGAAGCCGTCGTTTTCCCGTTGCAAATCTCATGACCTTATGATTCTCGATTACCGAATCGCTTGGGTAATGTCGATGTAAACATACTGACCACCGTTTTGCCGGGCTAGCCGGCTCAAAAAATTGTCTGTGCTTGTCCTGGGGCCCATTCCGAACTCAATCGTGTGAATGACGATTCCGTTTGCCCAGCGGTGGATTTGCTCCAGCTTCGCGTCAGAAAGCCTCGGCTCATCCGCGTCCGTAAGGAAAAAGATAACATCCGGCTGTAATTGAATGGCCAACAGGATGGCGGTATCGTGCTGAGTGCCGCCGCTTGCCGTCACAGACTGGATGAAGTTAATTGCCCGACGCTTGTTTTCGTCGGTGGCAAACGCCAATCTCCCCGGTGTCCCACTTGGATTGAAAACGAGTGGCCTCTCATTGTAGAAGACAATCTGAAATTGTTGCGTCTGATTGAGGGTCTTCAAACTGCTGATCAACTCGGCCTTGGCGAAATCAAGCGCGGTCCGACCCACTCCCCCCATGCTTCCCGACCGGTCGAACACATAAACAAACTTATTTCCTGGGCTCTGGATTCCAAACAGTGAGGCACTTCCCGCAGAGCCCGTCGAACGGCCAAATCCGCCGCCGGACAACATCCCCGTCACCCCCGTCGAGCCGCCGGCGGAAGAGAGAGGGTCGTTGACAACGCCGAGCCCTGAAGAGTGGTGCGCCGGTAGATTCTTTCGCGGGTCGGCTGGAACCGAATCGAGAATCACGTCGTCCAGCGATGGGCCTTCCTTTTCCTGAGAGGAAGAACCGCTCTGTCCGTTTTCGGTTCCCCGCCGATGACTTTCCGAAAGGTATCGGTGCTCCGGGTTATCGGTTCTTAGGGCGATGCCCACCTCTCGTGATTCTTCTTGGGACAACCCATGTTGCGCATTCTCTTTCCAAAGGAGGGCTACCAGGAGAAGGACTAAGGCGTGCAATACAAACGAAACAAACCAGGAGACTGGTGTACTTGTCAGACCAGGCTCGCCAGGTTGTGCCTTGTCTCGAATCAATCTTATTTGCGCAAATACTCGACCCATGACGAGCTCATTTCCGCCGACTTCCAAAAGGGGCCCGAGCGCGATCGGTGGACAAGCAGCACCGGTTCGATGGGCCACAGCGGGCTGTGAAAAATTCACGGCCATCCGCACTTATTTTAAACGGATGGCATATAATAGTTATCAACCGTTCGCAAGCCGAGTTCGAGGCAAAGCTCGCGTTGCCAGTGAAGATTTTGGAAACTCTAGAGAGCCGATACAGCCGAAAGTAGCAACACCGTGAATGTTAGGTGGCCGCACCGTCGGGGGCGGATAGGCCGACAAAGCCCAAAATGACCTCACGAGACGCGTAATCGTTACGTAAGCATAGATGACGCAAGAAATGAGCGAATCACAGAGGACCCTTCGATTAATCCAGTACCCGCATCCCACCCTTAGGTATAAGGCCAAGCCAGTCCGGAAGGTGGATTTTGAACTTTTTACTTTTATCAGAGAAATGTTTGACTTGATGTATGAGCACAACGGGATCGGCCTGGCCGCAAATCAGGTTGATCTTCCCTATCGGTTATTTGTAATCAATTTGACAGCAGACCCGTCAGAAAGGGGGGAAGAGCTAGTGTTCATTAACCCCGAGATTGTTCGGCGGTCAGGTTCGGAAGAGGCTGAGGAAGGGTGTTTGAGCCTCCCTGACGTCAGGGCAATGGTCAGGCGGTCCAAAGAGGTGCAGATTGTCGCCTACACGCCGAGTGGGGACGAGATCAATTGGCGGCTGTCAGGGTTGCTGGCCCGCGCCTTTCAGCACGAACTTGACCATCTGAACGGCGTGCTTTTCGTCGATCATCTTTCGCCATCCGAAAGTCTCAGCGTTCGTCCGATTTTGCAAGACCTGGAGAAAGAGTACGCGGAAGCCTTGTCAAAAGGCCAGGCACGTCCTTTGGAAGACGTTATGGCTCGGCTCAAAGAACTTGAGGTTGCCCGTACGTAGCTCGCGATCGGCGTGTTGTAAAGGGGTATGGCTAGCAATGTGGACGACACGTTGAGACAATTTGGCGAAAGGATATGCTCTAATTAAACTAGAGAGAGGGGCATAGTTGGTTGGCATGGGCGATTTGCTTCACACCCCGTCAGCCAGGTCGGTTGGGGAGGTTGTGTTATTCGTTAGGAGCAACGCGAGGACTCATCGATGGCATCGGTTTTCAGAATGACCACGGGTGTAGCACTGGCCGGCTTGCTTCTCACGGTTTGCGTCTCGGGAGGGGCTCAGGCGTTAGAACCCGCGGAGGCCGGGGATCCGTCTGCCGATCCCGCCGCAGCGGCGCAGCCGGAGCAACCCGCCAATGAGCCGTGTCCTGAGCCACCGATGCCTAGCCCAGCCGAAACCCCAAAGGAAGATGTGCTCCCCGTTCCAGAACAGATTTTGGGGGTTCCCCGCCGTTTGGCGCCGGGCGTTTTGATCAAAATCCCGCCGGATATCCAGGTCTCGGAGACTCACAACCGCCAGGACATTGTGGAGCTTGTCAGCATTGATCCGCAACTCGAATGGGCCCGCAATGTCGATTTCCGACGCGATGTGTATTGCCTGGAGTTTGAATTCAAACTGCCCCGCCTCATTACCGTGGATATTCCCCAACCCAGTGGCCGTTTGCAGCAGAAGCCCATTTGGTACATGGTCTATCGCGTCACAAATCGAGGTGGGGCCTTGCGTCCTGTCCTGGAAGACGATGGGACCTATCGAATCGAGAGTGTTGATGTGCCGGTCTTATTCATCCCGACGTTTTACCTCGAAGGCAAGGCGGCAAGTGGCGAGAAGCGATATCCCGATCGCGTCATCCCATTGGCAAAGCCCATCATTCAAGCACGGGAGGATCGGGCTATTCAATTTTTTGATTCCACCGAGACAGCCCGCACCTTGCAGGTTGGGCAGTCCATGTGGGGTGTGGCTATGTGGGAAGATGTCGATCCGACGATCAATTGCTTTTCGATTATTGTGGCAGGGTTAAGCAATGCCTACAAATGGACGGATCCGCCAGGGGCGTACAAGGTCGGGGATCCCGTCGGTCAAGGCCGCGTCTTCCAAAGGAAAATGCTCAAGATCAATTTTTGGCGACCAGGCGACGAGTTTATCGTTAAGGAAGAGTACGTCCGCATGGGACAACCCGGGGCGGTTGACTACGAATGGATTTACCGGTAAAAATGAGTTCTATAGCGGTTGGAAAGTGAAAGTTCTCCATTTGATTCGATATGGAATGGGTGTAAGCCATGGCGCATAAGAAGGGACAAGGTTCGAGCCGTAACGGACGCGACTCAAACGCCAAGTATCGGGGTGTGAAGCGGTTCGGGGGGCAGTTTGTCAAAGCCGGGAGCATCCTCGTGCGACAGGTTGGGACCCGGTTTCAGCCTGGTTTAGGTGTTGGCGTTGGGCGTGACTATACGCTGTTTGCCCTCACCGATGGGTATGTGAAATTCGATCGGGGAGGCCGTCGGGTAAATGTCGTCCCCTCGCTGAATTGATTGTTCGATTTCGTTGGAAGGCTGCTTTAGGAGACCGAGTTGGTCTCCTTTTTTGTGCGCGGTATTTCCGTGGCTCCACGATGTCGGCCGCCGTTTTTCAACATGTTCGCTGACAATGTTTGTGGATGAGGTTGAGATTTTCGTTCAAGGGGGGCGTGGCGGAGACGGATGTGTTAGCTTCCGGCGGGAAAAGTACGTCCCCAAGGGGGGACCGGATGGCGGTGATGGGGGAGATGGGGGAAGTGTCATCCTCGTTGCGGAGGAGGGAGTCGACAGTCTGGCCCTATTGGCACACCGCAAACATTGGATCGCTGAGGACGGCGAGCGTGGTGGGCCTGCCGACCGGCATGGGCGATCAGGTGAGGACCTTATCATTCCCGTCCCGCCGGGAACGCTTGTCTTTGATGCCGAGCATAACCTCCTCCTTAAGGACCTCCAGCGACCAGGCGAAAAGGTCGTGGTGGCAAGGGGCGGGAAAGGGGGAAAGGGGAATGCGGCGTTCAAGTCGCCAACCAATCGGGCACCGCGGGAGTGCACACCCGGTACCGAAGGCGAAAAGCGACGGTTGCGTCTCGAATTGCGGCTGATCGCTGATGTGGGATTGGTGGGTAAACCTAATGCCGGCAAGAGCACACTCCTGAGCCGGTTGAGTCGGGCACGTCCGAAGATTGCAGCCTACCCGTTCACCACGAGGTTTCCCCATCTCGGTCGGGTTGTGGTTGACGGCGAGCGCAGTTTCGTGTTGGCCGATATTCCGGGACTGATTGAAGGTGCGCATCGCGGCGCAGGTTTGGGCCACGAGTTCCTCCGCCACATCCAGCGGGCAGGTATCCTACTGCATCTCATTGAGCCGGAACCTTACGACGGCTCGGACCCCATTTCGAACTATTTCAGCATTCGAGACGAGATGGAAAAGTTCGATCCAGCACTGGTTCAGCGTCCCGAAATTGTGGTCGTCACGAAGGCCGACTTGCCGAGTGTCCGCTCGGTAGCCCAAAAGCTTGAGGAGAAGATCAACAAACCTATCCTCACAGTTTCCGCAGTGACGGGCGAGAACCTTCACGTGCTGGTGGAGACGATTTGGAAGACGCTGCAAGAGTCTCGAGCGTCACGGGGTGGGAGCGAACGCTAACTTCTTGCACCTCGCCTCCGCCGAGGAGTCTCACTTGCACGCCCATCTCAAGCTTGCGCCAGAGGCTCTTTGTAAGCAAATTTAGCTGTTACAGTTGTGGGCAAAGAAAGGACGCCGGCGAGGCTGGTAGCAACTTATCCACGGACATTGCAGTGAACTGCGAAGAATCTCCATAATGGGAGGATTATCTCGGACGATTTGCCAGGATTCATCGCATGGTACGGCCTCATGGAACGGATGTTGTTGGTCGCAGTCGACATTGGAAACAGCCGAATCAAGTGTGGGATATTCTATCCCGAAGGCTGGAGAAGGAAGTCTCCCGAGGTCAACTGTGTCTTTTCAGCTGGGCTTTACGATCCAGCGTGGCGCGATTTCGCAGATCCTCTGTTCGCCGCCGTTGCGGAAGTGCCGCGCGTTACATGGTGGATTGCCAGTGTCAATCGCCCGGTAACGACGGATTTTCTGGAAATCCTTCGAGCGGCTAGGCCCAAGGACGAAGTCATGTTGGTGTCGTCATCAGATTTGCCCCTGGAGGTTGCCGTTCCCCATCCTGATCGGGTAGGGATTGATCGGCTGGCCGCGGCGGTTGGGGCGAATACACTGCGAGACCCAAATCGTCCGGCCATTGTGGTCGGGGTAGGGACCGCCGTTACGGTCAATGCTATTTCGAAGGAGGGCGTCTTTCTGGGCGGAGCCATTTCCTGCGGCGCCGCGATGTCTGCCAGGGCCTTGCATGAATTCACCGATTTATTGCCACTCATTCCAACAGAATGGCAAACAGCGCCTGAGAGCATCGGGAAAGAGACGCCCTCGGCCTTGGCCGCCGGTATCTTCTGGGGATTGGTGGGCACAGTGCGGGAGCTTATCGAACGCCAGACCGAGGTCCTTCAGGGTCCTCCTGAGGTTTTTTTGACAGGAGGGGGAGCCAAACCCTTGGTCGGACACCTGGGTGACGATGTCCGTTTCGTTGAGAACTTGACACTTATTGGTATTGCGGCAGCGGCCCGGGCGGTGTTAGACAAAGGATGAGAAGTCACATGTGGCAGCGAAGTTATCATACGACATCATGGAAAAGGTAACACATATGGCTGAAAGAAAAACACTACGTTGCGACATTGCCGGAATCGATGTGGTTAGCCTTGCCGAGCAATTCGGGACACCGCTCTACGTGTATGATGCGGAAACGATTCGTCTTCGGTTCAACGAACTTCGCAAGTTTGATGTTGTCCGCTACGCCCAAAAGGCCTGTTCAAATCTCGCCATCCTGTCCTTGCTGCGGCAATTGGGGGCACTGGTTGATGCTGTTAGTGCCGGGGAAATTCATCGTGCGTTAGTCGCTGGTTATCCGGCCGCGGGTGATCCCCCGCCGATTGTCTATACCGCCGATATTTTCGATCGGGATTCTCTCGAGCTGGTTGTGGAAAAAGGAATCCACGTGAACTGTGGTTCCCGCGACATGATCCAGCAGTTGGGCGAGCGGGCGCCAGGGCGCGAGATCACTTTGCGGATCAATCCCGGTTTTGGGCACGGTCATAGCCGAAAGACCAACACCGGTGGTGAGTTTTCCAAACACGGGATATGGTTCAAAGAACTTGGCGAGGCACTGGCACAGGCCAAAGAACTTGGCCTGAGCGTCACGGGGCTTCACATGCACATCGGATCGGGAAGTGACTTTGAGCACCTGGCCAAGGTGTGTAGCGCGATGGAAGAAGTCGCTTTTGCCGTGGGACCAAGTGTGCGGACCATCAGTGCAGGCGGCGGGCTTCCAATCCCCTATCGTGATTCGGACCAGCGGATTGATCTGGAACGCTATTTTGAGCTTTGGAACACAACTCGCAGGAAGTTGGAGTCGGCATTCGGACACCTTGTACGATTGGAGATTGAACCTGGGCGGTATCTTGTGGCCGAAGCGGGCTACTTAGTGACAGAGATTAGGGCGGTGAAGAAACAGGCCGATAATCTCTTTTATCTGGTTGATGCCGGTTTTAACAACCTTGCCCGCCCTGTGATGTACGGGGCTTACCACCCCATTAGCGTCGTCCCACGTGATCGGAATTTCGCAAGGCCAGAGTACGACGTAATCGTCGGTGGCCCCTTGTGCGAGTCGGGCGACATCTTTACGCAAGAGGAAGGCGGTGTGGTGGTCACGCGGCGGCTTCCCCAAGCATCGGTGGGCGATTACCTCGTTATCGAATGTGCCGGGGCCTACGGATTTGTCATGGGTTCGAATTATAACGCCAAACCCCTTTGTGCGGAGGTGCTGATCGACGGGGGACGTCCGCAACTGATCCGCAGACGCCAAAGTTATCGTGAGCTGTGGGAGGGAGAGTCCATCCCCCAAGGTTGAGCGCTTGCTCCTCGGAACGAGCCATTTACTTCTACGAAACCGGGAAGTTTGCTCCCAAAGACATCCTCAAATGAAGACACCCGGCACGAGGCCGGGTGCTCCATCCCGAACGTTCCCAACAACCCAGCATTATTTCACATTGAGGTCTGGTCGCTGCGTCCGCGTACGGCGGCGTGTGATTTTGGTCATGGACCATTCTTTCGTCAGCGTCTCGAACACCTCCGGGGATTCATAGCGGACAATCCCGGGCGCTTCCGGAATCGGGCCGATAAGGCCCTTGACGACAGGAAGACCACGGACGCTCAGGTCGGTACAACAGTCGTCGATGCCAACCTGGGTATGCCGTTTCAGCAGGTCTTCGGGGCTGTCGTAGTCGCGAATACGGATTTCGCCATCGGCACCCCGGGTTACGACGCGAATGGTGTATTTTTTCCTCGTCATGGTCTCCTCCTCGCCTCTTAAGGGCTCCTTATCCCTATCCATCGGACCTACCGGAGTGGAACTCCATGCTGGTCACAAGCCCCTGTCCTGCCCGGAATGACCTGTTTGAACTGTCCCGCTGATAGAACAGTCATCAGACGTACCAGCGGCGGTGGTATGCGCCGTCAGACATTTGCGGCGGATTATCTACGAAGCGGGATCGAACTAATCGACACTCTAAGAATTACCGCGAGGAACGCTCTTGGCCTGCCGCGTCGTGACAATCATCTTAAAGCCTATCCCAGAATCTCCCCTCTCCCGGTCAGCGGGAGAGGGGTCGGGGGTGAGGGTGGCTCGAGTCGCTGCCGGTTTTCTCGATGGACTCTGACGGTTGGTTGCCCTCACCCCAACCCTCTCCCAGAGGGAGAGGGAACTTTGGGATAGCCTTTTAGTCCACCACATACACAGCAACCGTGTTGTGCGCGCTTGGAGCCGTCCCTGTTCCAAAAAGAAAGATGACGCGATCACCCTTTTGAACGAGGTCCTGGCGGCGTGCCCAGTTAAGGACAAAGTCGAGCAATTGCTTTGTATCGTGAACGGGGGCGCTGCGGAGCGGCACAATTCCCCGGTACAGGCTCATGCGCCTGAGAACAGATACACTCTCGCTTATTCCGACAGTAAGCACAGGGAAGCGATGCTTCGCTATGATGAGGGTGGTGAGGCCTGAACGAGTCACGGTTATGAGCATTTTCGCTCCCAATTCTGTGGCCATGGTTCCAGCGTGTTTGACAACCGCCTCCGTAATAGGGTTACCCTCTTGAATCTCAAAGGGCTCCTCATCGTATCGAAGGCGATTCATCGTGGCCTCTGTGGCCATGGCAATACGGTGCATCATTTGGACCGATTCGAGCGGGTACTTTCCCACCGCCGTCTCCCCAGATAGCATGCAGGCGTCCGCTCCATCAAGGATTGCATTTGCCACATCGGTCACCTCGGCACGCGTTGGCAGCCGTGAGTGTTGCATGCTATCGAGCATCTGGGTAGCCACGATGACGGGCTTTCGGAGCCGATTGGCCACTTGGATGATCCTCTTCTGGATCACGGCTACTTCGGCTATGTCCACCTCAACCCCCAGATCTCCCCTTGCTACCATGACTCCATCGGACGCTGAGACGATCTCTTCGAGCCTTTCCAAGGCCTCCGGCTTCTCAATCTTGGCGATGATTGCCGGGGGTACAGGTGCGTTTGAGGTCAGAGCGCGAAGGGCTGCGATATCATCGGGGTATCGCACAAAGCTCAACCCTAAAAAGTCCACCTCTTGGCCCATTGCCCAAGCCACGGCCTCTTTGTCGGCCTCGGTCAAGGCCGCCACCTTCAGTTTAACACCCGGTAAATTGATTCCCTGACGGCTCCGGATGAGGCCCGGCTGGATCACCTCACATTCGGCGTAGTCTGGTTTTTTGTCGATAACTCTTAAGGCGACCGTGCCATCCGCCAACATGACGCGGTCACCCACGTTGAGTTCATCCACGAGGGAAGGATACGTGCTTGTCAAATCGGACACCCGCTCGGCCTTGTCATTCTTGACGAAGCGAACCTTCATGCCCGGCGTGCATTCCAGCGACCCGCCGACAAGTTCGCCCAGCCGGATCTTTGGACCGCCAAGATCGACCAGGACGCCGACCGGCCAACCAATCTCCCGCTCTGCTTGGCGAATACGACGCAGCCGCTCTCCGTGCTCGTCGAGGCTCCCATGGGCAGCATTAAGACGAAAGACGTCAACCCCTGAGCGGATGAGGCTACAAATGGTCTCGTAGGAATCACTTGCTGGTCCCAAGGTGGCCACAATCTTTGTTTGGCTGGGGCGAAGGGACATGGCTAGAGCTCCCATTTGTTTTCCCATTTCTTTATTTGCAATCCACGGTACTTTGTGATGGCGCTTGACAGGGCTTTTCGAATTCCGGCACCCAGAGTTCGCCGTAGTATTGCGAGGACGGCGCCGAACAGTATTCTTCTTTTTTATGTTCTCGATCGGTGGCCCGCGTTCATCGCACCTTGGAGAAACCAGTTCCTCGGGGTAACCGAGCACAACCTTATGATACAAACTTTTTGCCGGGCAAGTTGAGAATCGCAACGGATGGGATTATTGTTATAATTTGGTCTTGCGATTGGCTTTCCGCAACGGCTTTCCAAGTCCCAAT
>JAKPII010000169.1 GCA_029549885.1 Planctomycetota bacterium
AGATCACCGCTGGTATCCGACGAATTGGGTTGGGAGTGGAGTTCGTCGGATACGCGTCGTCTCGGGCCGATGTTCCGCGAGATGGTTCAGGAATTATGGCAGTACCGGGAACTTCTCGGGCAAATGGTCCTGAGAGATATTCGTATTCGTTATAAACAGGCGGTGATGGGGTTTGGCTGGGCGTTACTGATGCCCCTGTTGATTGTCGGTGCAGGTTGTCTGGTGAAGATTGCCCTCGCCCGGGCCAGTGGCGATGGGGTTGATTTGCCGCGTGTGGCGGGGATGTCCGTCAAGGCCCTTGGCTGGGCGTTTTTTGCGGGTGCCCTGGGATTTGCGGCCAACAGTTTGGTCTCGAACATGACGCTTGTGACCAAGGTCTATTTTCCCCGGGAATTGTTTCCCTTGTCCGCGGTCCTCACGCAACTTTTTGATACCCTCGTGGGCAGTATCTTCTTGTCGGTCCTGCTGGTGGTGTTTGCCCACATTGGAGCCAGTTGGAATCTGCTTTGGGTTCCCGTGCTTGTGTTCATATTGGCGGCCCAAACGGCGGCCGTCGCGCTTTTGTTTAGTTGTGCCAACGTGTTCTTTCGGGATGTGAAGTACATCGTGCAGGTGCTTTTGACTTTTGGGATCTTCTTCACGCCAGTTTTTTACGAACCGGAACTATTCGGTGCGACGGGCAGCCAACTGATGATGCTCAATCCCCTTTCGCCCGTTTTGGAAGGCCTTCGCCTTGCCGTGGTAGAACAGCACAATCTGCTGCGACCGCTTGCTGCGGACTTGCCCGGTGCCGCATTTTGGATTTGGCATCCGGGGTATCTTCTCTATGCGGGCCTTGTGGCTGTTGTGGGCTTTTTTGTTTCCTGGTTGATTTTCCACCGGAGTGAGTTCGTCTTTGCGGAATATATTTGAGATGGCCTGCCGTTGCCCGGCCGTTATCGTTGGTCCGGCCCGAAGAGTCATCCATGGCTAGCAATGTCATCTGACGTCTTGGTAGAAGTTCAGCATCTAAGCAAGAAGTTTCGCCGCGGCGAATCCTATGACAGCCTCCGCGACCTGATTCCGGGATTGGTCCGTCGGTTAGGGTTCTCCCGTGGTCAGTCTCAGCCCACTGATCGTTGGTTCTGGGCCCTCCGCGATGTCTCCTTTCAGGTCCGGCGAGGCGAAGTGTTAGGCATTATTGGGGCAAATGGGGCGGGAAAAAGCACCCTCCTGAAGATTCTTGCCCGCATCCTTCGGCCGACCGAAGGATATGTTCGCGTGAACGGTCGGCTCCGAGCCTTGATCGAAGTTGCGGCGGGATTTCATCCAGATTTGACGGGACGCGAGAATATCTTCCTCAACGGGGCAATCCTTGGCATGCGTATGGCCGAGATCAAGGCGAGATTCGATGAAATCGTGGAATTTGCCGGGATTGGACCATTTCTCGACACGCCCGTAAAGCGCTACAGCTCCGGGATGTTCGCCCGATTAGGCTTTGCCGTGGCCGCCCATCTTGAGCCGGATATTCTACTGGTCGATGAGGTGCTGGCGGTGGGCGACGCGGCCTTTCAGGCAAAGTGCCTGGGGAAGATGCAACACGTCGCGGGCCAGGGGCGGACAGTCATTTTTGTCAGTCACAACATGCGGGCGGTCATGCAGTTGTGTGATCGCGTCATCCTTTTGGAGCACGGGCAGATTACCCAGGAAGGACCTGCCGAACAGGTCGTGGATGCCTATCTCCGCCAGAGCCTGGCCCAGTATCAATCGTGGGTGTGTGAACTTCCGGGCCTGCCCGACGCCCCGTTCGAGGTCCATCGGCTTCGATTGGTCACCGAGGATGGTCGGCCCGCCCCGGTTGTTCCTCGCAGTCAGCCGATCGTCATCGAGATAACAGGAGAGGTCCGTGCCGCGGATCGCCGCTTAATCGTTGCTATCGACATTAAGACCATCGACGATTTGACACTTTTTCGGACGCATAGTTTTGAACAAGATCAATCCTACGCAATCTTGGGCCGGCCCGGACCGTTCTGCCTGTCCTGTCGGATTCCTGCGGAGCTGTTGCCCGCGGGAAAATACAACGTCGGTCTGGTCCTTGCCGAAAGGGGAGTCCGTGAGTTCTTTCACCACCGGCAGGTCCTCCAGTTCGAAGTGTATCAGGATCGCCCCATCCGGGGATCCGATATCATGAGCACGGTTGGCCTTGTCACGCCCTCCTGTGACTGGACAAGGATTGATTGATGCCCAGCAGCGACCCACGAACGCTTTCCATCGTTCATGACATCATCCTGCGACTTGCGCCCCGATCAGTGATTGATATTGGTGTGGGCCACGGCAAGACTGGTGTCCTGATTCGAGAATATACCGACATTTGGAACGAGCGATATGACAAGGCCTCCTGGCAGACGAAGATTTACGGGATTGAGGCCTTTCCCCAATATCACAACGCCTTATGGGATTACGCCTACGACGAAGTCCGGATTGGGGATGCCCTCTCTGTCTTGGGCACGCTCCCCGATGTTGACCTCGTGGTCGTCCTGGATGTTTGGGAACACTTTGAAAGAGACTATGCCCAGCGTGTCTTGGAACTGATCATGAAAAAGGCACGGTTTCTCTTGATTTCCACGCCCATCCAGGTTCGGGAACAGGGGGCCGTGTTCGGGAATACCTACGAACGCCACGTCAGCACCTGGTCACCCAGGGACTTTATGGACGTACCCCATCGTTTGGTTGCCTGCACAGGGTTTGACTGGGTCCTTTTGCTTTCTTCCGGCGAACCGATTCCTTATGAGGTCTGGCGACGACACCGCCGTTGGGAACATCTTCGGCGAGGTTGGGTAGCCTTTTGGAAGATATTGCCTCACAAAAATTGGTAATCATTCATGGCTTTGAGGAGTTAACGAGCAAGGATCATGCGAATTCTCTTTGTCGCCGTTGGTGGAAGCATTCATACGGCCCGATGGATCGACCAGTTGACGGATCGTGGTTGGGATCTTCATCTTTTTCCCACGGAACTTTACCATCTTCGCCCTGAGCTCAAGGGTGTGACCATTCATGATGTGGAAGACCCACGACGATGGACAGGTCAACCTGGCCTGAAGTTCCATGATCGGTTCTACGCGGCGTTTGGCCGAGATTGGCCCTTGCCGTTTGGCCGCTATCGGGCAAGCCAATGGATCACGCGATGTCGAACGCAATTCGCTAATCACGCCTGGCGCCTGGCACGACTGATCGACCGGCTTCGGCCTGATATTGTCCATTCCCTAGGATTGCACCTGGGAGGCTATCTCACTTTGGCGGCGCGAGAGGAGTGCCGCAAACCCTTTCCCACGTGGGTGGTGACCAACTGGGGAAGCGACTTGTTTCTTTTTGGCCGACTGACAGAACACAAGGAGCGGTTGGCGAAGGTCCTCAATACGGCCGATTACTATTGGTGTGAATGTCAACGCGATGTCGAGTTGGCGAAGAGTTGGGGGGTACCCAGCGAGCGCATCTTGCCAACGGTGCCTGCGCCGGGAGGTTTTGATATTGAGCAGGCCGAAAAACTACGGACGCCGGGTCCGACGTCGAGCCGGCGAGTGATCACGGTCAAGGGTTACCAGGATTGGGCTGGCCGTGCCCTTGTTGCTTTTCAGGCCCTGCGGGGATGCAGTGACTTGTTGGCGGGATATCGCATCGCCGTTTATACCGGCGGTCGGGATCCCGAGCCGGTGCGAATTGCTGGCGAATTGCTTTCTCAGGACCTGGATATCCCGGTCACGTTTGTTCCGCCGCGGACGCCCCATGAGGCCATGTTGCGATTGCACGGGCAATCACGGATATCCATTGGGCTGAGCATTAGCGATTCAATCGCCATTTCGCTTCTCGAGGCCATGCTTATGGGGTCGTTTCCCATCCAGTCGAACACCGGTGCGGCCTATGAGTGGATCGAAGATGGCAAGACCGGGCTGATCGTACCACCGGAAGACCCACACGCCGTGACAGAGGCAATCCGCCGCGCCTTGTGGGAGGACCACCTTGTCGATTCCGCGAGCGCAATCAATCAGCAGGTCATTGCCGAACGATGCGAGCGGCGAAAGATTGCCCAGTGTGTGGTGTCAACGTACGAAAGAATCTGTCAGTAGTTGCGGCGACGAACGTTTGCACAATCGATGCCGTCTAACCACAATGGGAAAAATCAAATATTGCGGTCAGTAGCGGGGGCGCTTTCCTCAAATTCCGCTGGGCATCGCGAACTTTACGGCTCTCTGTCCTTTGGGGTTATAACCCCAGACAAGGATTGCCTCGAAGTGCCTTTCTGTAGGGGCAATCAAACGATGATCGAAAATCGGCTGCCTACCGGAGTTGGGGCGAGACACAACACCTATAAGGGTTAACGATTTTCCAAATCGGGCGTAATGATGTCACACCACCAGAACTGGTTTATTGTCATTCGCACGGTGGGACGTACCGATCTTTTGGGACGGACCTTACACTCGCTTGTGACTGCTGGTGTTTCGCGATTCCCGGTGGAAATCGTTGTCGTGGAAAACGGGGGCACGCGGCGCGCTGCCGAGCTGGTGAAGTCTTTGGCCGAGGGTTGCCGGATTCAATACCTGGCCATCCCAGAGGTAGGTCAAGCAGCGGCGTCTAACGCGTTTCTAAATCGCAATCCGGGGACGTTTGCCTGGTTTTTAGACGATGATGTGCGTGTCACTGCGGAG
>JAKPII010000223.1 GCA_029549885.1 Planctomycetota bacterium
AAGGCGTGAAAGAAGACCAGGCAGATAGCGAAGATTGACCGGCGAGGGCAGGGTAGGTTATCTTGTTTCAAAATGGAGGTGTCGTGTCGATCAGGTCATCCTGTCAAGTAGGCAAACTATGTACGAGGATACTTCTTACCCCAAGACCCAATTCATTGAGATGTTGGGCCGACAGCTTCTCCGTGTCGTGACGGAAGGCGGTCCCACACCGGCAGAGCTGGCAAAGGTCGGACTCAAAGAGGATAGCATCGTTCGGGTGAATCGGCAGGGCGATATTGAATTGCGTCGTCCCGATCGATGGGACGTCATTGGTGGGCTGATCGGTGACTTTGAAGCCCGCATCAAGCAAGAGACGGGTTTGGATTGGGTGTGATCCTCGAGATTTCTGTCGGGATGGCTGCGGGGGTATCGCCGGGCGATTCGTCCGGGGCAACGTCGTTTTCTGTGAAACTGTCCAACTCCTCCTCTTCGGCAGGTTCTGTGAGAACAAGCTCCAAGGCCTGAATGAGGGCTTGAAATCCGATCATAACATCGGTTTTGGTGAGGACGCCCCGGACGTGGCCATCTTCCACAACAGGCAAACAAGAAATGTCTTTTTCCAACATCAGCGAAATAGCCTGAGTTGCCGGGGTTGAGACGTGCACGGTTACCGGCGATCGCGTCATGATGTCTTCTGCGTAGCGACCGGTTCGTCGGGATAGATCACGATGGCTAATGATGCCCAGGAGTAATCCCTTTCGATCAACAACAAGGACATGGCTAACGCATTTTTCCTTGATTGTCTGGACGACCTTATAAATCGGGGTCTTTGGGTGAACTCCGATGACATTCTCTGACATCAGTTTGGCCACGGATAGCTCGGTGGCTTGACGCATGTCAATGGCACGCCTTAACACACGCCGAAGGACAGCACGTTTGGCGTAAAGAGTCTCGTGTTCCGACGTCTGCGACGCCCGATAGATGGTTGTGGGCTCTTCCCCGGGGCGAGGCCGTCGTCTGCCGTGGATAGCTTGCCAGCAGACGATCACAAGGCCGGACCCCATCGCCAGTCCCAGCAGACCCGCCGCAAACTGAATAGCCAGTTCGGCCTTGTCAAGAGTACGGATGGCCCTTTCGATGATGCGGTGTGGGAGATAGAAACTTGTTTCAGACGGCTTGGTCGAGGAGCTTGACGTGCGATCGCTTCCAGGCTCCGAAGAGGAGGCAATCTGGGCATTGTGTTGGAATACCCAACGGGTAAAAGTAGATAAACCAAAGAACCCGGCTGCTCCTACGATAATGACCAGGGTCAAGAGCAAAGCATATTCAGCCGTGCTCGCGGCTGATGAGTTGCTTAGGAAGCTTGCAGCCCTTCGACAGAGCGCCTTTTGCGGATGCTTCATTTCGGCTGGCTCCCGACCTACCCACGGGCCTCACATGACGGAGAAGTAATTGGCCACGGCAATGTCAAAGTACTCTTTTTTCATCTCCGGTTCGATTTCTTGGTAATTGCAGTAGTGCAGAATCTGGAGCATGAGGTCCCTCGGTTGACAGAAGCGAAACGGACGACCAACGGCCTTGTAGTAGCGTTCGATCAGGTAATCCACGGCCTCTTCACAGTAGCGAATGCCAAGTTGTGGCGCGAGAATCTTGAAAAGTTGGCGGAATTGCTCCTCAGTGGGATCAACAACCTCAATCTTGTACGGAATACGGCGGAGGAACGCCTCATCAACAAGTTGCCGAGGTTCCAAGTTGGTGGAAAAAATGATCAATTGGTCAAATGGGACAGTAATTTTCTTTCCATTGGGCAAGTTGAGAAAGTCGTAACGTCGTTCCAAGGGGACGATCCACCGATTGAGGAGTTCTTGGATCGGCATTCGTTGTCGGCCAAAGTCGTCGATGACCAGCGTCCCACAGTTACTCTTGAGCTGCAGGGGGGCTTCACAAATGCCGGAGGCGCGATTGACCGTGACCTCCAAGGCCGACATGGTGAGCTCACCACCGGCGATGATGGTCGGACGGCGAATACGTACCCAGCGTTTGTCGATATGCCGCGTGTCGAGGAGTCCCTCAGGTTCCGGCAAGGGGGCTTCAAAGTGATTGACCGGGTCGAAGAGCCGAATAATCTCGCCGTCAACTCCAATGGCCCTTGGAATCCAGATATAAGGGCCGAAGGCCGCCGTTACGCGTTCCGCGATGCTCGTTTTCCCATTACCGGGTGCGCCGAACAAAAACAAACCCCGCCCGGAGTTGACGGCGGGGCCCAGCCGGTTGAGCATCTCTTCGCTAAGAACGAGGCCTTCGAACGCACGCTCTAGGTCCTGCCGTGTGGGCCGCTGCTTGGTCAACGATTGAATGGCCACGCTGGTGACGTAATCGCTAAGAGAGACCGGTGCCGCACCGAAGTAGGAGCAGATTTGGCTATAACGGCGTGCCCGTTCCCGTCCGAGGTCACTCAGCTCATAAACATAATCGTTCATCGGTGCGTCGCCGCGATGGGCGACAAGTCTATCGGCCTTCATGCGACGCATGATCGCGTCCACAATGATGAACGGCAGTTTCACCTGGTCCGCAATGGCTCGACCGGTAGCGTCTCCTCTGGCTAATAAGTATTTGAGGATGAGCGCTTCAACCTCGCTCTCCGTAAGTTGGGCTTCTTCAAGGGTGGTTGGCTCCACGGGGATAAAGTCTGTCTCAGCCCATTCCTCCAGCGATGAGGCCGAAAGTGTGGCCGGTTTGACGGTGCTCGGTGCAGGCGGAAGGGTTTCAGTTCGAGGTTTGGAGCTACCGACCAAACGGTTTAGCCGCTCGACGATTTCATCCAAGCGGTCAGTGCCGGACGTGGGCTGGCTCTCTGTGGCAGATTGGAATGTCCGGTCCATTTCGTGCTCCTATTTGGAGTTTTTATCACGACTTGTGAGACACCGATCTTTCTCATTCCGGCACAATCCTTTTGACCCACAACGTGGGCGGAATCGGGCTGCTCCCTGGCCAAGACCCATTTACATGAGTGTCCCGTATTAAATACTAGGTTCTCCGTGGCCCTATGAGGGCTCCACGGTGATTGGTGAACTGCGAAGATAAGCCCACACCTTTGCGACTGCGGTCGTCACAATCCTTAAAATGCATATAAGCCGCAAAACACGGTGATGCCTGGAAGTGGGTCTGCGGGCTTAGTGGCGTGTTCATCGGTGAGAACGGTCTGTATTGACCATAGTTGGCATACGTCGTTTACGCTCAAGGATGGAGCGGGAAACCGTAGGAGGTTGATTTGGTCAAAAATACCTTAAGCAAAGTCTCCGATTCCGAATCACGCGCTGGGAAATGTGCCCTCAAAGTCGGTGGGGTGTGCTACTTGAATGCGCGGCCACTTCTCCAGCACTTGGCCGATCTGTGCCCCCACATTGTGATCGAATATGACGTCCCCAGTCGGCTCGCGGCCAAACTGGCGGCGGGACAACTTGACATCGCCATTATTCCGGCCGTGGAGGCCCTGCGAGGTGATGGGTACGTCGTCGTCTCAGACGCTTGCATTTCAGCAAAAGAGGCTGCTAAAAGCGTCATTTTGTTCTCGCGGGTCCCGTTAGACCAGATTCGGTCGGTTGCCCTAGACGCCGGTTCGCGCATGAGCGCTGCCTTGACGCGGGTTCTGCTCGCTGAATGGTATGGCGTGACGCCGGAGATACGTGATTTCCCGTTGGAAAAGCGGCCCGAAGAAGCGAAAACCGACGCCGTCCTGTTGATCGGCGATCGTGCTATGGTGACGAAACAGCCCCCGGGCTATCCCTTGCGGTTCGACCTGGGGTCCGAATGGCGGAAATGGACCGATCGGCCGTTTGTATTCGCCCTGTGGGTGGCACGGTCCGGCGTCACCGATCTTGACTCATGGCATAAAGTCTTTAGCCTTGCCCGGGATCGTGGCCTGGATGATTTGGTCAACATTGCCCAAGCGGCATCGCGTGACCTGGGCTTGTCCTTTGACGAGTGTCACCAATACTTATCAAAGAACATGCATTACAGGCTTGGGGAAGACGAGCTTGAATCTTTGACTCTCTTTCGATCGTTAGCCGTAAAACATGGAATCCTTGCACCTTCAGCCAGACTCACATTCCATGGTGGTTAGTATCCTAGACAGAGCGACCTCGGGGCAAAGACTCGGCGACGAAGAGGCCCTTTTTCTGTTCGAACATGCGAGCCTAGCCCTCTTGGGGGAAGCGGCAGACGCCGTAACACGCCGGTTGCATCCTGAAAACTATCGGACGTACAACATCGATCGGAACATCAATTACACCAATATCTGCGTTTCCGGATGCAAGTTCTGTGCGTTCTACCGTCCCCCGGGCCATCCCGAAGGCTACGTAATTGACCAACCGACAATCTTCCAAAAAATCGAGGAGACGATCGAACTGGGCGGAAACCAGATCCTTTTACAGGGGGGGCTTAATCCTTCTTTGCCGTTAAGCTGGTACGAAGAGCTGCTTCAAGCTGTGAAACAACGCTTTCCGCAAATCAATATTCATGGCTTTAGCCCTCCCGAGATTCATTTCCTGGCCAAACGCGAAAAAATCACTGTTGAGGAGGTCTTGCGTCGGCTAAAAAACGCGGGATTAGGAAGCCTGCCCGGCGGAGGTGCCGAAATCCTGGTGGATCGTGTCCGCAAGGAGCTAAAAAGCCATAAGGTCGATACGGAAGGCTGGCTGGAAGTCTGTCGCACCTGGCATCGCCTGGGGGGGCGGGGGTCCGCCACGATGATGTTCGGACATGTGGAGACATTCTCCGATCGAATGGCCCATCTCCGACGCCTCCGGGATCTTCAGGATGAGACAGGTGGGTTCACCGCTTTTATCTGTTGGACGTTTCAGCCCAAAAATACCGCCCTCAGCCATCTACGAAAACACGGGGCCTATGATTACCTCCGGACCTTGGCCATCAGTCGGCTTTACCTCGATAACTTTGCCAACATCCAGGCAAGCTGGGTAACGCAGGGGGCCGCCGTGGGACAGTTGTCGCTCCGCTTCGGGGCCAATGATATGGGTAGCCTGATGATCGAGGAAAACGTGGTAGCTGCAGCAGGGACCCGTTTTCGCACCTCCGAGTCCGAGCTTCGCCAGTTGATCACCCAGGCCGGTTATGTGCCCCGCCGCCGAAACGTTTTTTATGAGCTTGTCGATTAGCATTCGCGAGCAAGGGTCACCGAAGAATGCCAGTCTCGTATGATAACGTTATGGGCGTCTCTTTGGAAACAGACGCCCTTGGCTTTGCACGAGACGGATAAGTATGGCCATGTCAGACTCTGCCGCCGGCGAATTACCCTTTCCCACCGACTTTGTGGCACGATTGCGCGATCTTATCCCGCCGGAGCACCTTCAAAAATGTTTGGAGAGTTTCTGGGGGCAACGCTGGGTGTCCTTCCGCGTGAACACACTGAAGGTCACCGCGCAGGAGCTTGAGAAGGAACTTGAGGCGTTGGGCATCAGCTTTCAGCGCGTCCCCTGGCTGCCGGAAGCTTATCTGGCCCCGCCGGAAAACCGAGAGACTCTGGTTAACACTCATGCGTTTCTCGAGGGGCGGATCTATATTCAGGATTTGTCGAGCATGCTGGCGGTCCACGTTTTGGACCCGCAACCCGGCGAAGAGATCCTCGACCTGGCGGCGGCCCCCGGCGGGAAAACCTGTCATGTAGCCGCCCGGATGAAGAATCAAGGCCGTATTGCGGCCGTGGAAGTCATACCTCAACGCCTCTACAAACTTGTGGCGAACCTGGAACGGTCCGGCGTCACGATTGTCAAAACCTATTTGGCGGATGGCCGCACGATCGGCAAGAAGACCCCTAACCGCTTCGACAGAGTCTTACTTGACGCGCCTTGCTCGTCCGAGGCCCGCTTTGATGCCCGCGATCCGGCCAGTTGGAAACACTGGAACCTGCGCAAGATCGCCGAATGTGCTCGGAAGCAAAAGGGATTGCTGCTTTCGGCGCTGGAGGCCGTTCGGCCGGGCGGACTTGTCCTCTATTGCACGTGTTCCTTTGCGCCGGAGGAGAACGAGGCTGTTGTGGATCACGTTCTTCAACAGGCGCAGGGCGGTGTCTTTGTCGAAGCGCTGAATATTCCGTTGCCGAATGCGATCCCCGGTTTAACAAAGTGGCAGGGACGTGAATACCATCCCTCGCTGGAATTGGCTTGTCGAATCCTTCCCACGCACGAAATGCATGGCTTCTTTATGTGTTGTCTCCGGAAAACGGAAGAAGCCACGGACACTTATCGCCGACGCGAACGCAAATGGTCGCGTTCTCCCAAGCACCGTCCCCGCGAAAAAGATGCCCCCTCGTGATCCTAGCTGCGCATGGTCCCGCTGGGCACAAATGACATGAAGTCGCCGCGGGTTTTGGCATCGACTATCTTGCCGTCAGCCTGGAGGAAAGTCACACGGTTGAGTGTCGGACGTTTTGCCCGAGCCAAAAACCGACAGATGCTTGCCAAGGCCAGGGAGGCTGAATTACCGTAAAGAGTTAGCGATCTACTCCAACTCGCTGGACGTCACCGATCCGTAAACTGGAAAGAACGGCAACCTAAGCAAGCCATGTCAGCATCGGACAGACAGACCACTCCTGCCGACTTCCCCTTAGAACAGCCGAGGCTCGCTTGGTTCTTTGGCGTCCTCCTGGCGGTTGTGGTCTGGAGCTACTGGAATTCCCTGAGTGAAGCCGCCATCGCATGGCGGGGGGCCCAGTATTCTCATGGTCTTTTCGTTCCCCTGATTGCTACCTTTTTGCTCTGGGTAAGAAGACTCGGGGGGACCTTCGACTGGCAATGGCAAACGACCACGGAGAAATGGCGTCTTGTTGCAGTGGGGGGTGTGCTCGCCCTGGCATGGTTTAGCTACATCGCCTCGGAGAGGCTGGGCCAACAAGCTGCGCCCGGGGAGGCCGTTTCGCTGACCGCCGCGTCGGGCTTGGGGTTCATGGCGGCCATGCTGTATGCCACGGGCTTGCTCACCTGGGCCACTTTTGCGGCGGATAGCTGGCTTCAGCACTCGCTTGAAAGCGAAAAACAGCGGCAAAACGATGAGGATAAGACTCATCTTCGAGGGGAGTTAGCAGGGGAAGCTCTTGCCAGCGGGACCCAAACCGCCCTGGTGCGAGGTCGCTACGTAGGATTGTTTATCCTGATTGTCGCTGTGGCGTTGCGACTGGCATCCGCCTATGTCGGCCTTGATGTGGCCGAAATGTGGACGTTGCCGCTTGCTCTTTTGGGCGCAGGTGTTTGCACCATCGGGTGGAGGTCGCTCCGCTGGAGCTGGCCGGCAGTGGTCGTTCTGTTTTTTGCCTTTCCTTTGCCGTTCGGTGTGGAGCGTACGATCCTCGTTCCCCTCCAGGGAATAGCCGCCCAAGGCGGTGCGTATCTATTACAAAGTTTGGGACTAGAAGCATCCACGGAGGGGGCACATTTCATTCGGCTGGGTGAATTTCAACTGGGAGTGGTGGAACAGTGTAGTGGCTTGCGGATGACCACGGTCTTCATCACGTTGGTGTTCGTTTATGTCGTGGTGGTGCCCACGCCAAAGTGGCAAATTCCTGTCCTCCTGTTGAGCTCCATCCCTATCGCCTTGGCTGTGAACATCCTCCGCATTACGGTGATGGGAACTCTCTACGTTTACGGCAGTCGGGAATTGGCCCAGCACGTGTTCCACGATTGGGCCGGGTATCTAATGCCGCTGGCCGCGGTGGCCTTGTTGCTGCTCCTTCGTGTTCTGCTAGATAACCTGTTTATCAAAGTGGAAGAACAAGACGTGCCCCTTGCCCAGCGCCTTGAACCGGCAAAGAAGGGTAGCACGTAGACTTTGTCTCCTTCCTGGTTAATAGCCTCTGCTGCTCATCCGAACCACGTGCCAGTGGGGTATAATGGGGCTTGTGGGGAAAAAGGCAATAATGTCAACGGTGGTTGACAATTATCTGTCGGTTGTCGACAATATGATACTCCGCTTGTTTTGGGGAGGGATCATCGAGGTCAAATACGGTTTATAGGAAAAGTTATCGCTTATTTCGATGGAAAGCTCCATGGAATCACCACAGATAGCCTTCGCTGGCCTTTCTCAGGAATTAGAAAGGAAAACGGAGAGGCTCCTTGAGTTGCTCCGCAGTTTTGGGTCGTGCGTCGTCGCGTTTTCGGGCGGATTAGACAGCACGGTTGTCGCCAAGGCTGCATACTTGGCCCTGGGCGACGCGGCGATTGCCGTGACGGGGATTAGTCCAAGTATGGCCTCCAGTGAACTGGAGGAGTGCCAACGGCTTGCCCAACTTATCGGGATCCGCCATGAACTTATTGAAACGCAGGAGCTGGCCAATCCCCTATATCAACGAAACCTGGGGGATCGTTGCTATTTCTGTAAAAGCGAATTGTTTGGCCGATTGACGGATTTGGCGAGCCGTTTCAACGTGGCCGTTGTGGTGGATGGCGCAAATGAGGATGATCACGGTGATCATCGCCCAGGTTTGACTGCCGCCCGAGAGAAAAACGTCCGCAGCCCTCTGGCGGAGTGTCACTTCAAGAAAAGCGACGTTAGAGAACTCGCCCGATTCTGGGGATTGCCCAATTGGGACAAGCCGGCGTCCCCTTGCCTCAGTAGCCGAATTGCCTACGGGGAGGAGGTGACCGCGGAACGCCTGGCAATGATTGAAAAGGCGGAGCGATTTTTACGTGACTGTGGTCTCCGGCTGTTGCGGGTTCGCTATCACCGTGGGGACTTGGCACGCATTGAGGTGCCCTTAGAAGAATTGCCGCGACTCGTCTCACCCGAGTTTCGCGAAAGGCTCGTGACGGAATTCTCCCAAATCGGCTTCAAGTTTGTCACCCTGGATTTGGGTGGTTTTCGGTCGGGGAGCCTCAATACGCTACTTCCCCCGGAGACATTGCAGAAATTCAAGCGCTCGTGACAGCTTGCGATAAAATTTCTTTTTGGGGTGTTTCTTGGTTGAGCGTGCAACCCCTGTCAAGGATTTGATTTTATGTCTCTTTGCAATGATTGCCCCGACCCTGGGCAATCATCGCTGCGGGGCATAGGGCGATCCAAGGGCAGGGCCATCAGGCGGAAAGACGGGACCGGGAAAGGCCATTTGGGTCGTACTCCACGACGGCGGCGGAGTCGTTTCGGACGCAGGTGCCGTCTGTCCGTGGGAAAGGTTTGTGGCGTGATCCGTTCGCTGGTCCGGCGGGGACGCCGTTTCTGTTTTGCTGGTGAGCCTTGATCGCGTTGACTTAGGGTCAGGTTCTTCGATGTAATAGGCCTCTTCCACAAGGCGGGCGGCCGTCCGCGGCTCTTTCGGATCGATCAGGGGAACACTAATCGGTAACTGGTCCCCGGCGAGTTGTGTTCCCTCGTAGATGGAACCCCTTTGGAACGGCCCAGCGAAGAAAATCCAAATATCCTGGGCATCGCTCTTGGCGAGGACAGTGCCGGATTGCCACAACGGTCGCCCGGTTTCTCGATTGTAGGCAAATAGCAGAATTTTCGTGACAGCCGTTTGCTTGGTCCGTTTGATAAGGGGAATCTCTGGGAAGCTCGAAGGAAGTCCCGCGGCGGCCGCCACTGAGGGCAAATTGATTTGCGGAACCCCTACCAAGAGGCTGTGCATGTCCGTTCCCACGGCGCCCGATCGGACCTCGACCACGTAGTCGGCCTCCTCTCGCTTTTGCTTGAGGATGGCCCCGTGCGCCAACAGTTGTTGCCGTAGCGAACTGACCAAGTACTGAGCATCAACTACGTCCTTAAGGAACGTGTCGTCCAAAAAAACTGTCTTACCGGCCAAGGCGCGGAAATCGATCCGCGAGACGGCCTGATCCATGGAATCGGAGATCAAAAGTTGCTCCGTCGCCGTCCGCTTGGTCTCCGTCCATTTGGTCGTGCCACACCCACCAAAGAGGACCAGCGCTACGATGGCCACAACCAAACCGGCAGGCGAGCCCGTGGCCTGAACAGCATCATTACCAAGAACACTGCTGCGAAAACGTGCCATCATGGGCCGTCCATGCCATCCTTCGGATCACGATTAACGTGTCGGAATATCCCGTTGCCTCCGTTTTTTGCCTAATTACAGCCGGGGAAGTATAGCCAAACGGTTTCGTCGGGAAAAGACGATTTGCCGCGGGTGATAAATCGGGGGAAAGACGTAGGAGGGGGTGAATCGCTCGTGGGGTGGTCCCCTCAGGTTGGCGGGCTTGTCGGCGTGCCGTAGGAGGATTGGATAGATGTACCATTTCCTCTCGCCCCCGAGCGAAGGGGACGATCGTATGATCGATCCGACGTACATTGAATGCCTTGCAAAAAAGTTTCAAGTCACACGGTCATCTGCCAGGATCGATTGCGATTTTGTGTTAATCTATGGAGAACATCAAAGATTCGGCGCACTCTGCAAAAAGCGGCGTATCCAGAATTGGGGTGGCAACCTGCCTCTGTTGTCCAAGCGGCGCTATCCACGGTGTTAGGGGCGATTCGTTGGCCAAGATCCTTTCACCAAAGAACAACGGAGCTAGGCAATGTTTGTGGTAACGTTTACAAGGCCGATCGTCGTATTGGTCATGCTGTCCTTGGCAACGGCGGCCCTATCCGCAGATATACCCGATTTCACGCGAGGTGACCGAATTCCGGAAGGGGCCGTACACGATTGGAATCTTGGCCCAACTGGTGCCCGGGGGTGGATGTATTGCGACAAACTAGTGACCAGCGACGCTCGGCAAATACTTATTACCAAGGTTGAGAAGGGTTCCCCTGCTGATGGCGTCTTGGCGGTGGGCGACGTGATCCTTGGAGTGGGCGGCAAGCGATTTTCGTATGATCCCCGCACGGAATTCGGAAAGGCGATCACGCTGGCAGAATCTGAAGCAGGGGGCGGTCGGTTATCACTGATCCGCTGGCGTGCCGGGGAAACGAAGGAGGTGGTGATCAAGCTGCCAGTGCTCGGAATATATAGCGCCACAGCGCCGTACGACTGTCCCAAGTCTCGAATCATCCTCGAACGAGGTTGCGCGGCGCTTGCTCGCCGGATCGCCGATCCCAATTATCGCCCGGACCCCATTCCGCGAAGTCTCAACGCGTTGGCCCTTTTGGCAAGTGGGAATCCTGAATATCTTGAGTTGGTCAAAATGGAGGCTCACAGGGCGGCCAGGTTTAAAACAGATGGTTTCCAAAGTTGGTATTACGGCTACCTGATGATCCTGCTCGCTGAATACAAGCTGGCGACGGGGGACGATTCGGTGATGCCGGGGCTCACCCGTCTTGCCCTGGAAACAGCGAACGGACAAAGCAAGGTGGGTTCATGGGGACACAAATTTGCCAGGCCGGATGGCGGACTCGACGGTTACGGGATGATGAATTCGCCCGGTATTCCCCTTACGATTGGCCTTATCTTGGCCCGCAAAGCTGGCGTGGATGATCCCAAAGTCAGCGAAGCAATCGAGAAAAGCGCTCGGTTACTCCGGTTCTACGTGGGAAAAGGTGCCGTCCCTTATGGTGACCATCACCCTTGGATCGAGACGCACGAAGATAACGGTAAGTGCGGTATGGCGGCGGTCATGTTCAACCTGCTAGGAGAACGCAACAGTGCCGAGTTTTTCTCGCGAATGAGCGTGGCCTCGCATGGATCGGAACGAGATTGTGGGCACACAGGCAACTTTTTCAATATGCTTTGGGCAATGCCCGGTGTGTCTCTTTCAGGTCCTAATGCCACCGGCGCTTGGATGCAGGAATTCGGGGCTTGGTACTTCGACTTGGCCCGCCGCTGGGATGGGACGTTTGTCCATCAAGGCCCCCCGGAAGATGGTCATGATAGCTATGCCAATTGGGATGCCACAGGAGCCTATCTCCTCGCCTATGCTGCACCTTTGAAGAATCTTTATCTGACGGGCAAGCAGCCGTCGTGTGTGCCCGAACTCGATTCCGAGTCGGCCTGGGCCTTGATCATGGACGGTCGAGGCTGGTCCAACAAGGACCGCAATAGCTTTTATGACTCGTTGAGCGAAGAGGAACTTTTGCGGCGGCTGGAAAGTTGGTCACCGGTGGTCCGCGAACGGGCAGCCATGGCGCTGGGCCGACGGAAGCCAAAATCGATTGCCCCGTTGTTAGAAATGCTCCGCTCACCGCGGCTGGAGGCGCGATACGGGGCGTGCCAGGCGTTGGCCTGTCTCCGCGGTGCCGCGGCTCCGGCCGTCCCGGTACTCATCGAGTTGCTCGATCATGAGGACCTTTGGCTCCGCGTTAAGGCCGCGGATGCCCTGGCTGCTATTGGCCGTCCTGCTGCGATGCCCGCAGTGCCAAAGCTGTTGCAGCGTCTTGCCAAAGGCCCCTCTGCCGAGGATCCTCGGGGCATGGAACAGCGCTACTTGTGTTTTGCCCTATTTGATCGCCGAACGGGATTGCTGGGACGTTCGTTAGAAGGGGTCGATCGGCAAGCCCTCTATGCTGCGGTTCGCGAAGGGCTTCGCAATGAAGATGGTCGGGCCCGAGGTGCGATCGCCTCCGTTTACCAGAATCTCTCTTACGAGGAAGTGAAGCCTCTCTTGCCCGAGATTTATCGCGCTGTTGTCGAGCTAGCACCAAGCGATGAAATGTTCGGTGATGGAATTCGCTTGGCCGGGCTGAAAGTGCTTGCTCAACACCGTATCCGCGAGGGCATGTCGCTTTGTCTTGATATCATGGAACTTGATCGCTGGGGAAAACAAGATCGAGTCATGGGGGGCCTAGAAGCTCTCAGCCTCTATGGGGCGGCAGCCAAGCCGCTGCTACCGCGATTGCGCCAACTCGAGAAAGAACTGCTGGCTCACTGGGAGGCTCGCAGTTTTCAGCCGGCCGTGGAACGACTCCGAGCGCTTATCGCGAAAATCGAAAACAGCAACGAGACTGTCACCCTGCGTAGCCTGCAAGACCCGTGAGCTAACTCCGAACCGTTGCCGTTTTCGCGGGACTTTCACAAGTCTTTCGCCGAGAAATCCGGCAGGTAGTATGCTGTCGATCAAAGGATAAGAGAGTGCTAGGCGGTCCTTTTACCCGCCATTCCTTGTCCGAAACGGTGCACGCGCCGTGAGCGGATTCGAGCGAAATGTCTTCCTCTGCCGGCTCACGGCCCCCGCGCCGGCTGTACCCTCCAAGAACGGCCCAATCGGTGTTTAAGCGAAAAAGGGGCCAACGATATAATTCGAGACGCGGGGCGGTCAGGCGCTGCCCGGTGAAAGAAGGAAAAGGGAGGTTCATGATCATCTCGGCGAGAGGTTGGTCAGCCGTATGTTGGAAAGTGTTGCCACGGGAGGAGCTTCTTCGGCGAAGGAAGAAAAGTATTCCCTCCTCCTCGAAGTAGCCTTTATCATCTTCGCGGTTGTTCTTTCGTTATTAGGGATCGAGTCTCTTCCCATCATAGGTGAAGAGCCTCGGCGGGCCGAGGTCGCGCGCGAAATGCTGGCGACAAATGACTGGCTGATCCCTCGCGAACAAGGGGAGATTTATTGCTCTCGGCCACCGCTTCAGAATTGGCTTATTGCGGTCATCGCCATCATTCGCGGGGGATTCGACGCGGTCACCGTGCGACTGCCGAGCGCGCTTGCGACATGTGCGACCGCCTTGGTGTGCTTCGCCTTTGCCCGACATCATCTTGGCCGAATGGCCGCTATAACGTCGGGTGTGGCTTTTCTGACGATGGGTCAGACACTGACGATTGGCCAAATGGGCGAGACCGATGCCCTCTTTGCTTTTTTCGTTGGCTCCGCGCTTTTGATCTGGTACCACGGCTACGCCACACCTGACAAACGGACGTTGTTCTGGGCTTTGGCTGGGTTGCTTACGGGCCTAGGTGCGCTGACAAAGGCCCTTCAAGCTCCAGTATATTACTTAATGTGTACTGTCACGTTTCTTCTGATCGAGAAGAACTATCGACTCATTTTATCGCGGGCGTATGTTCTGTCCTATATAATCATTTTGGTAGTTATTGCCGCCTGGACAGTCCCCTATTATCTTGCGGTGGGACCACAATATACCTGGCAAATTTGGTGTGGTCAGGTAGAAAGCCGACTTGCCACGGAGGGGCTCTTCGGCCACATCCTGAAATATCCCTTAGAAACATTCGTGTGCATGTTGCCGTGGTCGCTATTCTTTCTGGCGTTCTTGGATCACAGATTACGGAAGTCCTTGACCAACTGGCAGCCCTTGGTTCGTTACCTGGTTGTCAGTTTGCTCATAACCTTTCCCACGGTTTGGTTCATTCCAGAGGCGAAGAACCGCTATTTTCTGCCGCTTTATCCCTTGGCCGCAGTGCTTGCTTCAGTTCCGTGGCAATACTGGGTGACGGGAGGCACATCCGAGAGGGTAATCGTACCGCGGCTAGTCTGGCGATTACTCCAAGCGTTCTCAGCCATGATCCTGATTGCGCTTCTGGCAGTGTGGCCGATTTGGCTCGGCGCCGTAAAGATCGAATTAATCACCCAAAGTACCCTTAGCCTTGATAAACTGTTTATAGTCACAATGCTGGCGACTTTAATGGTAATATTTATTCATGCAGCTATACGGATAAATGATAGCCGGTCGTGGATGTGTGTTCTATTGTCTTTGGGTATCACGCTCGGTCACGGACATCGTCTTATCATCGTACCGATCCAATGTGGAATCTTATATTCGCCGGAGCCTGCTATCAAGCAACTCGCGTGGGATGTTCCCAATCCAGAGCGCCTGGTCAGTATTGGTCCCATTGTGGCCCGATTTCGTTACTTTTATCCCCATCTGGTGAAGCTCGTGAAAGAGGAAGAAATCACTCAGGGTCCACCATCAGGGGTGGATCATTTTTGTTTGGAGGGTGAGTGGGTCCGCAGAGCACGGCCGAGAAAGAAGGAGACGGACCGGCCCCGGATGGCGATTGCATACCGCGGTGGCCGCGTGATTGTTCCGAAACTCCCGTTCGCCTGGGACGTGGTAGCCATCATCCCCTTGGGGCGGACGTTGACACGTGACCCACAACCGGTGGCCGTCATTGGCAGGATTCGGCAGGGGGGAGCGCTGTTGTCGTCTCCACTGCGGGTCGAGGACGGCAAGGAGATTGAGTAGTCCCAATCAGAGCAAACATTGCACTGGTTCGGGACGGCCATTGCCAAAACGCGACCGAGCTCTGGCATTAGAAGCCGGTTTTCCCGCAAGGAACTCGGGTCTAACAAACCACTTATCACTTTTTCCAGGGTTGCCGCCGGTCTATACTCATGGTACGCGCTGGGGGCGCTCATATTTCCCATGGAAATCCCATGGAAAAAAGGTTTCCCGTTGTCCCCGCGAGGTGATCTGCAAAGCTTGCGGGACTTGCGTGCCTGTGAGGAAAGAGGGTGTCTTGGTATTGTGGGTAAAATGAGAACTATGGAGATATGGCCAAGTTTAGGAAAATGGTTAGAGTAAAGTGACTCTAAACTATGCCCAAAACATGATGGTGGCAACGCGAACAATCCGGTGGCGGCCGAACTGGTGGGGCTGGGGGACCCTTGCGGTCCTCGCGCTGGCGTTTGGCGTGGGCTTGCCGGCCCTCCACAACTATCAGTCGCAGCGGATCGTCGAGCGGATTCGCGCCCGTGCCGAGGCAGCCGAAAAACGGTTAGCTGCGGCCAAGGCGGCTGGTCACGAGGAGGAAATCGGCAAGGCCCTCACCGATCTTGTTAAGAACTACGACCTGTACCTTCGGCATCGACCCGGCGAAACAGCAGCTCAAATCGCCTTGGCCTTGGCCGTGGCGGAACAGGCGGATCGGGCAAGAGGAAATGCTCAACTGCAATGGCACGCCTACCGTGTCCTCAGCCGGGCATTGGCCAAGGTCCCCGATGAGCCTCGAATCTTAGAAGCCCTGGCCTCGCTGGCCATGCGACTGCAACAGTGGGAAGAGGCGGCCTCGTTATGGCGCGAATTATGGCAAAACGATCCGGAACGAGTATTGGCGGGGCTGAACCTTGCCAAGTGTCAAATTGCCCGCGAGAAAATCCGAGAGGCCATCGATACACTCCGCGGTGTTATCGAGCGCGATCCGGCATTGCTTGAGGCGTATGTTCTGTTGGCCAAGTGCTATCGTGCTCCCGCGGTGCAGGATTACGAATCGGCTCGCGTCACCATTGATGACATGGTTAGCCGCAATCATGGCTCGGCAGATGCCCACGCCCAAAGAGCCGCTTTCTGGTGGTGGGTAAGCCAAACGACGAGTAACCCAGCCGAAGCCGCCCAAGCCATGGACGCCGCCAAGAAAGACGTAGCGACGGCCCTCGAGGCTGTTCCCGAACATCTTGAAGCCCTGTTGATCTCTGCAAACATCGCTTTGCACGAGGGGGATCTCGACAAGACCAAAGAAATCCTTTCCCTGGCGGAAGAGACGGCGCCTGAGGATCGCCGAGTTTGGGCAGCCCATGTCAATTGGGCACGCTTGGCGGGAGACATTGACCGAGAAGAGACCTACTTGAAGCGGCTAACGTTGGAGGACCCTTCGCGATTGCCCGAGCTGGCCGAGCTCCATTTGAGTCGCCAGCCGCCCGATCTTGCAGCGGCTCGTAACATTATCGCGCTAATGCAGCGGGCGCGTTTTCCCGCGCAGTACTTGCAATTTTGGCAAGCACGGCTGACATTCCTTCAAGGTGATCGGGTGAAAGGCCTGAGCCGCCTTGAAGGGCTCTATCGCAGCATTGGTCGGGAGGATGATGCTTTGCAGGAATGGGTGGGCTTGGCCCTTGCCGAAGCTTACCTCCAAATGGGGATGCGCGACTCCGCCGGTGCAGTCCTTAGCCAATTGCGGGAACGTGCACCTGACTCCCCGCGGGTGCAGGCCGCCTGGGCTAATTGGCTTATCCAATCGGGACAATCGGAGTTGGCTCTGTATGAGTTCGAACGCATTTTGCAATCCCAATATGCCGCCAGAGTGCGGAACTCGGGAGAGTTTTTGGGAAACCTCTTTTTGGCAAGGCTTGCCGCTGCTCGGGGGAGGCCCTTGGACAGTCCCGAATGGCAGCAACTTGATCAACTCTTGCAGCAGGTCGTGCAGTCTTCGGCGATAGCCAACGATGACAAGGTGCTGATGAGGAGTCGGTACCTGGAAGCCCGCGGGCAAACGTACGAGGCAGCCAAGCTCCTTCAAGAGGCAATACGGTCGGGTGCGAATCCTCGCCTGCATTTGGAGCTAGCGTCGCTGCTTGCTAGACAGAATCGCACCGATGAGGCCCTTGCCACACTTGGAGCGGCACTTCAAGGGGCGGGTTTTCGCGGGGACATCCTGCGGATGATGGTCGAGTTGGCGGAACTCCTGGGCGAGAACAAGCGGAATGAAATTCTCACGCAGGTAATGCAGGAACTTGAAAAGCTTCCCGCTGCGGACCAAAGACCCGTGGTGCGTGCAGTGGCCCGTTTTCATCTGAGAATGGGTAACACCGCGGAGGCTGAGGCACTTTGGGAAAAGTTGGCACGCGGAGATGAAAGCGACGTTGAACCTCCGCGAGTGCTTTTGGAGATGGCTTGTCAGAAGGGCGATTTCGAGAAGGCGAAGGCTTGGCTGGAAGAGCTCCGACGGATCGAGGGGCAAAGTGGGCGAGTAACGCTCCTGAGTGCCGCACTTCTGAAAGTATATCAATCAATGCAAAAGGCGGTGTCCCCTTCAGATCGGTCAAGGCTTCTCATGGAGGCAAAAGAAGACCTCACAGTACTGGAAAAGCGATTCCCGTACTGGCCCGATGTGTTACGGTTAAAAGCCCGCATCGCATTACTGGAGGGAAGGCTCGCGGCGGCGATTGATCAATATCGGTTGCTGGAACGTCGTGGCCTCCTAATGCGCGAGGGCAAGGAAGAACTGGCTCGCCTTCTTTTGCTCCGAGGACAGAATGAGGAAGCTCGAAAGGTTCTTACAACCTCACCTTTGCGAGTTAGCGATCTCCAGTCGGTGAAGCTCCAGGCCGAACTTTTGGCACGCGAGGGGCGAATCCCGGAAGCCATCAAGCTTGTCGAACCGCTATTGGCGAAGTCGTCCGATCCACTGGATTGGCTCTGGTACGCTCAATTCTTATCCCGTGCGAAGCAAACGGAAAATGCCGACAAGGCTTTTGCACACGTGATCGCCCTGGCTCCGAATTGGCCCGAGGCGCACCTTGCCCAGATCATGCATCTTGTGGCAACCGATCGTAAGACCGAGGCGGAGAATCTCATCCAGGCGTGGCAGAAGCGGCAGATTCAGGATGTCTCGGAGCGACGGGTTCTGGCGTTGGGGTTGGAACTGTTAGGTCGGCCGGACCAAGCGGAAGAGATTTACCGAAAAACAATTCAGGAAAATCCGGAAAGTGGTGATCTCCTCCTCGAATGGGCGGGCTTTTGCCTGCGGCAGGGGCGAACTTCTGAATGTCGTGCGGTTTTGGAACGGCTTGTTTCGGCAAAGGCAGATGGGCTGCGCGTCAGTGATTCGACAAAGCTTGATGCGCGGCGGAATCTAGCTCAGCTCCTCGGGCTGTCGCCGGATTACCGTGATGTCTGCCGGGCGATCGAGCTCCTCACGGCAAACCTCAATGAACAAGGGCTTCTCGTTGATCGTTGCCTATTAGGACGGGTCTTATCGCAGCGGCCGGAACGTTCTTCCAGAGAGCGGGCGGTGGCGGAATACCAGACCGTGATTCGCGAAGGGGGGATCCTCTCGCCCGAGGACCGATTCGCCTTTGCCCGGGCCCTGGCCAGTTTGGGGAGTTGGCCCGATGCGCGGATGCAAATGCTGGAACTTTTCAGGCCTGGGGCGCCGATACAGCCGTCGCACCTTGTCTTCTTCATCAATCAATTGATCAGATTTAGGTCTCCGGCGGAGGAGATTCAACCGCACTTGAATACACTCCGGTCGGTGCCAGGCTACGATTTCGTCGCCCTGGAATTACAGACGAAATTGGCCGTCCGCGATGGGAGAGCTGACGAAGTCCACGGGCCGTGGGATGAAAGACTCGAACGTGCGATCGGCGAAAAGCGTTGGGCCGATGCGGAAGCCGTTCTCACTGCGGCAGAATCGAGCGGCTTGACCGCTTGGACCGAGAAGGCGTGGACGCGATTGAGCGAGGTCCGAAAAGAATCCGTTCTCGGAAAAGCCCTCTTTTTGGGGCGTCAGAAACGATTGAAAGAAGCCCTAGAGCTTTGTGAGAAAACGTCGGAGACGCTGCCAATAACGGCGGTGGCCTCGGTCGCCATGAGTGTGCTGCGGTTGAACCGATCAGGCATTCAAGATCGTGACCTAGCGATGGTCGAAGGCTGGTTACTCAAGGCCAGGGAATCGAACCCGAATGACAAGCGAATTGCCATCGACTTGGCCAGTTTTTTGAACCTCGCCGGGCGGTATGAAGAATGCGAGAAAGCTTACCGAGAACTTTTGGCCCGGAAGGACCTTTCGGACATGGAAAAAGCCCTTATCAAAAACAATCTCGCATACATTTTGGCCGCCAAGGGGCGCAGTGTGTCCGGGGCAGCAAGCGAAGGTCGCCTTCAAGAGGCCGAGAGTCTAATCGAGCAGGCCATCGCTGTCATCGGCCCGATCGGGAGCCTGCTCGATACACGGACGGTGGTCCGCCTAGGCCTTGGTAAAAATCGAGAAGCCCTTTCCGATGCCCAACAGGCCGTGGTCGAGGAGCCAACACCGTTAAGCTACTTCCACCTGGTAGAGGCGCTCATCGCGGTGGGCGATACACCTACGGCCCTGAGGGAATGGCAGCGGGCGTGCAAAGATTTTGGCCTGACGCCGGAGGCACTCCCCCCGGTTGAGCGGGAAAGGTTCCGTATCGTCGCTCAACGCTTAGAAGGATGAACCTATCAAAGGGGCTCGGGTAGGTGCAGAAAATGGGGCAAGTTGCGCAAAAGTTTTGGCAAAAGCCTACCCCAAAAATTGATGGAACGAGACGCTCCGAACTGCGGAAAACCCGAATGAGGACAAACACCAAGCGCTGCCCAATTGACCTCCTCAGCGGGCCGATCGAATGAGCTCAAAAGTAAGTCGGGGCGGCCGGATTCGAACCGGCGACCCTCTGCTCCCAAAGCAGATGCGCTAGCCAGGCTGCGCTACGCCCCGCATCTTGCCAAAAAGGCCTCATGCATCCGTATCTTACCATCCCACCGGCCGATTGTTAAGGCCGCCCTGCCACTCCCGTGACCTTGCTGGGTGACTCGTCGCATTTGCGCGGAGGACGGCACTTGAAAGCGCGGCCCCGCTGGAGTGGGGCTTTCTCCGGCGGCGGGACATCGGTTCAGCCGGCTGCCCGGTGTTTCTCTTGTCCGCAAATTCGGTCTCGCAAAAGATCGAACTCTTCATGTGATTGGAAATAGACGACCAACTTGCCTTTTCCGCGTCCGTTATGGGTAAGTGAGACCCGCAATCCCAAGGCCGCACGGAACTCTTGCTCCAAAGCGGCCAGGTGTTCGGACGATCGCCCTGGGCGGGATGATGACTCGGGGTGGACGACGGTCAGGCCTGCCGTTGCTCGCTGCCTTTCTTGGACGATTTGCTCGACTCGCCGGACGCTGAGGCCTTCCTGTTCGATTTGCTGGCAAAGGGCGATTTGGTCCTCCTCAGAATCGAGCGAGAGCAACGCGCGAGCATGTCCCTGGGTGATTCGTCCCTCTCGCAAGGCCTGTTGGACAGGCTCCGGTAGATCGAGAAGGCGGATGAAATTGGAGATGGTCGAACGATCCAGACTCAGTCGGCTGGCCAACTCTTCCTGGGTTACGCCGTATTCTTCCAGGTATCGCTGGAAACAACGGGCCTTTTCCAACGGGTTGAGGTCTTTTCGCTGCAAGTTCTCCACAATGGCAAGCTCGGCAAGCTGTCGATCGTCGGCCTCGACAACCCGCGACGGGACCTTGTCCCAACCGGCAAGTTTCGCCGCGCGGAAGCGGCGTTCCCCGGCAATTAACTGATAGCGGCCCCGATGCCGCCGCACGACGATCGGCTGAAGTAGCCCGTGGTTATTGAGGCTATCAGCCAGTTGAACGATTTCATCGGAATTGATTTCCTGCCGGGGCTGAAACGGATTGGGATCGATCTCATCAATGGGGATTTCGATGACGCCAGTCGGCTGGGTATCTGCCGCGGGAACACTGTCAGACAGGGAATTTGCTGTACCTATTGTACCGAGACCCACAGGCGGGACGTCGAAACTCACGGCCCCTGCGGACGTACCTCCGGTTGGGGCCTGAGTAGCGCTATCCAACTTACCCAATAAGGCTTCCAAACCACGACCAAGTCTTTTTTCCTTACTCACTATCCAAGACCTCCATGCAAAGTTCGACATAGGCACGGGTGCTTCGTGCCCTTGGTGCGTAATCGATGACGGGTAAACCATGGCTGGGTGCTTCCGCGCACACGACGTCGCGCGGAATCACCGTGAAAAAGACGATGTCTCCGAAGAATTCGCGGACCTCTTCCTCGACCTCCAGAGTCAACTCCAACCGCGGATCGTACATGGTCAGCAGGATGCCCCCAAACTGGAGTTGACGATCGCGTTCGACCATAACGCGCCGGATGACCTCAATCATTTGAGCGAGGCCTTCCATGGCGAAGTATTCGCATTGAATGGGCATGAGCACTTCGTTGGATGCTGCCAACGCGGTGCGCGTCAGTTGTCCGACGGACGGGGGACAATCGATGAGGACGTAATCATAGCCGGCCATTCCTGTCTGCAGGTGATTACGAAGCATCGAGGCATAGACCCCTTGATCGCGGACAAGAGACTCGATGTCTCGAAAACAACGGCTGCCCGGCAGGATTTCTAAGTCTTTGACGCTTGTGGTTAGGATAGCATGGCTAAGTGGCGTTCCCACCACGAGGGGATGATGGGAAAGCGGCTGACACCCTAAACCGGATGTGGCATTGCACTGCGGGTCGAGATCGACGAGGAGGGTTCGACGACCTGCCTTGGCCAAACAAGCAGCCAAATTGATCGCGGTCGTTGTTTTTCCCACGCCTCCTTTCTGATTGGCAATGCAAATGACCCGCGGCATGCCCGCGCCTCCGTGCCGGCCCCATGAAGGGCGTTTGCCATCCGTTGCAACAAGCGATCCTATCGCTGCGAGTTTTCCAAACTGCCTGTTTCACGTGGAACGACGTATCACTCTTTTGGGCAGATTTTATCAATCCTGGCGGAAAAAGGGAACGGCAATCGGCAGTGGAACCAGCAAAGGGTGTCAATAGCTACGTGTGAGCTTTCTGGTAATCGCTGGAAGGGGCTGCAGACGCCATCCAGTTCTGCATCCGGATACCAGTAAGAACCCATTAAGGGCCCATCCCAAAAACTCCCCTCTCCCTCCCGGAGAGGGTTAGGGTGAGGGCAAGCGAACGTCGGAATCGATTGAGAAGACCGCCAGCGATTCGAGCCACCCTCACCCCCGACCCCTCGCCCACCAAACGCGTGAAGGGAGCTTATGGGATAGGCTCCAAGCTACCGAGGAATTAGATCCTGTTCCACGTGAAACCGGGAAATTCACTCAGGCGGAGCGAAAACCAGGACCGGCGTTGGGCTTTTGCCTCACTTATCACGCCCTCTGAAGAGACCAATTGCCGGCTTACTCAAGCGGGTTAATTACCAGCCCTGAGCACAGTTTGGGATAAAAGTAGGTGCTCTTGGCCGGCATCCGGTCTCCTTGTAGGCTAACGTCGCGAATGTCCTTCACAGAAGCCGGCTTGACCAGGACGGCCATCGGATAGTTACTTGTTTGCAAGCCCAGAATGACCTCCTCAATACTGTGAACGTAGTCGATGTCCAAGGGGGGCTCCAGCTTGAGGAGGTGCTCGACGACGAGCCGATGCAGAACGGCTACGCCCAAAGCACGCCACTCCGGTGTGTGGTCGGTGGCGATGTCGTCCATCTTCTCTCGCCCGGCGGGCGTCAGCTCCGCGATGGACCACTGTTGATCGGGACGAGTAAAGATCGCCAGGGTTGCGGGGTCGGGGGAAGCCTCTACCAACTCCCAGACATCCCGCGCGGCCTCCGGACCATTTGCCACTTGGTGGAGCGAAAATAGGTCGCCGAGCCGTTCCGCCAGTTCGGCCGCCGTCATGGGCGGGATAGAGCGGAAAAGCCGATGCGTTGGCAGGACGATCAACCCAGGATCCTCCATGGGGACACAGTGCATCAGGACATAATGGGCAGGATGGTCCGGCCGAAGATAGCCCATGTCCCGGAGTTGTTCCCGATATTCCAGGGCCGTCTCGTAACGGTGGTGGCCATCGGCAATGAAAATCGGAGCTGGACCAACAACCGCCGACAGATTCGTCACAAGCCGAGGATCAGTGACAGGCCACATGCGGTGGATCACGCCCAGGTGGTCCACGGCCTCTATGGGGGTCAGGCCCTGAACGGCCTCGTCGAGGATAGAGATCGTTTGTTGATCGGGGTCGGGATACATCCCGAAGACCTGACTCAAGTTGGCCTTGCACATGGTCATCAGCATAAGCTGGTCCATGCGGGGACCACGGAGCGTGTGTTCATGAGGAAAAACTTGCCCTTCGCCGTACGCGGACAGACGCACTCGGGCCATGAACCCGCGGCGGAGATAGCGGCGGCCATCGACCTCAAACTCCTGGTAATAGACATAAATGGCGGGATCGGCCTCCCGGAAGAGCACCCCTTCCGCTAACCAACTTTGGTAAAATCGTTTTGCCCGCGAATACCGGTTGTTGACCTCGTCGTCACCCGGTTCGATGCGGTTGAGGATGAGCCGCACCACGTTGCACGGGTGTTTTTTGTAGAGGAAAGCCTGGAGTTCAGGCGAGATGACGTCATAGGGTGGTGCGATCACGTCGCTTAACGAGCCAACGTGACCCAGATCATAGCGAATCCCCCGAAAAGCTTGTATCTCCGGCATCGGAATCCAATCCCACTCACTGATTCCCGCGAGTCCCAAAAAAACCGGTCCCCATTTTGGCAAAAGGGACCGATTGTCCTTCGTCATTTGTCCTATGGTCGGCCCACCGACAAGATGGCTCCGTGTCGCCGATTGTCGCGGCCACAATTAGTAACGGTAGTAGTCAGGTTTGAACGGACCGTCCACAGGAACGCCCAAATAGGCAGCCTGTTCCGGTGTCAGTCGCGTCAATTTGACGCCGATTTGTTCAAGATGCAACCGGGCCACTTCCTCGTCGAGCTTCTTGGGTAAGCAATGAACGCCAACAGGGTATTTCTCCGGCTCGGTCCAAAGGGCAATCTGGGCAAGGACCTGGTTTGTGAACGAATTTGACATGACGAACGACGGATGCCCGGTCGCGCAACCTAGATTCACAAGGCGGCCTTCGGCCAACAAGATGATCGACTTACCATTGGGGAACGTGAACTTATCGACGAGGGGTTTGATCGTCGTCCGTTTGGCCCCGGACTTGTTCATCAGCCAATCAACGTCGATTTCCACATCAAAGTGGCCAATATTGCAGATGATGGCACCGTCCGGCATGGCGAGCATGTGTTCGGCCCGAATCACCTTGCAGCACCCGGTGGCCGTGACGAAAATCTGCGCTCGCGGGGCCACTTCTTCGAGCGTGGTGACCTCGTACCCTTCCATGGCGGCTTGAAGGGCACAAATGGGGTCGATTTCGGTAACGACCACCCTGGCCCCGTATGCCCGCAGCGATTGCGCACAACCCTTTCCGACGTCGCCATAGCCGCAGACTACGGCGGTCTTCCCGGCTACCATGACGTCCGTGGCTCGCTTGATGCCGTCGATCAGTGACTCGCGGCAACCATAGAGGTTGTCGAACTTGCTCTTTGTTACCGAGTCATTGACGTTGATGGCGGGCACTTTTAGCTCGCCGCGGGCATGCATCTGATACAAGCGATGCACGCCTGTAGTGGTCTCTTCCGAAAGGCCACGAATTCCCGGCAGCAAATGGGCATATTTGGGACTGTGGACCATGGCGGTGAGGTCCCCGCCGTCATCCACGATCAGGTTGAGCTGCTCCCCGTCGGGGAAAATGAGCGTTTGCTCGATACACCATTCGTACTCCTCGTCGGTTTCGCCTTTCCAGGCATAGACGGGAATACCCCGGGCTGCAATGGCCGCCGCTGCGTGGTCTTGAGTTGAAAACTTGTTGCAACTGCTCCATTGGACCTGGGCACCCAACTCCACAAGTGTTTCGATCAAGACGGCGGTTTCGATCGTCATGTGAAGGCACCCGGCAATCCTCGCCCCCCGCAACGGCTTGGACGCGCCAAACTTACGGCGTAGGGCCATCAAGCCTGGCATTTCCTTCTCGGCCAATTCAATTTCTCGCCGTCCCCAGTCGGCCAGGGAAATATCGGCCACCTTGTAAGGGAGTTTGCCTTCGGTTTTGGTTCGGGTCATCGCTGTGTGGGACATTTGTTACTCTCCTGCCTCACTGGGAATGATCGCTGTGAAAACCTCGCCCTTCTCACGAGACTCTACCGACGGCCGGAGCCTCCGGAGTTTTCTTCCGGATGAAGTACCCAAGTCCTCAACGTGGCGGACAGCCCGTCTGGTTGAAAAAGGTAAGGCACGAAATTGGCACAGTTTACAGTTACCCCACTATCATACGACGAGTTTCCTGCCCCTGCCAAGTCCCTTGACGTGCCACGGTTAGGGCCTTCTGCTGCTAACTGTCGGCGAAAGTGTACCTAACCTGCGTGGATCCCCTCATAGGCCGCCTTGGCCGCAGCGACGAAGAGTTTAATTTTTGTTGGGGATTTTTTGCCCGGCTCGTCTTCCACCCCGCTCGCCACATCAACGGCTGCAGGGCGGACGGTCTCGACGGCCTTGGCCACGTTTTCTGGGGTAAGTCCCCCCGAAAGGACGAGAGGCGGGACGTCTGGCATGAGATTGCGGTACTCTGCTGCGATCTTCCAGTCAAACGTCTGTCCTGTGCCGCCGTACTCCCCATTCTCGGATGCATCCAAAAGCACCGCGCTGGGGGTCACCTTCAGTTTTTCGCAAGCTACGAGAAATTCCCGGACAGGTTCTAGCCCGCGGGCGTCGATCCGAAAGGCCTTGATGCAATTGAGGGGGCGGAGCTTTGCGAGGACGTCCGGGGTCTCGTCCCCATGGAGCTGAATCCAGTGTAAACCGACACGAAAGGCGATTTCACGGAGTTCCCCGATGGGACAATCCACGAAAACCCCCACCTTGGCGATTCCCCGGGGGACGTTTGCGCCTATTTGACTGGCATCACGGGGCGAGATGTACCGCACACTTCGGGGAAAAAAGTTAAAGCCAATCGCGTCAGCTCCGGCTTCGGCCACCGCGACCACATCCTGTCGAGACCGCACCCCGCAAATCTTTATCCGAAACATTGGACCTCTTCACATACTGCGATTTGAGGTAAACCCAAAAACCAGGCCAAACCGTTACGACCCGCAAAGGCCTTCTCAAGCTTAGACCATACAAAGTCGATTTTCACTCAGGAAGCCCCCCGCTCCGTGCGGGGAGGGCTCGGATTGCCGACTCAACGTTGGGGATACCTTTCACCAGAGGCATTGACCGAGGTCAACCGTCTCCTTGATGGCCGAACGAACAAATTGGGGAGGTGTCTCTTGACACGACCCAAGCCAAAACCTTGGACCTTTTCTGCCAGAGACGCCGCCGCAGTGAGCGGTTTTGCCTGCGGACTGCTCACGGCCTGGCTCACCCTTAGCCTTCTCGCATCGAGCGACAGGCCAGTCTTCGTCCGCTCAAAGCCGATGTCAGTCACTCCAGCCGAGGCACCCCACGCCACGTTAACACTCTATTATTCACCACGGCTGGGGCCTGCGCCAAACCCTCCGGGAGATGGTTTACAGAGCGATTCGCGGACCCCCGAGGGGACGGATACGGATGTTGCCCGGCGACTGGAAACACTCGTTCGTGAGTTGACGACCCGCTTGGGTTCGGAAGCCAGTCTTGAACCAATCGCATTGCCTTTTCACGGCGGCCCTGGTTCTGATGACGGCGGTGTTGCCTCTTTGAAAGCGACTCAGGAAGACCACCAGGCAATGGACTTAGATAGAACGTCTTCACGGCGTTGGCCCACCGCCCGGTATCTGCCGCTGAGCATCACACCTGGACCAGGTGGCTCCGCTGGCGAACGAACCAGCAACTATGTCGCAGGGGATTACGCGGGGGCATGGAGAATCGTATTTGCGAAGGACACGCCTCCGGAGCAGGGCATGGCGAAAGTCCGTTCTGCTCTTATCACACTGCAAAGAGACCGAGCCGCCGCCGTTGCCGATCGTGTTACACGGCTGGCAGAGCTTAAACGTCAATTGCAGGACTTGCAAACACGGTTTCCACAGGAAATGGAAACGTTACGTCACGAGTGGCGAGAAAGGCAGACGGAGTTTTCTCGGCTGGCGATGTCGGCGATTCAAAACCAGGTCGTGCGCGGTCAGCTGGCCAACGATCCCCTGCTCGCCCAATTGCAAGCAACACGTGAGAGCCTTCTCAAGCGTCGTCAACAGCTACTGATGACCCACACCGTCGAGCATCCGGACGTTAAAGCGGTGGAATCGCTTCTGGCCGAGGTTGAACAAGAGATCCAATTACGATCTCGGCGACAGAAGGAATACTCGGCAAACGGTGTTCCGGGAGAAACAAACGTCCCCGCGGCCACGACCTGGCTCTCCCTCCCGCTTGGTGGACAAATTGGTGCTCCGTCTGCCTATGAGGCGCCCGCGATAGGGAACTCACATGAGCGGCCTGGATTAGCGTCAAACAACCAGGGGGAGATGCAGCGTCTTGCGGCTCTGCAATCGGAGATTCAATCGTGGGACGCAAAGCTGGGAAAGGGCCTTGACGAGCTTCGCGGCAATCTTGAGGAATTGCAGGGACAGTTCGTCGCAGTTGAGGCTCAACTCCGAGACGCCTTGACCGACTGGGAGGTTGCCCAAGGATGCGTCGTCGATTTCGACAGAGAATCCCTATCCTCGGTCCCCAGGGAAGTGACAAAGACTCTGACGCCGTTTTCGCTGTTGTTTGCCCTTTTGGTGGGACTATTGGCGCATGGGGCCGTCACGTCACTAATAATTGGTTTCGCCGACGGCCAGCGTGTTTCTACTGCTGAGCAATTATTTGCCATCACGGGGGGACCGGTTTTTCACATAAACCTGTCCACCGGGGATGGGAAATTTATCGATGGCATGGATTCGGTATCTCCACCCCATTTTGCGACGACACAGGTGGAGTCAGAACTGAGCTCAAAACCGAGAGTCTAAATCTACACGGATGGGTCGATGTACGAGCAGTTTTTTCATTTCAAGGAGAGACCGTTCTTGCCGGCACCTTACCCGCGGGCTTACGTGCCCGTGGAAACAATGGAATCTGCCCGTGAGCAACTTCGCCGAGCGATTTTGCGGGGTGAAGGTCCGGCGCTCTTAGTTGGTCCACCGGGCACAGGCAAGACATTATTACTGCAGGTCCTGGCGGAGGAATGCGGTTCCCGTTTTCGTGTGGTCTTTTTGCGTCATGGGCGGTTTCCCACTTCCCGTGCCCTCCTCCAGACCATTCTTCACGAACTGAAACAGCCCTTTCAGGGCATGGAAGATGGCGAGTTGCGGATTGCCCTTATGGACTTCCTTAAAGATGAAGGTGGCCCAGCGGTGGTGATCCTGGCAGATGAGGCAGACACCCTCAAGCTCCGCCTTTTGGAAGAACTGCGCGTTCTGACAAACATCCAGCGGAGCCGTGAACCAGGGCTGCGGCTGGTTCTCGCCGGCTCACCGGTCTTGGAAGAAAGGTTGACCTCGCCGAAACTACAGACGTTGAACCAACGAATTGCCGTCCGCTGTTATCTGGACGCCCTCAACCGGGCCGACACCTTTACCTACATTCGCACTCAAATCAGTCGGGCTGGTGCTAAAGCCGAGCAAATCTTTCCGGAAAACGCTTTGCAAGCGGTGTATCACGCCACGGGCGGCGTGCCGCGATTGATCAACCAAATTTGTGATCACGCCTTGGTCCTGGCATTTGCCGATGGCCTTCGGCAGATTACCGCGGAGGTCGTTGAGCAGGCATGGGCAGACTTACAGCAGATCCCTCTGCCCTGGAATCCCACACGACCTTCGACACCAAACACCAAAGGGGTCATCGAATTCGGTTCATTACAGGATGAAACGCCAGATCGAGACCTGTTTTCGGTCGATCAGGGAAACAACGGTGTGTCGGAAGGCACCTCCCGCTTTGGATTTTTGGAAAAGCCAGAGTTGCCGTCCAACGTGGCACCACACCTCGACGATACGGCCATTTCGTCAAGCTCTAAAAGTGAGACGGAAGATGAAGGCCACGAGATTGAAGCGGTATCGGTCGAAAACGTTATGGCAGTCCCAAATGCGGGGACCAGCTCATCAGGGGAGCCTGCATTAGGAGATCGGCCTGATCCGGTGACCCAGATTGAGCAGATTGAGCAGGCCATCCAATCGTTGCAGGAGGAAGCTCCGCCTTCTGCGGTCAAACGGCCGCAAGCCGAGCTCATCTTCTATGATTGGGGTGATCCTTTTGAAGAGACGTTCATGCGGCAAATTCCTTTTATCTGTGGCAGTGGTGCTGAGGGCTATACCGATTTCGAAGATGACGTTGCCACCGACGAGGGACCCACAAACTGCGTGATGCCGTCACCGCAAAACCCCACCGACGAGCATGATCCTCCTAATTCTGAATTTGATCGGGCGGAATCTGCCCAGACGAACTTAGTCGGGCAAGGAGGAGAAATTTCAGGTAGCGGTGACCCGCTTTCACAAAAGCAAACATCGACTTCACTCACCGTCACCGGCTCTGCACCGACTGAAGAGCTGCGGAGTGATAGCTCTGAGGGGGATGAATTTCCGACGGATGGGAACGACCATTCCGATCCCGAAACGCCACCTCCCTCGCCAATTGGGAAGCTGACGCATCCAATGCCGGAACCCGATCCGACAGGTGAACCAGAAGCGGGGACACCAGTGACGCTGCGTTTTCCGATGAATATCGTGCACATGGAGGGCGGTGCCGATAAGCCCCAGAAGTACCGCGCAATCATGAAGTCATTATTTACGCGGCTGGGAAAGAGCGGCTTAGAGCCTATCCCATAACCTCCCCTCGCCCATTTGGCGGGCGAGGGGTCGGGGGTGAGGGTGACTCGAATCGCTGCCGGTTTTCTCAATCGATTCTGATGTTCGCTTGCCCTCACCCCAACCCTCCCCCGGAGGGAGAGGGGGACTTTTTGGGATAGGCTCTAACTGGCAGTGCCCGTGTTGGCGTGAATGAATTAGGAGCCAATCAAAAAGATGAGTCGAATTTTGGAAGCGATCCAGCGTCTCGAGGAGGACGAAAGAGCGGAAGACAGGTCCGTCATCCCGATCTTTGAGGGCCTGGCAAAAAACGTGGCAGGCTCCGCGCCGTCCCCTACCGGTGAGTCTTCTCCATCCGATGTGTCGGAATCCGACGTGCGCGTGTTTGTACGTCGTTTTGACTCAAGCCACGGCGAGACCAATAATCTTGAGCCGCCGCATTTTGGTAAAGACGACGTTCAGGCTGCGACGCGGGCAACTGATGACGAGCTTGAGCAGCGCGTCATGGCTATTTGTACACCATATTTAAAGACGATCCCTGCCGCGCTTAAAGAGACGTGGGTGCTTTCGGCCATGTGGAAGACCGCTGCCACCCATGCCGGCTGGATCAGTAGTCAAGTTCTCGATCCGCATGTCCCCATCGAGTGCGCATTGGCGCTTTCGTCGGATGTTTGCGAGAAGATCGGCCAGTCCGTGCTCCTTATCGACGGCGACCCCTCCTCGCGGTTAACGCGAACTCTTGGATTGTCGCCCGAGTGCGATTTGATCGACGTGATGCTTGGCCGAGCCACTTTGGAGGAAAGCCTCATCCGACTCACCCGCGGTGGGCTTTACTGCCTACCTATCCGGCAGGTGGGATCAGCCTGGGTGTTGCCCAACTGGGCGGATTTGAATGGCCTCTTCCAGGCGGTGCGTCAGGCTTTTGGATTCGCTGTTGCGTTCTGCCCTATGAGCGATGATCCATTGTCATTGCGGATTCTTCGTAATAGCGACGAATTCTGGCTGTGGTGTGCAGCGGGATCCACGCCGGCAGGTCAAATCAAAAAGGTCATCCAAGCCGCGAGTCCAAAAGGCGATCCCGCCGGGGCGGTCTTAATTTCGCTGTGAAGGCCACGCAGCACGCTTTCCCTATCGGTTTGGGAGAACGGTTTAAAGCGTTTCGGCTGGAACGCAGCTCGGTATTATCCGGCGGGCTTAACGACGGGCTTCGGCACCTGCCACCGGGGATCGCTCACATGGGCTTCTTCCATGAACTGACGTGCCTGGGCGACGATGTCGGGATGCTGGGCAGCGATGTTGGTCGTTTCCCCAATGTCGGCCTCCAAGTCGTACAGTTCAATCTCACCCGTCAGCATGGGTCGGCGGACGGCCTTCCATTTTCCAAAGCGCACGGCCTGTGCCGACCCCCGTTCGTAAAACTCCCAATATAGATACTTGTGTTGCTTCTGTTCCTCGGATTTGCCTAACAAAGTGGGCAGAAAGCTAATGGAATCTCGCCCAGGAGGAAGGTCAGCCCCGGTGAGTTCACAGAAGGTGGCCATCAGATCGCCAAAATAAGCGATATGGTCAGTGACTGTGCCCGCCTGAATTGTCCCGGGCCACCAGGCGATCAAGGGGACGCGGATACCACCCTCGTAAAGGTCGCGCTTCATCCCGCGAAGTGGCCCCGACGGTTGGAATCGCTTGGGATTGTGGCCCGCCTCATTGTGGGGACCGTTGTCCGAAGAAAACAAGACCAGTGTTTTCTCGGCCAGTCCCAACTCCCGTAACTTATTGAGGAGTCGCCCAACGTCGCGGTCCATGCGGGTGATCATGGCCGCCTGGCCTTTGTCTTGATTGGGCCAATCTCGATCGGCATAGATGCCGTAATCGGGCACTTCGGCCCCATCGCCGGTTCCCCGTGTCCCCTCGTTGTTGGCATGGGGAATTGTAAAGGCGAGATAGAGGAAGAAGGGAGAGTTCCGGTTTTCTTCCACCCAGCGAAGGGCGTCTTCTGCAAACAGGTCATGAGAATAATCGACCCGCTTGGTGGCGTAACCGGGTTTGAAGTCCGAGCCGTAGTCAGCCTTGATGGCCACCACCTCATTGCGAAGCATGACCTTACCCCAGTTCCGCCACAAAAACTCGGGATAATAATTATGCGCGTGTCCCTGGTTGAGATATCCAAAGAAGTAATCGAAACCCTTGCGGAGAGGATGCCCAGGTTCTTCGACTTCGCCCAATCCCCATTTTCCAATGAGGGCCGTTGCGTATCCTTGCTTTTTCAGGATTTCACTAATCGTGATGTCATCCTCGCGCAGCGATTGAATCGAGCGGTTGTTCGCTCCGGCATTGCCGCGGACGGAACAGTGACCGGTGTGCTGTCCGACCATGAGAACACACCGCGACGGCGCACATACGGTGGCCCCGGCGTAGAACTGGGTAAATCGCATCCCTTCAGCAGCCATGCGATCAATTTCTGGTGTTTCAATCAACTTCTGCCCGTAACAGCCAAGATCGCCGTAACCCAGGTCGTCTGCCAAGATGAAAATGATATTAGGTTTGGCCGGCACGTTGGTTTCGGCGAATGCGGAGGTTCCCATTACAAGGGCACCCGCGATGGCGAGAATGCACACGGATAAAGGAGCACAGCGCATCAGCAACATACCTGTTCCTCCCCGATGGATGGTTGTGGAGACCAAAAACAAGGTTACCAGCAAATATTTTGTTCTTTTGGAGAAGGTATCGCAACCCTTGTCATAAGTCGCCGCGACCTGAAAGCCCGACGCCAATGAGGTGGTCGGTCTGATCCACATCCACCAGGCGGAATTGACCCGTTTTGGGATCTGCCTCGACGACGGTAATCGACGCATTTTGCAGCGCCGGGGGGATTAAGTGAGAGCTATCTACCAAAAGTGCCTTTAACGTCACAACAAGGAGGCGTCCGTGCGAAACGACAGCCACACGCTCAAATTTCGACTGGGCGATGTCCCGAAACGCTGCCACGCCGCGTTCCGCAAGCTGTCGTCGCGATTCGCCACCGGGGATGACGAAATCGGGGTCTTCGGAGGTCCAGCGTCGGAAGTCCTCGGGGAACTCCCGGATCAGTTCATGCCGTAGGCGATCTTGGAAGATTCCCGCATGAATCTCCATCAGACGAGGGTCAATCCGGATGTCGCAGCCCGTACGCCGGGCCACCATCTCTGCCGTTTCGTAAGCCCGTCGCAGGGGACTGGAATAGATGATCTCCAGCCCGACTTTTGCCAGGGCCTCTGCTGTCGCCTCGCCTTGGCGGCGTCCTAAGTCAGAGAGGGGGACATCCGATTGGCCTTGAACACGTCCCTCGGAGTTGTACGTACTTTCTCCGTGACGAATACAGTAGATCAGCATGGTTTGAACGGATTACGGCAAGAAGCGTCTGCGCATAAAATTGGCACGGCCGGCAACCGACCGTGTCAATTAAGAACCTATCCCAAAATTCCCTCTCCCTCTGGGACAGGGTTGGGGTGAGGGCAAACGACCGTCGGAGTCCAGCGACAAAACCGGCAGCGATTCGAACCACCCCCACCCCCGACCCCTCTCCCGCTGAACGGGAGAGGGGAGGTTGTGGGATAGACTTTAAGAACCCTCAATAATCCTTTTTTTCCACACGACACAGTCGAAGCGCTTATCCGATCACGCCTTTTTTTGTTCTGCCTTGTCAAAGGCAGCATCGAATGCTACCCGGCTCGGAGCGAAATTGATCTTCCGCACGAACTGGCAGGCTTCTTTGGCGCCAAATTCGCGGTCCATGCCGCTGTCCTCCCATTCCACAGAGAGTGGCCCTTCGTAACCGATGTCGTTCAATGCTCGGATAATCTCCTCGAAGTTGACGCTACCGTGGCCGAGCGACCGGAAGTCCCAGCCCCGTCGCCAATCACCAAAATTGAGATGGCTTGCCAGGATGCCAGCCTTCCCATCGAGTTTGACGATGGCGTCTTTCATATGGACGTGGAAGATACGATCCGGGAAGTAGCGGATAAATTGAGCGGGGTCAACACCCTGCCAGATCAAGTGGCTCGGATCGAAGTTGAACCCGAAAGCCTCGTGACCTTTCAGAGCCTCTAGCGTCCTTTCAGCGGTGTACAGGTCGAAGGCGATTTCCGTGGGATGCACTTCTAGAGCGAATTTCACACCGCATTCGGCAAACACATCCAAGATGGGGATGAACCGTTCGGCCAACAGGCGGTAGCCTTCCTCGATCATGTCCGGCGGGACGGGCGGGAATGAATACAGGAGATGCCAAATACTCGATCCCGTAAACCCATTAACAATGCTGACGCCGAGCTTTTGGGCGGCGCGAGCCGTGTCTTTCAGTTCGTCCGCAGCCCGTTGATTCACACCTGCCGGGTCGCCGTCACCCCAGACGTAATCGGGCAGAATGGCCTTATGACGAGAATCGATGTTGTCCAGCACGGCCTGTCCCACGAGGTGGTTACTAATGGCGAAGACCTGCATGCCGTACTTATTAAGCAGCTCTCGTTTTTTCGCGCAGTACTCGTCGTCTTGCAGCGCCTTCTGCACCTCAAAGTGATCACCCCAGCATGCCAGCTCGACCCCGTCGTAACCGAACTCTTTCACCTTTTGGAGGAGAGTTTCGAGGGGCAAGTCGGCCCACTGACCCGTAAACATTGTCACCGGTCGCGCCATGATTGACTCCTTATCATTTCAAAAGGACCACGGATGCTGGACAATTGGAAACCGTTCGGCCGCCAGCAAGCGACTGACACAAACCTTGGTTCGTATTTTGTGCATATTTTGTGGGGAGTTCAACACCCCCACATGATCGCGAGCCCGTTTTTTCGTCCATTGCGTTCTCATGGCCTCGGTAAAGATTGCCCCGCTACCCGATGTTGCACCACCCTTAGGGTTTTTCAGCAACCTAAAGATGGCCTCGTCGCTCCAGACCGGGCGGGTTTTGCCCCGGTGACACGACTCGTTCCTTGCCCGGCTTGCTACCAAGAAAAAGCCGTATTGAGCGATGGAACCCTTTTTCGGGAAAGGCGATTCGATAGAATACGTTGCTACAGCTTTGGTTGCTCGGGAAGATTGCTGGACCTTTTAAAGAAAGGTTTTTGGAGGAGGTTTTCCGTCATGAAAGTGCTCATGTTGGTGGGCGATTACGTTGAGGATTATGAAGTCATGGTCCCGTTCCAGGCCCTGCAAATGGTCGGGCTAACGGTGCATGCCGTTTGTCCGGGAAAGAAGGCCGGTGAGCAGGTTCGGACCGCCGTCCACGATTTTGATGGAGCCCAAACGTACTGCGAGCTGCGCGGTCACAATTTCACGCTGAATGCCGATTTCGATCAAGTTCGCCCCGAGGATTACGATGCTTTATGCATCCCTGGTGGTCGGGCTCCTGAGTATTTGCGGCTCAACAAGCGTGTCATTGAAATTGTCCGCCATTTTGGGGAGTCGGGCAAACCGATCGCGGCCATTTGCCACGGCCCCCAACTCCTGGCAGCGGCCGGCGTCCTGAAGGGGAAAATCTGCACCTGTTATCCGGCGGTCTCGCCAGAAGTTTCCAACGCAGGGGCCACGTACGTGCAGGTGGAACTGGATCAAGCCTACGTGGATGGCAATTTGGTGACCGCCCCCGCCTGGCCAGCCCATCCCACCTGGCTTGCCCGCTTTCTTGAGGTCCTCGGTGTAAGCATTCGCTTGCCCGGATGATTGACCCCAGTAAACGTGTCTTGGCGTGATCACAGTTGGAGTATCTGTTCCTTATCGGGACAGACACCTAGAGAGAAGGGTCGCGTAATGTCTCAAAGGCGAATTGCTTGGAGTTTGATTCCGGTCTTCGTGTTTCTGTTGGGCTGTCAGGCCAAACAAGAGAAAGAAACCGAGCGAGCTGAACCATCAGCGATCGCGGCTGCTAAAGTGGAGGCACTTCAACCTCCGGAAAAAGTCACCCGGCAAGAAACCGTGCCTTCATCTGTGACCGATGAGAGTCAACCGGGGCCTACACTTCCGGACGAATCCTCGACAACCTCCAGCGAGGCCGTTCCATCCCAGCCGCCTGGCGAAGCTTCTTTGACCGCTATGCAATCGACAACCGGGCCTTACTGGCCGCGGTTCCACGGACCACGG
>JAKPII010000228.1 GCA_029549885.1 Planctomycetota bacterium
TTGAATAAGCGAATCGTAGCCGGTTATCAGGCCATAGGGTAAGCCTTCATGCTGAACAGACTAGGTATCCCCTGTGCACTACTGGCAGCCGTGATTTGGCTATTTAGCTCGACCTCACGCTGCACGTGCGCATTAACCGGGCGATGCGAGATTTGCTCCCCTGGCGCGGTGGAAGCACCTTCGGACTCGTGCACCTCGTCCTGCTGTGGCACCTCGTGCTCTGAAGGGACCGCCTCCCAACCCGATTCGGACTGTTGCGGTGCCGCGTGCCCTTGTCTGTGCCAGAAGCCGCCTGTCTTGGTTGCCCCGAGCTCTTGGTCAATCGATGGCATCGCTCAGCCCTGCCTGTGGGACAGCGAACCGTTGACCGTTCAACCCAGGACAGGCAAGGTGGTGGCTTCTTTGGATACGGGCGTCACATTATCCTTAGCTCTTCTATGTCGGTGGCTGAAATAATCACCGGGCGTGGCGTCCTCTTTGGTCCTTCGATTTTCTTCTGAAGAGGCGTCCTCTCTGCATTTCCGGGTTTCCCAGGTGAAGTGCTGGCTAAGGTTTTGGTTTTTGACCATTTCAATGAACCTAAATAAGAAAAGGAGATGAAAAATGAATCGACGTTTGTTTGTAACGGCCATTTGTGCGGTATCTTTGCTGGGCTTGGCCGGCTGGATCGCTTTTGGCAGTGGCCAATCCGAAAAGCAGTCCCGAAAAACCGGCGTGTGCCGTTGTCCCAACTGTACGTGTGACCACTGCACGCCCGAACGTTGCTGCTGTGAAGGGGGTGGCCCCTGCGACTGCAACTGCGAATGCTGCCAGACGGCTGCGTGCTGCCAAGACAACTGTCAGGCAGGCAACGGGTGCGCCAAGGAGTGCAACTGCCCCGGTTGTCAGTGTGCCGAAGGCGGCACCTGCACATGCCCCGATTGCAAGTGCGCCGAGGGCGGTCCCTGCACATGCGAGGGATGTCCCTGTGGGGCGCCGGCCTCTCAACCGGTGGCTTGCTGCGGCAAGACCGCTGCATGATTGACCATCACCGCAAGTAGGGACGAACACGGATCAGTCTTGCGGTGTAAATCGCTGAAGCGTGCGACGAGTACCCTAAAGGTGTCGTTGCGAACGTCAACAGGCCTTCGAACGGCGTCAGCCGTTCGAAGGTTTTTTATTGTGCAACGTTTAGGCAAAGAGTCTATCCCAAAAAGTCCTCCTCTCCCTCCGGGAGAGGGTTGGGTGAGGGCAAGCAATCGTGGGAGTCGATCGAGAAAACCGGCAGCGATTCGAGCGACCCCCACTCTCGACCCCTCTCCCGCTGAACGCATGAAGGGAGATAGGCTCTAAGGGCCAAGTGCCCGAGGGGCAAACATACGCCATGTGCCTTTTTTGACACCAGAGCACGCTGGCGGTTCCGAGTTGGAGATGACCCGCGCTCATGTACCAGCGAATTGGTCTTCGACAACTTCGAAGGCCACCCCAGTCCATCTCTTGCTTGGGACCCCTAATCCCTCCAAAATAGAGCCACCAAAACATTCCCAAAAACGCAACAAGGGAGGAATATGATGTCCGCGACGTCGGTCGCCAACGGGGTCATTGTGGCAATTTTCGAAAGCCAAAAACCGCCCAGGATATTTTCCGGCTGGAGGGGATTACTCTTGATCGGCCTTTCATGTTGCCTTTTCGGGCGGGGTCTCGCCGCGGAGCCGTCAATGGGGAAAGGCACTCCGCCCGCAGTCATTGTCGTTAGCGAAACCGCAAGCTGGCTGGAAAGACTGGCTGCCTTGGAGGTTCGGCGCTACCTCTATCTTCGCACAGGCCAGTTGCTCCCTATCCAACATGGCCTGCCCAATGGTAATGCCGATGTGATTCTGCTCGCACGGAGTGATCGTCTGCTGGAATCCGATCTGCTCCCAAAGGAGACGCTTGAGCTCTATCGAGATAGCCTCCGGGAACGAATTCAACGAGCCGGAAAACATGGGTATCTTCTTTGGACACTGCCCTCGCAGGGCCGACATGTCCTGCTTCTGGTGAGCTCCCAGGATGTTGGCCTTCTTTATGCCGCCTATCGCCTGGCCGAGCACTACGGCGTGCGATTTTATTTGGAGGGTGATGTTATTCCCGACATGCGGCTTGCATGGTCATTGGCCCAAATTGACGAAGTTCGTCGGCCACTTTTTGAGCACCGCGGCATTCAGCCCTTTCATGACTTCCCAGAAGGTCCCGATTGGTGGAGCCTCGACGACTACAAGGCGATCCTCGCACAATTGCCCAAATTGGGGATGAATTTCTTCGGACTTCACTGCTACCCGGAAGGTGGTGTGGGGCCTGAGCCGTTGGTCTGGATCGGTCAGGCGGAAGACATTGGCGATGGGGCCGCTGTACGATTCAGCTATCCTGCTCGGCATTTTCTCACAAGTAACGTCACGGGGGCCTGGGGTTATCGCCCTGGAAAGACCAACGACTATGCCTTTGGCGCCGATCAACTTTTTGAAACGGATGACTTTGGGGCCGACTATATGCAAGGTTATTCCCCCTGGACGGAGATGAGCCTTGAACAATCGAACCAATTGTTCGAGGCGATGGGAAAGGTGCTCAACGAGGCATTCACCTTTGCCCGGCAATTGGGGATTGTAACGACCATTGGGACAGAAACGCCGCTGACCATTCCCAAGGCGGTCCGCGAACGCCTGCAGGCATCCGGCAAGGACTGGAAAGACCCCCAGGTGGTGAAGGCCATCTATGCCGGGATGTTCAAGCGGATCATGCAGACCCATCCGCTCGATTATTATTGGCTTTGGACCCCGGAAGACTGGACCTGGTCGGGCACGAAGCAGGAGCAGGTGGATGCCACCCTCACCGATTTGGCCCTGGCCTACGAGGCTGCCCGCGAAGTCAACGCACCGTTCACATTGGCCACATGTGGTTGGGTCCTAGGACCGAGCCAGGATCGGGCACTTTTCGATAAGGTTCTTCCCAAGGAAATGCCCGTCAGTTGCATCAATCGCCAAGTTGGTCACGATCCTGTTGAGCCAGGTTTCGCCGCTGTGCAAGGGCGTCCCAAATGGGCCATCCCTTGGTTGGAAGACGACCCAGCCCTCATCAGTCCCCAACTATGGGTGGGACGGATGCGAAAGGATGCGGCAGACGCCCTCGCCTACGGCTGCACGGGATTGATGGGCATCCACTGGCG
>JAKPII010000251.1 GCA_029549885.1 Planctomycetota bacterium
ACGCGCGCGAACCGATGGAACATCGAACGGCAAACCGGTCACACAGTAGAATCTCAAGCTGCCTCGGATCAATGGCGTGCAACAACTGTGGCTAACCATGAGAGTTGATACCTACTCGTAATTTATCGTTTTTTTGCGATGCTGACCAGACTTTCGCATCAGAATTGTGGCACAGTCGATAGGAATGTGGCACAACTGTGGCGCAAACTGCCAAATTTAGTCCCGATCTGGGCTGGCGATACTGTGGCCAATCCGCGAACACCCGTTGCGGTCTGGCTGTTGCGATTTCGACCTTGGTTTATCATACTGGTGGCGTTTCGGCCCATCGCAATCCGACCAATTGTGGTTTGGCTCTTTGGAGAGAGTTCCATGAGCAGAACGTGTGTCACTGATAATCTCGTTAGCAAGGCACCAATCCTCGGTAGCCTTGTTTTTATTTCCGGGTTGTTGCTAATTGATGTTTCTCTGGCCAGGGCCTGCGAAGACCCCCCCGCACTCATACAACAACCAACCGCACATGCCACGCTAATTCCCAACCCCGATTTTCGAGAAGGCGACGACTCGCCTGCAGGGTGGAAGTTGACTTCCGCTCCCGGTCGCTGGTTAAATCGGGATATCCTGGAAATTGAAGGTCGCGGTCAGGGTTCCTCTTACTGGTACACAAATGTGTCGCTGCAGCCTCGCTCGGTCTATCTTTTTCGAATGGTCGCCCGCCAAATCGGTGGTGGGTCCGGCTGCGTGATAACAGGCCCCGCTACGGTTAACCATGACTACCGGTTGACCGAGGCCTGGCGCGAGTACAGCCATATTTTCCGCATGCCGGACGAACCAATTTCAAAGAGTCTTTTCAGGCTCGGTCAGTGGGAGATGTCAGGACGTGTTCAGTTTGACAAAGTCGAACTTCTGCCCGTTCTGCCTATTCATGCCCGCAATAACGAATGTGTCTTAGGCCAGGGAGAAAGCATTCGCGACGGAATCTACTCGTTTGAAGGAACATTTGATGGTATTGGCAGCAACGACCATCGGGTCCTTCATCGGGCCACGGCCAGATTCAACACGAATCGCTGGGTCTTTTCGGAAGATGAGGAAGTGGTTTACAAATTCCAGCTACCAGAAACAAAGTTCCTGTCGGGCCAGCTCAGTTTCGCTGTAAATTACGCGACGGGTGGCACCATGTTGGCCGAGGTCAGCCCCGACGGGACATCATGGACGGAAGCCGCACGACAAGAAAGTGTCGGCGTCCGACAGGCAGAACTTCCCGCATCTCTCTTTCCGACACCGGCCATCTTTGTCAGGCTTCGCCACGTCGGAACAGCTGCCTCGATGCAGGTCGATCGTATCGAGTTCCGCGGTAAGATTGACCGTCACCTCTCCGACTTCCAGGGCATCACCACCTACGGGGTTTGGCGTCCCCTCGCCGACAGCATTTCTCATCCGGCCATTGATCTCCATATTACCGGTGCGAGCGGCTCGATGTCCCGGTCTCTTGCTGTGCACCCACGAGATGTGCCCGAGCCCAAGTTGGATGCCTCAGTCATCGATTCTGAGAAGAAGACGCATCCTATCGCTGTCGTCCCGGCAACATCTTCGGCCCAGAACTCAGGCGGCTGGACGATTACATTGCCGCAACTTGGTCCGGGCCAACATCTTTGCCGTATCAATCTTTCGAGCCAGGGCCAAACACTTGGTGTCCTCGAGATTCCATGGGAAGTCAATCAGTACTACCGCGCCGACTACGGGGAACTACTCAGCAGCCAACCCGACGCGGTAATTTGGTGGTGTGAAGCCGACTGGAAGATTCCCCGCGATCGGCCGCCGCCAAGTGGTTTCCCGAGCCCGAGTTCGATGGTTCGCCTTACCTCGGCTCGAAACGATTATGAATCCGTCCAGGTGGTGATTTCGCCTCAAGCTGACGGACGACTGAAATCTGTGGAAGTTGGGCTCTTGAGGCATCCGTCTGGCGCCACAATTGCCGGTGATGATATCAAGGTCTCTTACGTGTATTACCATTACGTTCACACGCCGACCGACAAGGAAGGCGTTCGCGACTGGTGGCCCGACGCCTTACCTCCCTGTGACTCCCCGCTTTCTCTGGTCAAGGGTCAGAATCAACCACTGTGGATTACCGTTCATGTGACCGAGGATAAGCCGGCGGGGGACTACACAGGTCAGATGACCCTGACGACCGACACTTCGACGACCTCAATTCCAATATCGCTTCACGTCTGGAATTTTGCGCTGCCGAAGCGAAACCACCTCGAAACAGCGTTTGGATTCGACCATTCGCTGGCCTTTCGTTACCACAACGTCAAAACAGAAGAAGATCAGAGGCGATTGCTCGATTTGTATTTCGAAATCTTCTCAGAACACCGCATCAGCCCGTATAACCCAACACCTTTGGACCCGTTCGTGGTCCGCTTCGATCCCCAAGCCAGTCCGCCGAGTGTGACAATCGATTTTGCCCGATTCGATCGGGCCATGGAAAAGGCGGTTGAGGTCTTTCACTTCACTAATTTTCGACTGCCGATTCGGGGAATGGGCGGCGGAACATTCCACAGTCGCTACGAACCAGAGATTGCCGGGTACGGTGAGTCCACTCCTGAGTACCAGGTGATGTTTGCCAGCCAAGTGCAACAGATTGAGGCCCACTTGCGTGAGAAAGGGTGGCTCAACATGGCTTACGTGTACTGGTTCGACGAACCTGATCCCAAGGACTATGAGTTTGTACGGAAGGGCATGGACCGTCTTAAAAAATACGCGCCGCAACTGCGACGATTGCTTACAGAGGAACCCGTCGAGCCGCTTTATGGCGCCGTCGATATTTGGTGCCCGGTCACGCCCAATTACAATCACGAGATCGCTGAATCACGCCGGAAACTGGGCGAACGTTTCTGGTGGTACGTGTGCACGGGTCCCAAGGCCCCTTATTGTACGCTTTTTATCGATCATCCGGCCACCGAACTGCGGGTGTGGCTGTGGCAAACATGGCAGCGCGGGATCGATGGCATTCTGGTATGGTCAACCAATTATTGGACATCCAGTGCCGCATTTCCCGACGGTTTTCAGGACCCCTACGAGGACCCCATGGGTTACGTCTCCGGATACTCCACGCCGAAAGGGGTCAGACGTCATTGGGGAAATGGAGATGGTCGGTTCATCTATCCGCCTTTGAGTGCCTCTGTGCCCGGCAAGACATCCGAACCGGTAATCGCCAAGCCGGTGTCCAGCATCCGCTGGGAGATGCTTCGTGAGGGGATTGAGGATTATGAGATGCTTTGGTTGCTCCGCGGTTTACTGCGGAAGAAAGGCGATCGCCTTCCTGCGGAACGGCGTAAAGAGCTGGAAGATCTGCTTGCCGTCCCGCCCACCATCACTACTAACATGACGACGTTCACTAAGTCGCCCAAACCCATTTATGAGCATCGAAGTAAGGTCGCCGAAGCGATCGAGGAATTGTCGGCCGCAGAGCCATGAGGTCAAAGCATTTGGAGCTCAGAGGGCCAAAAAGGAATACGGCGCTGAAGTTGTGAAACTCCAGCGCCGTATTCGTTTATTGATACGAACGACTAACTTCTGGCTAGAACGTCACGATAAAATCGCAACCCAAGAGGAACTGGTCGTCGCGGTCGCCGGC
>JAKPII010000254.1 GCA_029549885.1 Planctomycetota bacterium
ATCCGAACAAAGGAATCTTCGCGCTGTTGAAGCGGGAACTCATTATGATACGCCGCAAGTCCTGGTTCACTGAGAACTGGGTATGTCTTACGTCTGGAATCTCTGCTAGTGGGCAAGCATTCACTCCGGCTTCCCTATTAGGCTCTGTCTGAAAAGCCGTTTTCTATAGTACTTTTAAATACCTGTGAAGTAATGCCAGATAGATCATCGAGAGAATATGGGTCGCTAGTTTCTCGTGACGGACACACAGGCGGCGGTTTTCTTTCAACCAGCCAACCAGCCGCTCCACCACATTCCGGCACCGATAAAGCACTCGGTCAAAGAACCGTGGTGACCGCTCCCTACGCTCATTCAACTTTCCCGGAATCACCGGCCGAATCTCCCAAACCCCCAGCAATTCGTCGATCCAGCGGGCAGGGTAAGCGCGATCGCCACACAACGCCACCGGCCAGGCCGCCAACACTCCCTGCTCGTCAGTCAGTCCTGCTTCCGTCTTCGCCAGCAGCGGCTCAAGCATCTGCGATTCATGGACCTGACCGCCCGAGACAACCACCTCCAAAGCATGTCCTTGGTTGTCACACACGATGTGCACCTTGGTGGAGAACCCGCCTCGCGACCGGCCTAACACATGGTCGGCACGCTCCTCGGGGACCCTTTTCTCCGCCTCCCGCTGCGGCCCGCGACGCTCGGACCACGGTCCCATCCACATGCCAGGCCTCCACTCCCACCTCACCCGCTTCGATCCCCAATGCCCGCAACGCGTAGAAAATTCTTTGCCACAGTCCGCTTTTACTCCATGTCCGAAAGTAGCGATAAGCCGTTTGCCAGGGGCCAAACTCACTGGGCAAATCCCGCCAGGCAGTTCCCGTCCGCAGAATCCACAAAATGGCCTCCACAATGACACGCCGATCTCGCCGTGATTGTCCCGCCTTGGCCGGCGGATCAAAGGAGCCCGCGATTTTCTCCCACTGTTCGTCCGTGATCATTGTCCGCGCCGTAGTCACACCCTCCGTGTAAGATAGTCGACTTATGAACAGCCATTGTCACAACGCCTCTCATTGACAAGCATGACACCAGATTCTCCCATGCCGAAAAGACCGGTTTTCAGACAGAGCCTAGCGGTTTGACTCTTCCCTCGTCCGCCACTCCCGTTATCGTTTGTTATCGTCGCTGGGCCCAATCGACACGTAATTTTGATTCGATTAGGAGGCTGCCCAAAGTTACCATTACAAGAACCGGGCTCGCACTTCGGTGTGCAATTCGTACGTCTTTCCTTCTTTTGAAACAAGGATGATTTTTAAAGGCCTCTCAAAAACCCCTGCGGTGCCCGGGTGCCGCAAAGCAAACCGCAGTGATGGATCGCTTGGACCAGGATTGCCGATTGACACGGAAAGAAGTGGTTCGGCCATACCTAAGACCACTTGTTGCAACCTAGCTTGGCATTGAAATCCAGGGCGCACTTTGAGCGACACCTCTCGTTCGCTGGAACTCCCAGGCTCCACAAAGCCCATATAAATGACTGGGGGTAGAAGTAGATCTTTCTCAACATTTCCTTGAAGTTCGATCTGTGCTACCTCCCAGTCCGCGCCTTCTGCCAATAAATCGACACGAATCGTAAAGCTCCCCGGTTTCTCGGGGGCACGTCCCCGAATGATCAGCTCCATTCTGTCCGCGATGCATCTAGGCTCTACCGTGAGATGCCTGCGGACTTCGTCGGGTGCGTCGATTGCGGCAACGCGAAGAGCTTTGGCCCGGCCAGAAACAACACTCCGAATTTGTTCAAATGCCTCACCAGGCCCCAAGGTCCCCAAGTTAATCGGAACAGAACCGGCCCGTTTCTCTGCCGTGACATGACATGCAAGCTCCAAAGCAACTGCCGGTACAGACTTAGAATCGGTAATCAGGAGTGCTTTAAACGTTCGCCGACCGACTTGTCCATCCGAAAGATCCGCCACGAGTTGCACCCTGATAGAGGAATGCGGGGCTATGCTCGTCGCCGACAACATCAGTCGCGTGCAACCGCAGGAGACCTCTGTGTCCACGATTTTCACAATCCGGGAGGTCGAATTGACGACCCTGAAATCCCCGGAAACTTCCGTCTGTTTCGCCAAATTCACCTTGCCAGCATCGACAACTGCCGGGCTGGCATAGATGCCACCGGGAGCTCCCGATACACGTCCACACCCTGCCGACAGAATCACACAGCTCAGCGTCGCTAAGCGCCAGATAAACAGTGTCCCGTATATGAAGTCCATTTTCATATTCATTATACAGCCAGAGTTACTCGGAGTATGTGCCTCGCATCTAGGTCGTTATGCCAAAATCATTCTTTCATGTGTAAACGCTTCGAGCCTTTTTTCACTCTTGAACCGATCACGAATAACAGAAGCACTATAATGCTCCCAACCGTAATGACAGATATTGTCACCGAACGGCGAGAGATAACTCTCTGCTCAGGCGATTTAGCCCGTAAAGGAAGTTCATTGTGAAAGACCCCTGCGGTTACACGCCGCCCATCAGGAAGAACCTCCACCCGCGCGATAGTCCCGAGCAATGTCTTCAAGGACTCTTCTTCAAATAGCGACGGATCGACCTGACCTACTGAAGTGAAATTGAATTGATACACCCATTCCGTCGGTGTCTTGCCTGGATTCTCAGCCCGCCTCAGCACTCGCCGAGGCAGCAAGGTGTCCTCGCCTAATCGCTGGGGTTCAATCTCACATGAAGTCCTGAGGGACACACCCCCCGTTGCATTCCTGGCTTGAAACTCATAAAAGACGGCCGCATACAGCAGGTCCGGATTGAGTACCACTGTCCAATCGGTTTCAGTTCCTTCTTCAGAAACCATCGGTTTGCCAGTAATCCAGAGGGCATTGGGAACCTCCCTCCAGGGTCTGGTCTCCACCTTGGCAATTGGACGCTGGAGTAAATCAAGCACAGACGTTTCAGGAAACCGGTAAAGTATGGTAAGCCAATAGAGAAAGTCAGAATTACATCTTACCCGGAATTCAGCGTCTTCAAAATCCGAATAATAAAGGACCCCGCTGTTTTCATTCAAATAACCCTCCAAATGATAAAACCTCTTTCCGGAATGGATAAAAATTTCGCGAACGATGTGAGATCGCTCCTTTTTTGCCCACTCCGGCCCAGCTTGCGGTGGCCCCTGCAACCGCGAATATTCTAAGCGAAGTTTAGGTCCGTCCTTTGCAAATCTGATCGTTTCTTCTCGTGACGCATCTCCCTCTTTGCGGATTATCTTGAGCTCTCCAGCAACATGTTCTGTGCTTTGAACCAGTCTGTCATGGGCGGCTGAAACAGCCCGAAGCAACTGTGCCTCCAACTCGGTTTCAGCCATGCATTTGCCAGTCTTGGCGATAACTCCTACAAAGGATGCCAGCAATATACACGAGAAAACGAATCGTACCATAAGCCGAACGTGAGTCGTGTCCGTACCTTTCGCCCAAGGTTTCATGAATTTCTTACCCAATATCAAGTTCACTGTGGGCACATAGAGCCGGATGAATGCATGTTGCACCACTGACCACCCTGATCAAACCTCTGGACGATCGAACAATGGTAGGTCCATCTGTTGCCGTACAGAAATGGCCCTTCGGGTTCGCAAGCAAAATAAATGTAACACCACTGACAACCATAGACCTGCTCCATTCGCCCGCTGGGCATATTCCCGTAGGTACCGACGACAATATTGCGTGAACCTATGCCATCGCGGCAACTCGGCGCACCGGGTACCTCATAAGAGTTGAAATCTGAAGGACATGCCGCCACGCCATCTGGCCGAATCACAGGCCAAAGCTGACACCCCCATTCTGCCGAATCCTCAATGTGGTCTTGATAGCAAGGTCCTGCCCAAACGAATAAAGCCATTCCTACTAGCACTGACACACAAACACCTGCCGGCAGCCAGAATATTCTTCGTCGCGTCATACCCTCCATCTCCTGTGTCTAAGACCTCTAGCCTGACAAACAAGACATACAATTAGAACCAGCTTCTGCAAAACTTGTCGCCCAGAGGGGCATCCCCAATCTGATTAGGCCAGCCCACCGTCCTTTTTTCACCGGCCACCTTGCCGTTGTCGTCTGTTTTGCAAGGCGTAACACGATAACAATTACACTGTCGAGTGCAAAGGTCAACCAGCGAGACACAGAGAAAGAGAAGGCGTCAAGGCATCCACAGCTTGCCTTCCCTTGCGCTACCCTATACAGAGAATACTCAGCAAATACAAAGAATAGTCCTGCGAGAAGCCACCTAACGACTCTTGCATACCATCCCGTCAGCAGCCATAACGCTAAACCCACTTCTCCGGTCGTTTGGCCGAGGATGAACCACCGGTGTTCAAAGATCGAATTCGCGACGAGAACTTTTCCCCCAAAGGATTGGTAAGCCTTTAATCCGGCTGCGACCAGAAGCAGGCAAGCCACAGCCACCCGCAGGCCATCCCATGGATAAAACCGCAAACCTCCGCCCCCATCTCGGCTCAAACTACGGCCCGCATTTTCGACCTCGCCCACCAACCCACTCATCGACAAGCTCCCGACAAGCTGATTCCCCCGCTTCTTCACAAACTGGTCGCCATTATGTGTGCGTGTGTGTGTCGTGTCAACCCCCACGAAAGTGTTGTTTTAAATCACACCGTGGGCTGATGTGTACAATTGTACCGACCCCGGCACCTCAGATGCTCCCCGCAATCAGTCTCCAGGTATTTCGCCTTACGCTGTTTCGGATAAGAGACCTCCAAACAACCGCCACGTACTAAGCGATTCTGAATCCGAACAAAGGAATCTTCGCGCTGTTGAAGCGGGAACTCATTATGATACGCCGCAAGT
>JAKPII010000305.1 GCA_029549885.1 Planctomycetota bacterium
AAGCCTCCCAGAACTGCTCGGGGTTCTTTGCGCGGACAAAGATGGGATTAGGGTAATAGCAACTGAGGACCGGCGGGGGCGACAAAAACCAAGGCCGGAAGCACCCCGCAGGCACAACAGCGAGCGTGCTCCAGATCAAACATCCCCAGAGACAATTCAAGCGAAACCCCATAGCCAGCGCCGTCGGTGGCACTCCTCGTGTGCAATCCTTTCTCTCCGATGACTGGCGAAGTGTCCCCAAACGCCGCAAAATAGACAAGGCCACTTCGGCGCTGGTGCCGAAGAGGGGTCTTTTTCTCCCCAAATCGGCGGCGAACGAGCGCTAGACTCCCCCCCGCCATGTCGGGCCATCGCGGCGCCTCTTGGCCCGATGGACTAACTCAAGGTGCAGATACCCCACTAGGGGGGGTGCACAATTCGATCGGGGTATCTTATCGGGCGTAAACGGGGCGTCGGACCGAGGCCCTCTGCTTGCCCGCGGAATCGTTCGTCGAAAGCACTCGCTGGGCCTTGTTGAGGTCATTCACCTTTATCACAGCGACACCCCCACCCTTGGCACCAAGCTCACTGCCAAACGAATGGTAAGCATAGTCGATATTGAGATGGTGTTCGGCCAATCGCTCGCAGATCTTGCGGAATCCCCCTGGCTGCTTGGGCACATCCACGAGCAAGACGTCCGCCAATTCGTAGGGCAAGTTAAGCTCCTCAAGCACCCTCTTGGCACGTTCCCATTCTGTGGGAACGAATCGCACGGTTCCCCGGTCACCCGAGTCCATGGCCACCAAAGCACGACACCGGACCTTGGCCTTGGCCATGGCATCGAGCAATTGGGCGAGACGTCCAGGCTTGTTGACGAGCTTCACTGAGATCTGCTTGGCCGTTTCCATCGTTTCTCCCTTTCGTTGAAAAACCGGGTTGGCCAACAACACCCCTCACGGAGAAGGCTTACAGGGCCCCTCCCGTGCCACGGAAATCACTTGATCGATATCCCATGGCGCGGGCGGACACCCGTAAAAAGGATACGCTACAAGGCCCAAGCAAGTCAACAATCTGAAGGACATTCCCCAGCGGACGGAGGTTCATCCAATTGCGAGGGGGAACTTTTCCGGGGTTGGCAACGTCAGTCTAATGAAGACGGTCCTGCGCTACTGCACCGAGGTGCCTGACTCCACTCGTCTGAAAACGCAGGTTCGTAACCGGATGTGGGTCCGCTCGACCCTACGATCAGTTTTCTCGAGAACAAGGAGAGGGACGATGTTTCGATGGACGGCTAGGCGCACGGTAACTTTCATATTAAGAATGTTGGGTGTGAGCGGATGTGTGTTGGCGTTAACCCTTCCTGCTTGGGGACAAGGTATGTTGATCATTGAAACGCCGGGAGCGCGCCTTCCTCGCCCTATCATCTGGCCACCTTACCCTCCTCCTCATCCGCCGATCCCGATTCCTCCGCCGCGGCCTGTTCCGCCACCCCCGGAGATCAGTTACTCCGTGGAATCCCTCTCCGTGAATGGACGCATCAATAACCAGGTAGCTCAGGTTGAGGTGGCGCAAACATTCCGTAACACCGGTAGCCGGACCCTCGAGGCCTCCTTCGTATTCCCGTTGCCCTACGACGGGGCTATTGATCGGATGACCCTCATGGTCGATGGGCGGGAAATCCCTGCGCGACTCCTCAAAGCCGACGAGGCCCGCCGAGAATATGAATCCATCGTTCGTCGCAACCGCGATCCAGCCCTTCTGGAATGGGTGGGCACCGGAATGTTTAAGACGAGTGTCTTCCCTATTCCGCCGGGCCAGAGTAGGACTGTCTCCCTCCGCTATACCCAGCTTTGTCGCCAGCAGGATGGGATGGTCGACTTTCTCTTCCCGTTGAGCACCGCAAAATATACATCGAAGCCACTGCGCGAACTCGAGGTTCGCGTCAATCTGCGTGAGGACGAAGAGATCAAGAACATCTACTGCCCAAGCCATGATGTTGAGGTCAAACGGCTTGATTCACGGACGGTGACCGTTACCTACTCGGCCAGGGATATTGTTCCGCTGAGCGATTTCCGCCTAATGTACGACGTGGCCCCCGGGCTCGTCAGCGCCAAACTCCTCAGTTATAAGTCGCCGGATGAGGAGGACGGCTTTTTCCTTCTTTTGGCTGCCCCTCAAATCGCTACGCAAGACGGCAAGCCGTTGCCCAAAACGGTGATGTTCGTCCTCGACCGTTCCGGCAGTATGAGCGGCAAGAAGATCGAACAGCTCCGGCAGGCCATGCAATTTGTGCTCAACAATCTCCGCGAGGAAGACCTTTTCAACATCATCGCTTATGACAGCGATGTGGAGGCCTTCCGTCCCGAGTTGCAGCGGTTTAATGATAAAACCCGACGGGAGGCCCTGGCCTTTGTCGAGGGATTGGTGGCAGGAGGTAGCACAAACATCGACGCCGCGCTACGGACCGCCTTTTCGCAGTTGCAAGATGACAAACGGCCGACCTATATCGTCTTTATGACAGATGGCCTTCCCACGACAGGCGTCACCAATGAAATGCAGATTGTGGAGAATGCCAAGAATGCGAACACCGTCAAGGCACGGATCTTTTGTTTCGGTATCGGTTATGATGTCAATAGCCGATTACTGGACAAACTGGCCAGGACTGGCCGCGGTTATACGGAATACGTTCGGCCCGATGAGAACCTGGAGACGCGGATCAGCTCCTTCTACCGCCGCATTGAGGCACCCGTCCTGACGGATGTCACCGTTGACGTGGTCTTCGATGAGCCACCGGGACCTCCGCCCGTCTATCGTTTGAATCCGCAACCACCGTTCGATTTATTTGCCGGTGAGCAGCTTGCCTTGGTGGGACGCTATCGCAAGTCGGGCCGCGCTGAGGTCGTTCTCAAGGGCCGGATTGACGACGAGCAAAAGGAGTTCCGTTTTCCCGTCGATTTTGTCGCCCGGAGCGGAGATGAGTCGAAGGCCTTCGTGGAAAAGCTTTGGGCCATTCGGCGCGTGGGTGATATCCTTGACGAGATTGACCTACACGGGAAGAACCCGGAGTTGATTGACGAACTGACTCGATTGGCAATGAAGCATGGTATTGTGACGCCCTACACATCCTTCATTGCCAACGAGAATGTGCCGATTCACGATTTGACTCAGTCGCGCCGTGAGACGGAATCACGACTCAGGGCCTTAGAAGCCGCCGAGGGATATGGCGGTTTCGCCCAGCGGTCATTCAAGGGGCGAATGCAACAAGCCCAAGCAGCGGATGCGGCCTCGGCGCTTCGCTCATTCGGCGGCCTCGGGGCTGAGTTCGCCGCCCCCTCCGCCGCCGCACCTGGTGGCGCCGGTATGATGGGTGGTGTGGCGGCCAGTGCCCCCGCGTTGGCGCCCGCTGAGGAGGAAATTGCTCGTGCGGCCACAGGGGAAACGATGCGGTATGTTGGTAACCGTGTCTTTTACAAACGCCAAGGGCAATGGATTGATGGCACACTAAAGCCAGAACAGCAGCAGAACCCCATCCGCATCAAGCAATTCAGCGAGGAGTATTTCAACCTGGTGCGTCAGTACGGGCGGCAAGTCTCACAATACCTTGTGTTCGACGAACCGACGCTCGTCAATATCAACAACCAGGCTTACTTGATTGAACCTTAACATAACAGGTCAGGAGCATCGGTCACGTTCCTTGGGGACAACGTTGCTCGGGCCAGACTAGTTGTGGGGACGTGCTTCGGCGCGTCCCTTTTTATGCGCAGCCGGTGTCGTGATTGTCGATAAAGAAAATGCGAAAACGTGAAACTGTCTTCTCGGTCCTCTTGGCAACGGCTTTCTTCTTGCGTACATTTGCGGCTGATTTGGAACTTATCGCAGGCATCATGAGAAAAAGGGGTATGGTGTGAATTGATGAGGTGACAACTATGTCGGGACGCATCCCGCTCAGGGCATTAAGTGAATTAGTTAGCGATGAGGAAAACGATACCTTTGCCCTGCTCAGTAGCAAAGAGGAACTGACCACCCGCGATGGCAAGCCGTACTGGATGGTCACCTTCCGTGACGCCCAGGTGGAGTTTACTTTCCCGATCTGGTGCGATTCTCCCTGGGCTGCGGCGTGTCGCGAGCAATGGGCAGTGGGGACGTTTTATAAACTACGGGTTGTTCGTCGCGAGACGAGATACGGTCCTCAACTCGAAATCCATCGCATCCGAGAAACCGTAGATCAAGACCGAGCGGACGGTTTTGATCCCCTGATGTGCCTACCTCAATCGCGGTTTCCCGCTGAAGAACTCTTTCAACGTCTCGAGGCACTTGTTCAAAAAGAAATCAAATCGCCGTCCGTGCTCCAGCTCCTCGTGATGATCCTCCATACGTTTCGCGAGTCGATTCTTACTCTCCCGGCCGCACGGAGTCACCATCATGCCTATGTTGGGGGTTGGTTGGAACACACCTTGTCCGTCACCGAGACATGTGTGTTTCTCGCCGATAAATACATCCAACTTTATCCCGACATGAAACCGCCTCTTGACCGCGACCTTGTCATTGCGGGTGCCGTTCTCCACGACATCGGGAAACTGCGAGAGTTGGAGTTTCAGATCACCACAACAGAGTATTCGCCAGAGGGGGCGTTGCTCGGACATATCGTCCTTGGACGGGATTTTGTCCGTGACTTCGCGCCCAAGGCGGGCCTTGATTCAGAGCAGCAACTTCGTCTGGAACACTTGATCATCGCCCATCAAAGGCTAGCGGAATGGGGTTCTCCACGGCCGCCCATGACGCCGGAGGCCCTCATCGTCCACTTCGCCGATGACCTCGACGCGAAATTCCACATGTTTTGGAAGGCACTTCAGCACGACTCAAAAGAAGGTCCTCTGACCAGCGATCGCAATCCCCTGCGGCAGGCCATTTTTCGGGGTTT
>JAKPII010000308.1 GCA_029549885.1 Planctomycetota bacterium
CGAAAACGTCCTCAAAGAGGAGATTCGTTTCGAGAAGGTAGGGGAAAAACCCCTCGATTTTGGGCGAATCAAGGGACAAGAGCGTGCCAAGGAGGCAGCCGTCATTGCCGCCGCCGGAGGGCACAATCTCCTCCTCATCGGACCGCCGGGTGAAGGTAAGTCCACATTGGCGCGGGCGATGGCCGGGATTATGCCCAAGTTGACAACGGACGAAAAGGTTGAGCTGACGCGAATTTACTCGGCGGCCGGCCTTTTGAACACAGACGGCGTTGTTGTCTCCTATCGTCCGTTTCGGGCTGTTCATCACACGGCGAGCAAGCAGGCGCTGGTAGGCGGAGGAACCGACGTCATCCGCCCGGGAGAAGTCACACTTGCCCACCTGGGCATCCTTTTCCTCGACGAACTTCCCGAATTTCGCCGCGATTCTTTGGAAGCCTTACGGGAACCCATGGAAACGGGCGAGATCACGATCTCTCGCGCCAAGGCCAGGGGCACCTACCCCGCCCGGTTCACACTGGTCGCCGCTATGAACCCCTGTCCCTGTGGCTATTATCCCAGTCCTACGTGCACATGCTCGCGGGAAAAGGTCAAGGCCTACCGGGCTAAGCTCAGCGGTCCGCTGCTTGACCGCATCGACATGCAGGTGGAAATGGAGCCTTTGAGCCTCGAGGAAAAGCTCGCCAAAACCCAAGAAGGAGAGACTCCCCGTTTGCAGCGACTGGTTCAGGCTGCGCGGGATCGCCAGACGCGTCGCTTTGCGGGGACGTCGATCCCTTATAATGCGGCCATTCCGGCCGGACGTATCCAGGACTTCTGCCAATTCTCATCGAACGGGTTCGAACGTTTCAAGCAGATCGTCGAAGAAAACCGGATGTCCACCCGTCGCACCGATCGGTTGGCCAAAGTCGCCTTGACCGTGGCCGACTTGGAAGGTGCCGACAACATCGAGGCCCACCACGTCGATAAGGCCGCGTCATTTGTCATCGGCGATCGCGACATCCACCGAGATTGACCGCCGTCAAATCACCGCCTCAGGACCCACGGCCATGATCAGTCGCATTGTCCCGCTTCATGGCCCCGATGTGGGGTCAGCCGCGGTTTCTCCGCCTTCTCTTTTCACCGATTCGGAAGCGTGAAACCTCTTCCGCCCAAAAAGTTGCGATATCAGCACGAAGAACATCGGTATGAAAATCAAGTCGATAAAGGTGGCCGAAACCATCCCGCCCGTAACGGCCGTGCCAATGGCGTTCATCGCGCCAGCCCCGGCGCCCGTTGCCACAGCCAGGGGAAGCGTACCGAAGAAGAAAGCCAGCGAGGTCATAATCACCGGTCGAAACCGGATTCGGGCGGCCGTCAATGTGGCCTCCACGAGGGGACGCCCCTGATGGAGCTGGTCGCGGACGAACTGGATGATCAAGATAGCATTCTTCGTGGAAAGACCCATCGTCGTCAGGAAACCAATCTGGAAATAGACGTCGTTGGGCAGACCGCGGAGATACGTCGCCGTCAGTGCACCGAAGACACCCAAGGGCAGCATGAGCAAGTTGACGAAGGGGATCGTCCAGCTCTCGTAAAGGGCGGCCACACAAAGGAAAATCACGAGGATAGAGAAGGCATAAAGAATGGGGGCCTGTGTGGTGGCCATTCGTTCTTGATAGGAAATACCTCGCCAATCAAAGCCCACCCCTGGTGGTAGTTTTCCTACGAGTTCCTCCATGGCCCGCATGGCTTCGCCCGAACTGTGGCCGGGAGCCGGTTCACCCCAGATGTTCACAGCGGGAAAGCCGTTGAATCGCTCTAATCGCGGTGAGCCGCTTGTCCAGCGCGTGGTCGCGAAGGAGTCGAAGGGAACCATCTTCCCTTCTTGATTGCGGACGTACAGTCTTTGTAGATCCTCCGGGAGCATGCGGTAAGGTGCATCAGCTTGCACATAGACACGTTTGACACGTCCACCTTGGATGAAATCGTTGACGTACGAACCCCCAAAGGCCGCCGAGATCGTGTTATGAATCGAGGTAATGGGAACGCCGAGAATCCCCGCCCGTTCCCAATCAATATCGACGCGGTACTGGGCAACATCCTCCATGCCATTGGGTCGGACCCGCTGCAAAACGGGATGCTGGGCAGCCATTTCCAGAAGTTGATTGCGGGCGGCCATGAGGGCGTCATGCCCAATCCCCCCCATGTCGATCAGTTCAAAATCAAACCCCGTGGCGTTTCCCAGTTCTCGGATCGGCGGTGGCGGAAAGACGTAGATACTAGCTTCCCGAATTGAGGAGAGAGCCGCCGTGGCCCGATCGGCAATGGCCTTTGCCCGCAGGTCCTTCCGCTCTCGGAGGTGCCAGTCCTTTAGCATCACATAGACCATGCTGTTGTTCTGGGCACGCCCCGAAAAACCACTCCCCACGATGGTCATGCACGACACCACGCCTTCTGATTCTTTCTCCAGGAAGTATTGCTGGACCTTGTCGGCCACGGCCTGTGTCTGCTCTAACGTTGATCCCGTGGGCAGGGTAATTTGGGCCATCAGCACGCCCTGGTCCTCTTGGGGAATAAAGCCGGTGGGCAACCGCAAGAAGAGATCCACGATCAACACCAGAATCAACACATAACCCACCAAATAGGGAACTTTCTTGCGGATCGAATGATGGACGACCCTCACATACTGATCCCGAATCCAGAAGAAGATGCGATCAAAACCCACGAAGAACCATCGCAAAAACCAGACGGCACTCTCGCCCGGCTCATGTCCTTTGGCAATCGGCTTAAGAAGCGATGCGCAGAGGACCGGCGTCAGAATAAGGGCCACCACCACAGAAAGCAACATGGCCGAAATAATCGTGACCGAAAACTGCCGATAGATGATTCCCGTCGATCCCGGGAAAAAGGCCATCGGCCCAAAGACGGCGGAGAGGACCAGACCAATGCCAATCAGGGCACTGGTAATTTGACCCATGGACTTGATGGTGGCCTCTCGCGGGGGAAGGCCCTCTTCCCTCATGATACGTTCCACATTCTCCACAACAACGATGGCGTCATCGACAAGCAGCCCGATTGCCAAGACCATGGCAAACATGGTCAACATATTGATGGAAAAGCCGGCGGCTCCGAGGACAGCAAACGTTCCCAAGAGGACCACGGGCACAGCGATTGTCGGGATGAGCGTCGCCCGCAAGTTACCCAGAAAGAGCAGCATCGCCAGAAAGACCAGGCCAACCGCTTCAAAAAGCGTCTTGACGACCTCAAAGATGGCCACCCGAATAAAAGGCGTGGTGTCGTAGGAATAGACGACCCTTACACCGGGCGGGAAATAGTGACTCAATTCGGCAAGGCGTTTCTTCACGCGATCGGCCGTATCCAGGGCATTGGCCCCCGGTTCCAATCGGACGGCCAAGCCGGCCGAT
>JAKPII010000330.1 GCA_029549885.1 Planctomycetota bacterium
GGGGGGGTGTGTTCCTGATAGTTCGTGCTCATGGGGTTGCTCCATCGCGAAGGCCGCTAAGGGTTCGCCGCACGGTAATCTCGGTGACGATTCGATGAACAAGGTCCACCCTCAACCGAGCACCCCGCGCCGATACCCCTAGGGCACTTAGGATCAGTCGTAACTCATCTGGCTTATACTCATCGAGTATCGCGGGGATATTGTCAGTCGAGGTGGTAAATAGTCGTTCGATGAGACTGGCCAGCTCGCTTGGCGATATGTCGGGGGTCTTATACTCCCTGTCTTCGGTAGGGCCACTTTTGGGGCCACCAATTTGGAAATCTGCGGTAAAACACGGGATTTCTTGGGGTTGTTCAAATCCCGTCGGGGTCAGTCCGGAGGGCATGTGTGGGAGCCGCGTTTTTGCGTTCACTCTTCGCTATTTTACCTACCTTTTCATAAAGAGGGTTAACGCGAACTTGACGGAGCCGCTTTAGAACAGACCAACTGGGATGTTCCACGGGGCATTTGGCTGTTGTAGAAATCATCGGGAACGAACTACCGTTAGAACGGATTTCTCCCCTAGCTCGGCGCGTGCCGGTTATGCTTTGAGGAAACATTTCCGTGTGGAAAGGGCGTGTTGATGTGTAGCACGCTCATCACAATCTTCGGGAAAGACACAAGCAGGATTCGTTGTGCATGAACCCGTGAAGCACGTAGGCGATCGCTTGTATTCGCCAATCTTACCCAGGTAAGTAAAACTGAGTAGATAGGTAAAAGGGCCATCATCACACCGTGCACAGTCCCGCGCTGCTGATTTATATTTTCAGTCTTTTCCTTGGAGCCACAGCATAATCGTTGTAATCCTTATCACCGTTACAGCCTGAACGGAGGGCAGTCACAACTCCGCGAAAGAACTTCGATTGGCTGGCAAAAGCGAACCATCAACGTACGGCAAATGTCAGGTAATACTTGAGATCACGCTATCATTTCATTTGGGAAGGCTGTACCGTTTACGTGATTCGCAGAAGTGTTGACCATTCTTGGAAGATGACGGAATTGAGAATATAGTGGAAGGTTAAGCTGGGGTCTAGAATTGATCGTGGAAAAAACAGGATAAATGGCTGCGGTTATCCGTCTCTTGGAGTTTTGCTCGCCAAGAGCGGCAGAATGGGGCGAGGACACAAGTGTAACATAAGCGTCGGGAGATAGGCAGACCATGCGAATCGTCGTCGGGAGCGACCATCGAGGTTCCACCTTGCGACACAAGGTGATTGCCTATCTCAGTCGCCTCGGGCAGGAGGTTATCGACGTCGGTGTGGATAGCCAGAATGGGGTGGATTACCCCGACGTGGCCGCCGAAGTTGCTCGGCGAATTAGTGGCAGCGAAGGAGAAAGGGGCCTTCTCATCTGCGGAACTGGTCTTGGAATGGCGATCGTGGCCAATAAGTTCCCTGGGGTACGGGCGGCACCGTGTCATGACGAGTTGATGGTTGAGATCGCTCGCCGGCACAATGATCTCAACGTATTATGTCTTGCAGCGGACCTGGTTGGCGAACTCCTGGCCATTCGCTTGATTGACGTATGGCTGCAAACAGAATTTGAGGGCGGCCGCCACGCTCGACGTTTGCAAAAAATCGCCCAAATTGAGTCAAACGGCCATTACCGCAAATAGACCGTCTTCGTTGAAACGTCCGTCACGGTTCCACTTGTTCATCCGCACTACTATCCTCACCGCTCGTCGTCCAATACTTGCCTTCGAGCAAATCTTTAAGCCACGGCGGTGCATGTTTGTACGTGTGGTGAAGTCCCGGTAGGGGTATCTTCGCAAAATCGTAACGCGGTCCACCGAACCAGTTAAGCGCGTAATACGCAATAAGGAGCCCTCCGATCCCCCCCAGCACGATCCCTAGCAACTCTTTAACGATCGATTTTTTCGGCGCAGCCTTCTTCAGTCGTTCCCGGTAATCCGTTGGTTCGGGGGCCGTGGTGATACTGGGAAAGACCACCTCACCCACAGCGGTTGACGGCCCCGATGACATCTCCGGTCCCTCAGGTGTCGATTCCAATGATTGCCGATAGAGCCGACTGATCCAGCGAGCCGCGGATTCACCAAAGGGTTCACCCGTAGTTTGAACAATGACTTCGCTTAAGGGAAACCACCGCTCGTCTCCTGGTACTCTCACCATCAAAATCGTTGATTCCGCTTCGGGCTCTGTCGTTACCACCTCGGTGGCGCCGGTGCCCTCCTGATCAGAAGGGCCTTCCGCGACTGGCTGTTCCTCGGCAGTCATTTCTGTGACAGCCGGCTCGGAGACAGCTGATGTCTCGACCTCCAACGCTTCTTGCTGTGCTAATTCCCCTGTTTGGTCCGCGCTCTCTGCCGAAGACACGTCTGTGTCTGTACAAGAGATAACACGGGCATCCGTCGAACGCGGCAGATCGAGGAGCTCATCTTCGGGCAACTCTAGGCCGCTGTCATTTTCTGGGGCATCTGATGACTCTGCCGCCGCGACCTCAACCTTCTCAACAGCCTCCGGAGCTAGAATTTCCTCACCTGTCAAAAAAGCAGATCTCTTCTCCTCATCGTGATCCATTGGGACCAGCTCATTTTTGAGGATCTCGGTCCCGGAACCCTCGGAATTTCTGTCCGCAGCCGATTCCATGACATTCTCGGCGTCGGTGGCGTTTCGATCAATTTCATCCTCACATCGCTGCTGCAGATCCTCTGGCCGCGGCTCTTCAGATTCCGACATAGTCTGTTCCCCTAGACCCAGCGTGCTGTGATAACAATCCCCTGGAAATCCAAGAGCCCTTTGCTCCTCGCCTGGGAAGTCGAGAAGACGCTATCATCTGCTTTCCTTGCCGCCCTAGCCACCCTCTCGGCTTCAACCTTCATGTCGGTTATGATCAAACGGGACTTACCTTGATTTTAATCTCTCCCTCAGGGCGTGGAAACTCGGTGAATACACTGGCCTAAACCAGGGGACGCGACACCATGAGTGAAACTAGACTGGCACAGTTTTCCGAAATTGCAGCACTTTGTCGAGACGATGATCCAGATTTTGCCGTTCACGTTGTGGAACAACTGATCAACTGGGCCAGCAGTCTTGGGGCCAGCGACCTGCACCTCAATCCCATGGCTGACTGTCTCGAAGTCCGGATCCGCTTGGATGGCGTCCTCCATCGTGCGGGCAGCCTG
>JAKPII010000337.1 GCA_029549885.1 Planctomycetota bacterium
TAACCATCAATGCGGTCGTTTGAGTTGTGGTTCATGGTCTTACTCCTAGGGTAAAATGCGGCGATTTCCGAAACGGTCTGCCGCCCATCAAATAAAGAGGGCGGATGCTTTCAACTAGCCCAGGATCCGTGTTTTGCCCTAATTTATACCCATAGCGGGGTTCAGATTCCACCTAGTCATCGGGCAAACGAGCGGATTTCTGCGAACATGGAGTGGATTCGACCGAAGTCCTCCCCCCGTTGCCGCCATTGTGGTGCGCTATTGTGGCGGGTGACTCGATGCTTTCCTTTTTGAACGACCTCTGGCCCACCGTGTAGAATATGAAAATCGCTCACCGTCCGGTGCAGCGCCACGGCGGAAGGCGACGGCTACGGATATGTGGCTGTGCCGCTTTCCCATTGGTATGTACCCATCGGTGAGCGTGGGTTTATCATTGAGTGCCGAAATCTGAGGACCAATAACATCGAAGGAAGCTCGAGCGTGCAGCCCTCACGATTTGGTGCCATAGCCACAAGATGGAAAACATGCACCCTCGTTTTTCTTGTTCTTTCCGGGCTATGTCTGGGATGTGTCCGGAATCGTTCGGCATTGAGGGATGGGCAACACGTTGAGGTAGCTGTGACGATCCCACCTCAAAAATGGCTGGTGGAAAAAATTGGGGGTGACCGCGTGGTGTGTCATGTTTTGGTAGCTGCCAAAAATGATCCGCACACCTATCTTGGAACCGATGCCGATGCGGCGAGATTGGCCCGCTGCCGGCTTTTTTTTACCATTGGGCTTCCCATTGAGAAGGCACCTTGGTGCCAAGCGGTTCTCCGCAGCCGTGGTGTAAGTGTGGTCTCGCTCGGGGAAGAAGGGGAAGATGACCATGACCATGACCATGCGGACCACCACGGCGGGGAGGAACAGCATCAAGATGTCAGCGACGACCCGCACGAGCATGAACATGGTCGTCATGTCTGGCTTAGTCCCCGGCGCCTTAGCCGGCAAGCAGAGAAAATCGCCGAGGCCCTGTGTCGTGTTGATCCATCGGGTGCCGTTGAGTACCAGAAAAATCTGGTGAAGACACAAGAAGAATTACGGGAGTTGGATCGCGAGTTGTCACAAAAGCTCGAGCCTCTCCGCGGTCAGACGTTTTTCGTTTTTCATCCGGCGTGGGAATGTTTTGCCGAGGATTATGGCCTTATTCAGCAAGCAGTTCAAGTGCAAGGGAAGGAGCCTTCTGATCACGAAATGACCGAGTTACAGCGGAAGGCTCGTCAGACGAAGCTGAAGGTGATTCTGGTCCAGCCGCAATTCTCATCACGTGCGGCCGAGGCCATTGCCGAAGTAGCAGGATTGCAAGTGGTCGTTGCCGATCCTTTGACAGAGGAGATCCCCACCGTACTGCGGCAGGTTGCAGATCTCCTCGTCTCTGCCTATCGTGAAACTTATGGGGCAGCGCGCACGGAAACCCCTAGCACGGGCCAGCCCTGAGAAGGTGTCGAAATGTTATCAAACCCTTCTTCCGATCAGAAGTTGGGTTCTGAATCTGCGCCCCACCCATCAGTAGCGGCGAGCGAGGAGATCGTCGTACAGGTGGAAGGGGTAAGCTTCACGTATGCTCAACAAAATGGGGCGGGTTCGGCGACGAAGTGGGTTTTAGAAGATGTCTCCCTCAAGGTGTTCGCCGACGATTTTTTGGGAATCATTGGGCCGAACGGCGGGGGAAAGACAACCTTGTTGAAGATCATCCTTGGCCTTTTGGAACCGCAAAAGGGATGGGTCAGGGTGTTCGGAAGAACCCCGCGCGAGGTACGTCACCAAATTGGGTATGTCCCCCAACACGCCCGCATTGATGCCACCGTGACAGCGACGGTGCTGGACATCGTTCTTGCGGGTCGAATTGCCCGTTCGCGGTGGGGCTTTCGATACGGGAAGCGAGATCGCGAAGCGGCCTTTGTGGCCTTGGAAATGACGGGTGTTGCGCCACTGGCGCATCGTCGTATTGGGACTCTCTCCGGTGGACAGCGGCAGCGGGTCCTGATCGCCCGCGCCCTGGCTGCCGAGCCAAAACTGCTCCTGCTTGACGAGCCTACTGCGGGTATTGATCCCTATGTTGAGCAAAATCTCACGGACCTTTTGCATCAACTGAATGAAAGCCTCCCGATCGTGGTCGTGAGTCATGACATCGGGTTTGTTTCGACGCATCTCAAGCGCGTGGCCTGCCTGAATCGGCGGCTCACAGTGCATCGTGTTTCCGAGATTACCCAGGCAACGATGTCGGATTTCTATCGCGAACACGTCCACATGGTTCGCCATCTGGCTTCTTGTCCTTTGGGGGACGCCGGGTGCCAACACGGATGCCAATCATCGACGGAGTCAGTGACGCGGGAGGGGCAAAGTGATTGACTTCTTCCATGATTGGGCCGACAACCCCTTTCTTTGGAGTGGCCTTTGGGCAGGTCTTCTGGCCGGTTTAGCCTGCGGTATTACCGGGCCATATGTGATCACGAAGCGGATCGTTTTCCTGGCTGGGGCGATTGCCCATATTGCTGTTGGTGGAATTGGGGCGAGCGTGTTTCTCGCCCACAAGTTCCCGCAGTTATGTGGTTCACTTCAGCCCATTCAAGGGGCGACGGCCGTTGCGATCATCTCCGCTATTGTGGTTGGCCTAGTCAACGAATACTGGGCCGAGAGAAGCGACACAATCATCGGGGCCTTATGGGCTATCGGGATGGCCGTGGGGCTTTTGCTCGTCAAGTTCACCCCAGGTTACCAAGGGGAACTGATGAGTTATCTCTTTGGCAATTTGGCCTTTGTTAGTCAGCGTCAATTGCAGTGGATCGGCTTCTTGGATGTTGTGATTATCCTCATTGTGCTCCTCTTTCACAAACAATTCATCGCCGTGTGCCTCGATCAAGAGCAGGCTCGACTGCAGGGAGTCCCCGTCACGTTCATCAATCTTCTCCTGTTAAGTGTGGTTGCGCTCACGGTCATCTGTCTTACCTCGATGGTGGGCCTTATTTTGGTCATAGCCCTTTTGAGCCTCCCTGCGGCAACGGTTGCTCGGTTCGTGAACGGCATGCTGGCCATGATGGTGTGGTCCACGATTCTCAGTTGTTTTCTCACCACGGTGCCACGCATCCTGGTGTATGGAACACCGGTCAATCCCGAGTCGGCCATCGTGATCGCCGCTGCCGCTTTGTATTTGATGAGTCTCTTCCTCGCGGGCCGAACGGCACGATAATGCTTACCTTAGAGCCTATCCCCAAATTCCCTCTCCCTCTGGGAGAGGGTTAGGGTGAGGGCAAGCCATCGTCAAAGTCGATCGAGAAAACCGGCAGCGATTCGAGCCACCCTCACCCCCGGCCCCTCTCCCGCCGAACGGGCGAGGAGAGGTTGTGGGATAGACTCTTAGTTGCGTTCGGTGCAGGTGCCACGGGTCAAAGCTCTAGTGCCTCTACTGCGAGGCGCTGAAAGGCTTCTCTGATGGCCGAAGCATCAGCGTTGGGAAAATTGGTTCGCTGGACGAGCAAGATAAAGATCATCTGCCGCTGCGGGTCGATCCATCCCTGCGTCCCAAAGGCCCCGCCATGACCGAACGTGCCAGGTGAAAGCATTTCTGTGACCCCTTGAGGCTGCCGCACAATACACCAGCCCAATCCCCCGCCGTTGCCAGGGGTAAAACCCGTCTGCAAGTCATCGGTTTGAACCGTCGTCATAAGCCGTACCGCTTCGGGCGAGAGAATCCGCCGACCACACAGTTCCCCACCGTTAAGGATCATTTGGTAAAAACGCACCAAGTCACCTGCCGTTGAGAACAGCCCCCCAGACGGGTTGGGGGCACGAACGCCTGCGTCCTCGATGAGCCAAGAGGCGCCGCCACCTGGCAGAAGTTGACCATCCGCCGTCCTTTGATAGGCCTTGGCCAGTCGCTCACGCTGATGTTCATTGGGAACGAACGTGGTATCTACCATTTCCAAGGGCTGAAAGATTTCTTTTTCCAAGAATTGCTCGTAGGGCATTCCGGAGACGACCTCGATAATCCGCCCGCACACACTCAGACCGGGACTATAGTTCCATCGCTCCCCCGGTTGAAAAGCAAGGTTCCCTTTGACAATCGCCTCCACCGTGGCCTGAAGCGTCGCCTCCGTTCGTTGGCTTCCTGTGAGTCCCGAGGTGTGGGTTAGCAGATGCTTGATCGTCAGAGGTCTTGTTAACCGCTGCCCCTTGACGGTAATTTCCTTGAACTCGGGCAAATACCGCGAAACAGGATCATCCAAGGCCACCTTCCCCCGATCTACCAATACCATAAGAGCGGTCGCCGTGATTGGCTTGGTCATCGAGGCGATTTGGAAAAGAGTATCTTTTCGCATAGGAATCTGCTTCTCGATATCCGCCCAACCCACTGCTTCCCAATGGACAATGGAGCCATTCCGCGCAACAAGGGTAACGGCCCCTGCGATCTCGCGCGCCTCGACAAACTCCTGCAAACGGACGGGAATTTTGGCGAGGACCTCGGCCTTCATGCCGACTTGTGCCGGCGAGACAAAGGGAAGACATCTTTCATCTTCCGCAAGAAGCACGGGAGTACTGCAAAGGATGAGGACCGCCCATAGCACTGAGATTGCCATTTTCTTTTTGGCTTGTAGGATCATGTCAAAGTCCTTGTTTCTTTCGCCGTCTTGGGGTCTTGTCAGATACGGCACTCCGCGGGGGGAAGTGCGCGTTAGCGCTGCACCTTCAGGATCTCGCCGAGCGAAGCTCCACATGAACCTCGTCCATCGACAGTCCACAACTTAGCATGCGGTACCGAGAATGCAAGACCCGGGGAGGGCTTTGCAGGCGTGTTTAGGCCAAATTTGCGCACAAAAAAGCCCGTCGTTGTGACGGGCGGAATACTCTAACCAATGAATCAGGTGCCGCAATGAAAAATTTCACCGGGACACACCGGGACGGGTGTCGCCTACCATGGGAACCACCCAAACCTTGAGATCCGCATAGATGTCGTGTCCCAGGTGTATCTGGACCGTATAAAGCCCAAGTTCCTTGAGCGGTCCCTGAAGCTTAACCTGGTCGGGGTTGATGTTGATATTCTGGGCTTTAAGGGCCCGGGAAATGTCGTCCGCCCCGACCGACCCGTAAAGGTGTCCTTCCTCGTTGGCATTAGCCTCGATGGAGATGCTCATCTGCGAGATATTCTCGGCCAATTGCTTCATCGTGGAGATGCGGGCACGTTCGATCTCAAGCAATTTGGCCTTGTGTTTTTCCACCATGCGTTTGTGGTGCTCAGTCGCGATGGTGGCGAGACCTTGCGGGATCAAATAATTAACGGCGTACCCGCGCTTGACTTCGACGACATCCCCCGCCTTACCTAAGTGCTCTACATTCTGGACGAGAAGGAGCTGGACACCACCATGGGGCCCTCGAGGAAGGCCACGAAGGCCATGCTTACGATTTTTCTTCGTTCCTTTTCCGGTCGCCATCATCGATCCTCTCAAGAAGAATAAAGACTCTCTTAGGCTTAGGCTATAGGCTCATATCGCGCGGAGAAACATCAAAATGGCACATCATCCTCCGGCGGAAAACCTGTCTCATCCAAGACACCCTCAACCGGGCCTGGCACCGGGGGCTTAGTGCCGCCAGGCCGCGCCCCGCTGTCGTTCTGCGCCCCCCGGGTTCCCAGCATTTGCATTCTCTCGGCTACGACCCGCAATTTGGACCGTTTCTCGCCGTCTTTTTCCCACGTGTCCATGCGGAGTCGCCCCTCAATCAGTAGTGGCGAGCCTTTGGTGAGATATTCACCAGCGACTTCCGCAGTCCGTCCCCAGAGTGTCACATCCACGTAAACGACCTCATCGACCCATTCGCCACTCTGGTTTTTTCGCCGTTCATTGACGGCCAAACCAATTTCGCAAACGGCGGTGCCGCTGGGCGTGTATCGAACATTAGGGTCGCGTGTCAAGTTTCCCACCAAAATGACGCGATTGAAGCTCGCCATGGCCGTTCCCCCCTCACTCGAATCGCCAGGGTGCCCACTTCCCCACACAAAATCCGCCGCATATGCCGCGGATTGTCAGAGAAGTAAGATCACTCCTCAACAGCATCTAGGTCTTCGACCTCGGAATCAATTTCCTCGTCCAAATCCTCAACATCCACTGTCGCATCAGCCGACGGACGTGTCATTGCTAAGCCACCGCGGGCGTGTTCCACCAGCACATCGATAATCCGTGGATCAATCTTGATATGCATGAACCGTAAGATATCTGAAACCAGTTGCAGGCGGCGATTAACCTCCCCCAAGCGAGTGCTTTCCATCTTGAAGTAGATCAACCAATACGTCCCTCGGCGCTGTTTCTTGATCGGGTAAGCCAAGCGCCGCTCTTCCCACAGCCGGCTCACCAGGATTTCTGCGCCGCAGCCGGTAAGTGCGTCCGTAATCTGTTGGACAACCCCGTCAGGATCACGGGCAAACCTGTTGGAATCGAGGATATACAGGCCTTCGTAAAAGTTCTGTGCCAAATGAACGCTCCTTCCACCAAATACCGCTTCGATTTTTGTATCTTGCCAGGACAGCGCTTTTTTTATTTCCAACTCAGAAGCTCAATTCCCACCGTTGAACCGTGTCATGCAAACGTCTATTCCTTCGGTGACCCATGTTTCCACGGCATCCGCCGCCTTTCGATAGGCCTCACGGATGACGGCCTCTTCCTCCTTTCCGAATACGGAAAGGACGAACCGAACGGAATCCTGTCCGGGAGGCGGCTTGCCGATGCCGACGCGTAGTCGCGGAATCTCTTCCGTTCCCATCGCGCGGATGATATCCGCCAAACCTTTGTGTCCCCCGGAGGACCCTCGCGGTCGCACCCGTAGCCTTCCCAACGGAAGGTTCATATCGTCACAAATCACCAAGACATCTTGCGGCTTGAGCTTATAAAAATCACAAGCCGCCCGCAGGCTCGTCCCACTTCGGTTCATATACGTCGTGGGGCTGAGCAAAAGCACCTTGATCCCATTTATCGTAGCATCAACCGTTTCGCCGGAAAACTGCCGACGCGGTCGTACTTCTGCGGCCCAGCGGCGCGCTAACTCGGCTAGGACCTCGTAACCGACATTGTGCCGAGTTCCCACGTACTGTCGTCCAGGATTGCCGAGCCCCACGACCAATTTCATCGGAGGTTGCTCCTCGGCTTGGCCTCGGCCTGAAAACAGCCATCGCCACATCAGTTTCCAAGCAACGACCACGCCGTTGCCACCTCCGACTGGTCAAAGAATACTCACTCCTCCGATTCTTCCGCCTCAGCCTTCTTTCGGCCGATGACCTCAGGTTCAGCAGGTCCCGGTACCTCTGGTGCGGCTTCTTCTTCCACCTCACCGGCGGGCGGATGGCAGACCACCACGATTTCGTCCGGGTCGGCCAAGATCTTGGTCCCTTGCGGAACCGAGAGGTCTTTGACGGTGATCGAATCGCCGATATTCAAATGGCTGATGTTAACAAAGATTTTTTCCGGAATCTTGTCAACTTCGCACTCGATCTCAATGCTGTGGAGATGCTGAGCAAGCCGCCCTCCCAGCTTCACGCCGGGGGATTCGCCGCGGAGCTCGATGGGGACCTCGCTGCGGATGCGCTCGTGCGCCGAAACCCGCGTGAAATCCACGTGGAGGATCTCTTTCCCCCAGACATCCCATTGAAGTTCCTTAATGTAGGCTTGCTCTTTGACAGCCCCATCTAACTGGATCAATCGCGTTCCATGCCGAACGGCCGCGGCGAGGGCATCCCCGGGCACACTCAAGCAAACGGGTTCCAACTTGTGACCATAAAGGATTGCTGGGATCTTCCCTGCGTCCCGTAAACGCCGATTGCTTCGCTTCCCGCCAGGCTGTCGCAATTCCACAACAATTCGTTCGGCCATCTGTGTACCCAATGCACAAAAGACAAACTGTTTCCGTATGCTGACGCTTCCGACCCTTCGACACCATTAACCCGAGCGAGGGTCGTCGAACGTTGCCGGTCAAGAAAACCACCGACCTCGTCACGCGATCTGTGTTATGTTTGCTGCCGTGACAAAACCTTGATTTTGGATGATCTCCCGAAAAATTCAAGGGTGGTGGGCAAAGAGATTTGTCTCCTGTCCCGCAAAGCCGGCCGCTCTCGCAGGTGACCAAATTCCCTCGCTGCGACAGCAGTTTGGAGTTGCCAATAGCCGTGAAAATATTGACTGTCTAGCGATACGACTTAAAAAGTTTGCTAACGGATTCGTGACGGTGGATCCGCTTGACGGCCTCGCCCAACAGCTCCGAAACTGTCAACACTTTCAAGTTGGGGAGGACGCGTTTCGAGTCCAGGGGGATGGTGTCTGTAACTACGATTTCTTCCGCAGGCGCTGCTGCCAGCCGCTCAACCGCTGGTCCACAGAATACCGCGTGGGTCGCGGCCAAATAGACCTTGGCAGCCCCCGCATTTTTCACCATGTGCGCGGCCGTACTAATGGAGCTGCCTGTGCTGATCATGTCATCAAACAGGAGGGCGACCTTTCCTTTGACGGATTCGCCAATGAGGTGAGCCGCTGAGGTACTATTCCCAGACCGACGTTTATCGACGATGGCCAATTTCCCCCCAAAAACGGGGACGTGCAAAAGCGTGCGCTTGATCGACCCTTCATCCGGGCTAACCACCACGATATCCTCGAGGGGAATTCCCAGGCTCAAAAAATAGGCGTCTAACACGGGCGCCGCATAAAGGTGGTCAACCGGAATGTCGAAGAACCCCTGCAATTGGGGTGCGTGCAAATCCATGGCCAAAACGCGGTCAGCCCCAGCGCGGGTAATGAGATTGGCCACTAGTTTGGCCGTGATGGGCACACGGCCTTCATCTTTCCTGTCTTGCCTAGCATACCCAAAATAAGGAATCACCGCTGTGATCCGTGCCGCACTTGCCCGTTTGAAGCTATCGATCATGATAAGCAGTTCCATAAGGTTCTCGTTAACCGGGGGGCAAGTCGGCTGCACGATGAAGATATCCCGCCCGCGGACATCCTCCTCGATCTTGACCGAGATTTCCCCGTCAGGGAAACGGCCGAGTGAAATCCGCCCAAGGGGCAGGCCGACGTAGTCTGCCACCTTTTGAGCCAGCTCAACATTGGCCCGGCCACTAAAAATCTTCATTTCGTGGATCATGGCATAATTACCCTTCTCGACCTTCGGAGATATTCTCATTTTCATCATGGGGCGCTTTTGCGCCGGTGACCAGCGGGACCGACTTCGTTCGTGTGCGGTCGTCACGTTCGCTGGGTTAGTTCAACGGCCGAGTGCTACTCACGGCTTCCTGATAAATCTGAAGCAACTTTCTCGTACACGTTTCGATATTGAAATCGCTGCGCTCCATCAATGAGAGGCAACGGTCGCGTGGGATCGCGTGGGCACTTTGTGTCGCTGCCGTGACAGCCTCCACCCAGGCGGTGAGTGGTTCATCGAGCGAAAGTCGCCGGATAAGTTGGGGGATCACGATAGCCTCCTCGGGGACCGCGGAGGAAGCGACGATAGGCAGCCCGGCTGCCTGCGCTTCGATGACGACGAGGGGAAGCCCTTCGTAAATGGAGGGAAATAGAAACAAGTCAAAGAGGTTCATCATCAAGGCTGGGACATCACGCCGGGAGCCCAAGAGGCGAACACGCTCCGTTAGGCCCTTTTGCTCAATCCATTTTTCCACCTGGCGACGAACGGGACCGTCGCCAACAAGGACCAGGTAGGTCTCTGGCATCCGTGTCACAAGGGCTTGGGCGAGCGTCAGCAAGAACTTATGGTTCTTCTCGGGCGACATCCGTCCAACATGGCCTATGACAAAGGCGTCCTCAGGTAGGCCAAGAGAATGTCGGAGTTCACCGGGCCGTTCGCTTCTTTCGCGGAAGGGTGTAAGATCAATGCCATAGTGCAGAACTTGCCAACGTGGGTCATCGCGCCAATTCTTTCCGAAAAGAGTCTCCGCCGCCCTTTCGCTACAGGCCAGTCCGTGTGTCGCGTATCGCCTGACCCATGATTTTGTCAGACGGGCGACAATCTTTTGATGGAATCGTAACCCTGGTGCGAGCAATTCGGTTGTATGGGAGTGGGCGATGCGGATCGAGATACCACAGTGTTGGGCAAGCCGAAGTTGAATCCCCCCAGGTTGGACATGGGAATGAATGATGTCATACGGGCCCCATTGCCGGTGGATAGCTCGCAGGTCATGCAACTGGCCGAGCGGATTTAATGGCCGATTTGTGACGAAAAGTCGTGCTCCCGCTTGTCGAATCGCGTCATCCAGCTCACCTGGCTGGTCGGTTACAACTAGCACATCCATGTGAAAATGCGTCTCTATGGCGGCCTGCAAGACCTGGAGGAGCCAGGTTTCGATCCCGCCGGGATTGAGGCGGCCCGCCAAATGGAGCACTGAAATGTGTGCACGCTTCATGAGTGATGGGGAACTCTTCAAGAGGACCATTCTCGCAAGTCGCTCATTGAGATAACGTCTTGCCATCGTCATTTGATTCCCGAGCTGTGGGAATCTTGAGAGAGGGATATCGATGCATCCCAACCACCCATAATACCACGTAGCAAAGCTTCATAGATCGTGGACGGTTTTGACCAAAAGACTGTCAGGTCCGCAAGTGGTCTGGCGTGGCTTGGCGGACAAGGAGACGTCATGGCGATCTTCGCCCATTTTTGGGATGAGTCCATGCCCGGCGTCGGGCCTTTACGCAGGCGTTGCGGCTGCCATAAACTTGATCTATGACTCCGTCAGAGGATCTTGGATTAATTCTGTCCACGATTTGCTCAGAACCTCCGAATTCGGCAAAAGCATGAGGTGAAAGAATGCAATCGGCGCAGCCGTGGGTGATTTCCGTAACGACAGCGACGTTCCAGCGGGATGTGCTCGATCAATCTCGAAACGTTCCGGTGGTGGTCGATTTCTGGGCGCCGTGGTGTGGGCCCTGCCGGATGCTGGGACCCCTGCTGGAAAAGATCGCCAAAGAAAAACAAGGGGCGTTTATCCTGGCGAAAGTCAATACGGATGAGTGCCCCGACCTGGCTGCCGCATTTGGGGTTCAAGGGATTCCCGCTGTGTTTGCTGTGCGGGACGGGAGGATCGTCGACCATTTTATGGGTGCGCTGCCTGAGACTGATCTGCGGGCTTGGATCGATGGGGTTTTACCGCAAAGAGATGAACAGTTGGTGGCCCAGGCCGATAGCCTTGCCGAGCAAGACCCACACCGAGCAGAGGAGTTATATCGCCAGGCCCTGGCCGAAAATCCAAAAAGTATCCCTGCCCGTCTCGGTCTAGCCAAACTCTTCGCCGGGCGCCGCCAGTTCGAGGAGCTCAAGACGATCCTGCAAGAGTTGAGTGATATGGGCGTAAGCGGTGAAGAGATCGAACGGCTGCGCGCATCCGTCGAATTTGCGGAATCGACAAGTTCAACTGACGAAATTGCAGAACTCCAAAGGCAAGTGGCAAGCGATCCTAGCAATCACGCCTTGCGTCTTCAGTTGGCTAAGGCACTGGCCTCCCGTCAGCATTATCAAGAGGCCCTAGACGAGGCGCTGGCTGTTGTTCAGGCGGCTCAAGGCGAGTTGCGCGATGATGCCCGAAAATTAATGATTCAGGTCTTCAGTCTGCTGGGGAATGAACACCCTTTGACGGCTGAATACCGCCGACGGCTGACCATGGCGCTGTTTTAACACCATGGATTGGTGAAAATCACATCTCCAAGCTGCCATCCTGGAAGTGAACCTGGCGAATACAAGGTAATAGGGCAACGGGAATAGTCGCATTCGTAAAACCGGTGAATACGCAACCACAAATCAGTATTCCAAGCCCATCCGCCATTCGCATCCGTGGGGCGCGGGTCCATAATCTGAAGAATATCGACGTCGATATTCCTCATGAACGTCTGGTGGTGCTCAGCGGGCCAAGTGGTTCAGGAAAAAGCTCCTTAGCGTTTGACACCATCTTCGCCGAGGCCCAGCGGGCATATCTCGAAACATTGTCGCCATATCTTCGGCAGTTTTGCTTACAGTTACCACAGCCTGATGTTGATCTGATCGAAGGGCTTCCCCCGGTTGTTGCCATCGCCCAGTGGGCAGGGGCTAGCCAGCCGCGCAGTACGGTGGGAACGATTACGGAGGTGTATGACTTTTTGCGGCTTCTGTACGCAAAGGTCGGGGTCCTCCACTGCCCCCATTGCGCTGTTCCCCTTGGCTCACAATCCCCGGAAAACATCGCGACGGAATTGATGCGCCTACCGGAAGGAACGCGTGTGATGATCTTGGCCCCGTTTGTTTTCCAAAAGAGAGGGGAACACAAAGAGGTATTTCGTCACATTCAGAAGCTTGGTTTTCCGCGGGCAAGGGTGGACGGAGCGATCGTCGATGTCGAAGACCCTCCCTTGCTAGATGCCGGTGCAAGCCACTCCATCGAGGCGGTCATCGACCGAGTCATTGTCCGTGCTGGGATCGACTCTCGACTTATGGAATCAATCCATCTAGCCCTCAAGTTGGGGCAGGGCGTGTTGATCGTGTGCCACGAAGAGTGCGATTCCCAAGGAGAAACGAGGTGGGTCGATCGCTTTTTTAGCACGACTCGGCATTGTGCTCAATGTGGGGAAAGCTATCCCGAATTAGAACCGCGAACATTCAGTTTCAACAGCCCTTACGGGGCATGTGCCCGCTGCCAGGGGCTGGGTGAGATTGAGCAATTCGATCCCGATTTAGTGTTGGATTGGAACAAAGGGTTGGGCAACGGGGCCGTCAAATTGTGGACTGACCCGCGGGAGTCGCTCAAGCATCACGAAAAAAAGCTGGCCCGCCTCATGAAAATGGGGAAATTTGATTGGCACACGCCGCTGGTAAAGATTCCTAAGGAGTACCAAATTCAGCTCATCTACGGGCAAAAGCCGTCCCACATGCAAGGGGCTATGAACCCGACCGATGGCGAGACCTCTGCTTCGCGGACGGAAGCAGCAAACAGCGGGCGGTCGGGATTTTTGGGCCTTCTGCATCTGCTGGAAGTGGAATATGAGCTCTTGGCCGACGGTCGAAAACGGCGTGCCTGGGCGTCCTACCGTAAGCCGGTGACCTGCCCAGACTGCGGGGGGGCAAGGCTGGGGCCCATCGGACGCTCGGTCCTTGTGGCCGGTCTGCCGCTTCATCAATTGTCGGCAATGAACGTCGATGACCTCCAAAGCTATTTGGCCCAATTGGCCTTCTCCCCGCTTGAACAGATGGTTGCGGAGCCGATCTTACGGGAAGTGCAGTCGCGGCTGGGATTCTTGAAACAAGTGGGACTCGGGTATCTCTCGCTCAATCGGCCGATTGATACGCTGAGCGGCGGCGAGTTTCAACGCGTACGATTGGCCTCCGGATTAGGGGCGGCCTTGACGAATGTGTGTTACGTCCTTGATGAGCTCTCCATTGGCTTACATCCACGAGATAATGCGCGACTGATTAGTACCTTGCGTGAACTTGTCGATCACCATAACACGGTGATTGTGGTCGAGCACGACGAGGCTGTGATTCGCGCTGCGGATTGGCTCATCGACATTGGCCCCGGAGCTGGTGAGCAAGGTGGGCAAATTGTCGCCCAGGGCACAGTCGCCGATGTAGAGCGCGAGATTTCGTCTCCCACAGGCCGGTATCTGTCTGGGCGTGAGCGAATTGAATTTCCGCGAAGCCGCCGAACTCCCAAACGTTCACGGTGGTTGGTGATTGAGGGGGCCGCCACAAATAACCTAAAAAACATCAACGTCGAATTTCCGTTGGGAACCTTTATTTGCGTGACGGGAGTGAGCGGATCTGGGAAAAGTTCCCTCCTCGCTCAAACACTTGTCCCGGCTTTGAAGAAAGAAGTGATGAAACTGCCAGCCAGCCCGGGACCTTATTCCAGGTTGCGGGGTCTGAAGCACATCGATCGAGTGGTGGAAATCGATCAAACACCGATTGGGCGATCCCCGAGGAGTAACCCTGCCACTTACAGCGGCGTTTTTGACGAGATTCGTAAGGTGTTTGCAGAGACCCGCGAGGCCAGGCGACTTGGATTCGGCCCATCCCGTTTCAGCTTCAACACACCTGGGGGACGATGCGAACTCTGCGAAGGATTGGGTGTGCGAAGAATTGAAATGGATTTCTTGCCAGATATGTACACCATCTGCCCACGATGCCTCGGTCGGCGTTTCAATCAGCAGACGCTGGAGGTGCGATACCGCGAGAAGACGATTGCTGATGTCCTGGAGATGTCGGTCAGCGAAGCTCGGCAGTTTTTCGAGAACTTTCCATCCATTAGCCGCCTGCTTTCGTCGCTTGACGACGTCGGGCTGGGATACTTGCGGCTTGGACAACCCGCTCACACCCTCTCCGGTGGAGAGGCCCAACGTATCAAATTGGGGACCGAATTAGGGCGGGTCCAGCATGGGCGGACGGTTTATGTCATGGATGAACCGACGACGGGCCTGCATTTTCAGGATATTCAGCGCCTGTTGATGGTCATCCACAGGCTTGTTGATGCCGGAAATACGGTCATCGTTGTGGAGCATCACTTGGACGTCATCAAGTCCGCCGATTGGATTATCGATCTGGGGCCCGAAGGGGGGCGAGCCGGTGGGGAGATCGTTGCCGTAGGTCCACCCGAGGAAATTGCCAAAGTCGAACGTAGTCACACAGGGCGTTACCTGAAGCAAATTTTGAACTCGTGCGCGAGCGATTCTTCCGCACAATGAGCAAGCGACAGAAGGCCTTCGGCAAAAAGCAAAAAAGCTGCCCCGCCAACGGACACGTGGCGGGCAGTCTTGATTTGCCCTTCT
>JAKPII010000356.1 GCA_029549885.1 Planctomycetota bacterium
GCCGGCAGGACCGCCGTCGTCCCTACCCCATGCAAAGGCGAGTAAAGGATGCTCAAATTGCGAGGACCCTCATGCGATTGCCGCCGAAGGCCCTCAAAATAGGCAGCATCGACCTCATCCTGGCAGAAAACGACCTGGCCATTCTTCACCGCCTCGGCAAAGGGAACCCGGCGGATCGCCCGAACTCCCATGACGGCCTCGATCATTCGTTGGTCGTGTGGAGGCAATACCTGCCCACCGGTGTTCCAATAGACCTTCACCGCATTATCAGAAGGCGGATTATGGCTGGCCGTCACCATGATTCCGCAGTCACATTTTTTATACCGTACAGCGAACGATAGCTCGGGCGTGCTGCGAAATCCATCGAGGAAAAACACCGTAAATCCAGAAGCTACCATAACTTCGGCGCAGAGTTCGGCAAAATGCCGGGAACGATGGCGGGTATCGTAGGCAATCACACAAGAGAGGGCCTTCTCCCCAAAGACCGAGCGAACATAGTCGGCGACGCCTTGAGCACTCTCTCCGATCGTGCGATCATTGATGGCGTTCGTCCCCACAGGAAACATGCGACCCCGACCGCCGGTCCCGAACGGGATAATCTGCCAAAACACGTCATTCAGCTCTTGCCATCGCCCCGCTTGAATCATTTCCACAATCTGTGGGGCATACTCGGTAAACTCAGCCTCCGTCAGCCACCGACGAATGTTCCGCGCTGCCGAGGGAGAGACGCTATTGTTCTGTTCTGCCTCCTCCAGCCTCGCCAGACTATCCCGGATGACATCGTACTCCACGACCATCCTTTGCCTCCGAGAGTTTTTCCACTTAAGAAAAGTGATGGACCTGTCCAAAGAGACGCTAACCTTTGCTCGTGTGTGTCCAGCCTGGGAAGCGCCACCCCGGAAACTAGCTAAGAAAACAAATGGAGATCTTCCATTTGCGCCCCGCTTTCGCCTGGAGGTGACTTGTTCGAGGAAACCGAGCGAACAACCTGGGTGTTTTTCTGGAAGCGATATGCCTTCTGCGAGATTCGCCGAGGAATAACCCTGCGGAACGCCGGACCAACCGGCTTTTTCCCTCGCGGAGGACAAGGCCTGAACAAGCCATCGTTGGACCTTTCTCTGTGTTCAGCGTGCTCGAAAACGCGAGATCAATTGCACCCAATTGTTACCCAAGACTGCTCAGCATCATTCTGGTTGTGTGTCCACCTCCTTGGAATAACCCAAACTACCCAAACTACCTGTTTGCCTATTTGCTCAGCGGTCACTCTGTACACTGAACCGCCAGTTTGTGTAAGATTCCGCCATCACGATTGCGATTGTACTTCGTCCTGGCCCGCGAAATCGCAATAATTACGAATACCTTCACCATCTAACGCCAATTCCTGCAACGGACCGGACGTACTATCATCCGACCTTTGCATTGTAGGGACAAAAGCCGCGGGTAACAAGCGATCAACCCCCAAAAGACGGGGTAAGATGGACTTCTGAGGTCCACGGTTCCTTGGGAAAGAGGTTGCACAATGGCAGAACCGATTATCAGCGTTTCTGGCTTGCGGGGTATTATTGGCGAGAGTCTCACGCCAGAAGTGGCCATGCGATTTGCCGCGGCTTGGGCTGCAACTGCACCGGCAGGGGCAATCGTCCTCGCCCGCGATGGACGGGCCAGCGGGACCATGATCCATGCGGCGGTGCTCGCAGGGCTGCTGGGCACTGGCCGTACTGTGCTGGATGCGAACATTGCGGCCACCCCTACCGTTGGTGTTTTGGTGCAGCATTATCGGGCGGCGGGTGGCATTCAAATCACGGCAAGCCACAATCCGCCCGAATACAACGGACTAAAATTGTTTAGTTCCGAGGGCCGTGTCATTCCAAGCACACTCGGACAAGAGGTGATCAAACGCTATCGCGAAGGGCGTTTGGAATGGGTACGAGCGGCCCGCGTCGGGACTCGTGAAATCTGTCCCGATACGGTTACTCCCCATTTGAATGCGATTCTTAAGACCGTCGATGTTAACCGCATCCGGGCTTGCCATTTCCGGGTCCTCCTGGATTCAAATCACGGTGCCGGCAGTGTGCTTGGATTGCCCTTGTTAGAAGCCCTTGGCTGTGAAGTGGTGCCCCGCGGTGAAATTCCCAACGGGGCCTTTGAGCATCCGCCGGAACCGCTCGCCGAGAATCTCCTGAGTATCTGCGATGCCGTACGGCAATGCCAAGCCGACATCGGGTTCTGCCAGGATCCCGATGGAGATCGGCTAGCCATCATCGATGCGTCCGGACGATACCTTGGCGAAGAATACACCCTCTCTTTGTGTCTCGATCATCGTCTTAAGACTCGCAAGGGTCCGGTGGTCACCAATTGCGCTAGTAGCCGGATGAATCAGGACATCGCACAAAAATACGGCGTGCCTTTTTTCCGCAGCGCCGTGGGCGAGGCCAACGTTGTGGATGCCATGATTGCTCACGATGCGGTCTTCGGTGGCGAGGGTAACGGAGGTCCCATCGATCCGCGGGTCGTCCTAGTTCGGGATAGCTTTGTGGGTATGGCGTGCGTCCTGGATGCTATGGCGAGTACGGGGTGCACCGTTGCCGAATTGGCGGCCAACCTGCCTCGTTATGCGATTGTCAAGACAAAAGTGGAGTTTCCCACAGAAAAACTTGAGGCCGCCTATCATGCTGTGATGCGTCAATTTCGCGACGCTCGGGCTGACCGTCTCGACGGTTTGAGGCTGGACTGGCCTGACCGATGGGTGCTTCTCCGACCTAGTAACACCGAGCCGATCGTCAGGATCATCGCAGAAGCACCCCTTGAGGAAGAAGCTAAGCAACTGTGCGGAACTGTTGCCAACGTCTTGAAAGGACTATGAGGAAGCTCATTACTTTGGTGTGAAACGGGTAAAATTAGTCAAAGGCTCAGAGGCTCTGAAAAAGCGAGTTAAGGTCGAGTTTGCAGCATAGGTGTACTGAATGAAGGCCATTGTGTAACTCTGCTCCGTGACACGCTGGCCAGAGGAATTAAAAGCCGATCCCCAAAAGTTCCCCCTCTCCCTCCGGGAGAGGGTTGGGGTGAGGGCAAGCGAACATCGGAATCGATTGAGAAAACCGGGGGCGATTTGAGCTCCTCGCCCCCGACCCGTCTCCCGCCGAACGGGTGAGTGGAGGTTGTGAGATAGGTTCTAGATATGAAAAGGTAGCGGATGGGTTCAGGGGAAGACGTACCATGAAAAACAAGGTGCGGACATTTGTGGCAGTGGAAATTGATGACGCCGTCCGTAACCGAGCTGCCAAGTTCATCAAGCAACTTCGCCAATCGGGCGCGGATGTAGCCTGGGTGGCCCCAGAGAATATGCATCTGACAATCAAATTTCTCGGCGATGTGGAATATAAAGATGTTTATCACGTGTGCCGCGCCATCGAGCAGTCGCTCGCCGATGTTGAGCCCTTTTCCATCGAGATTAAGGGTACGGGGGCATTTCCCTCACTCAGTCGGCCTCACGTCATCTGGTTAGGTGTGGAGCTGGGGGCCAGCGAAATGGCGGCCCTCAGCGAAAGGGTGGAAGATGCCTTGAGTGGCCTAGGCTTTCGCCGTGAAGCCCGACGCTTCCATGCCCACCTAACCCTTGGTCGGGTGAGAAAAAGTGGCCGGGCCATTGAGCACCTCGTCGCCATGTTGCGGGAACACGAGGATACCGACTTTGGCCCAAGTGTGGTGGACCAGGTCGTGATCTTTTCCAGCGAACTTCATCCCACAGGTCCCATTTACGAGCCCATGGGCCATGTGGAGCTTAAGGGTTGAACGGGCATTCGGCACACGTAGCGATTCGGAGTCTTGGTAGTACCCGCACGCCGAACAGCGATAAAAGTACAACCGAAAGCGGACGGCTTGGCCTGGGGTGCCAGTCAGCGCTACCCTTCATAGAGCCTGTTATGCGGAAAACCGCCCGACGTGCAAGCAACTGACCGTTGCGACTGAACCTACCATAAATAGATCACCACGTATTGGACTGGCAACTTCGGAGGGCGGAAATGCCGATAGTTACGGTCGCCTTATATTAACTGTTAAAGAGCAAGTTCACAGACTTCGTGGGAACGCAGCTATCGGCCAAAATCCCTGAAAAGCTTAGACGAGAAGGACGATTGCGGTTCACCGTGCAGGGCAATCTGCGTACACGTCAAAGAGCAACCTAGGTTCATCTTGAAGAGTAACCTCCACTCGCCTCACAGAACAAGGAAGATTCGAAGTCGCCATCCAAATCCGCCGTGGCAATGTCAATCAGAATGGTCAACCGGAGCAATGGCCTCAAATGACGCGCTCTCCCCTCTCCCTCTGGGAGAGGGCGGCGAGCGCCAGTGAGCCGGGTGAGGGCCAAGGCCCGCCGGGTCCGGAGATAACCCGACACACGACAGGATGGCTTAACCGGAAATCGCAAGCGGACTACAAGCCGCGAATTCCGAGCGGCAATCGGCGTACCCCAAAAATCGTGCCAGTGGTTCCCCTGTGGTTTCTACTTGCCCCTTGCCGGCACCGTCCGACGCGGCTGTGAATCGGTGAAGCTCGAGGCTGCCGGCTCCAGGTCGGCACTGGTTCCGCGCGCCGCGCTCGGCAGGTTTCCAGCGTCAAAAGTCTGAAGAAAGGACTATGGTGTTGGGCAAGGCGATCTCGAGGCGCCTCCTCCCGTCCTCACTGATCGCCGTTCCGCGAATGTCGAGGGTGTCGAGCTGCTTCAGGGATGCCAACGCCTCTACCGCGTCGTCGGACATCGCCGGGCAATCAACGAGATGAAGTGTTCCGAGGTTTGGGAGGGCCGAAAGGTGCTCGATATTGCGGCCCGTTATCTTGGGAGGAAACCAGCAAATATCTAAATATTGGAGCGATCTCATTCTCCCAATATAAATGAAGCTCGTGTCGGTTATGCCATGGCATGCAACCAAACTCAAGGATCTCAATGTTGGCACCTTGGCTATTTCTCGAACGCCGTTGTCCGTAATAGAACACTCATCTAGGCTAAGCAACTCCAGCCTGTGCAGGGATTTCAGCCTCGCAAGATCATCGTCAGTGATTTGCTTACCCCTCAGGTTGAGGTACCTCACTGGCCTCGGGATGCCAAGCAGGTCATACAGACGATTGCGCCACGTGGGTAGCGAATCGACGCTTGCGCGCCCACCTGCACTTTTGGAAAGGAGATCAGCAACGACTTCCTGCTCAATCCGCGCTTGCCGACAGGCGAGGTAGAGCAGTGTCAGAAAGATGCACAATCCTCCCGCAGCCACGCGGCCGACGCTCCACAGCAGCCGGCGTTTGGAAGGCCATCGCCGCCTGTTCAATTTTAAGGGCATGTCATTCATTGATAGCCGCCCTCGTACCTCATCGTCGGCTTTGCCTGGCCGGACTTCCAGCTTTCCGTCCACGTCTCGTGTGAGATAGCATGGAACGCGCCAAATGCCCAATAGCCGACAGGTGGCGCAACGCCTCGGTTGGGGAATAGGAAGCTGCCGAATCCGTAGAGCGCGTCGTTGTCCTCGTTGCTCGCAAGCCAAACGGTAACCCCGCCGCTACCGACTATGTAGGCGAATAGACTTGTTTGCCACGTATGATTGACGGCGCCAAAGGTCACTTTGGCCCCGTTCAACGGCACCCAGTCGTTTCGCCATGCGTTCCGCATGTCGAAGGTAGCCGTCATGGTGAAGTCCCAGGAACAAATTTGCCACCCTCCCAGGTATAGCGTGTTATTGGCTTTCCGCGTGAACGTCCTCCCAAAGAACTTCTCCACCGCCTCGGCTGCCGGTTCCGGGCCGGCCCTGTGATAGTCGCGGAAGTCGTATGCCATACTCACGGTACCACGAGCCCATCCCTCGTCATAGGTTTCCTTCCAAGACCACATTCCGCCTCCATTGTCGCCGGGTGGCAGGTCACCTGGGGTTCCCTGTCTCGTCACCAGAACCGTCGTCGGGTTCCGAGTACTCCTCGATCTCCTTTCGGCGTGCTTCATTCGGGTACCACACAGATCCGTCAGTGTCACAAACACCAACAAACCCCGGTGCTGAGGGGCTTATGCTAGTGCCCTCCACGAGGACGATCTTTAACGTCGGCATCGACGCAAGGCCACGCAGGCATGCGTTTGTGGCCCGGGTGCGACTAATATCCAGCGCCTGGAGCCTGGGCAA
>JAKPII010000358.1 GCA_029549885.1 Planctomycetota bacterium
CACCTTGGTCGGCGTTGGCAACTCGATCAAGCGACCTTCGCGGGCCGCATCGGCTTCGCTAGTCGCCGGGGCGGGTCCCCGTTTGCTCCGCAGGTCCCACGCCTGAGGACCCTGTTGTTTCATGATGGCCGCGTACTCGGAGGCGATCTCGGGAATTGCCCGCCATCGGCAGGTGACGACCTCTCCCAGCCCCTGGTAATATGTCGAAAACGTCACTTTCCAGCGGAGCGATTCCGGCAGCAGGGCAATAACTTCCTGAAACAGTTTCAGCATATCGATCTGGAGCGGATACACGAAATAGATCGTCTCTTGAGGGGCCTGGAGAAACCTTTGGGCGAGGACCCCCGCCCAGCCGGCATCGCCCAAAACCTTTTGCCACAGTTCGCAAGGGCGGGGTTCAGAGGTGATTTTTGGGATTTCCTTCTCCGTGGGGATCACACGGAGCTGGCCGTCCCACTTGTCGAGCATCAGTTCCGGCCTCTGAAGGAGTTCGGCCGGGCCGGCGGGGACCAACTCCTGCGGTTTGAGAACCAGGTGGTAGGCAAAGCGGTTGGAACGTCCCGAATAATCGCGTCCCGCATCGCAAATCCGCGAAAGGACATGAAACGTCTCGCGGCCAAGACGGAGGACCGTGTGACCATAAACGACAGGATTGCGCGATTCATTGCCCGCACCGATCTCCAGGTGACGGTAGCCGCTGATCTTCTCCAGCCGTTCGATCAGTTGAGGTGGCATCCCCTGCGTATGCGCCACAGGACAAAATCCGGCGCGGCCCGGGTGCAAACCACGCGGCGCTGAGGTGATGCTCAGTTCCCACGCCATGATAATGAACCTCCTCAGGGGCTTCTGCGCTTAAGTGGCCTTTCAGAGATCGGTGCTCTATTGCCTCTTTCTCATGTCACTCCTGGCTCACGACACTCACTGCTGAAAAATGTCGTCAGGCTGCAAAGCCCGACGTCCGTAAACGCCTCGCAAACGAAATACAAGCGTGGGCAGCCAGCGAACCATAAAGTAGATCAGGGGAACTTCCACCCAGATGGGATTGAGCTTCTTGGGCAAAAACCCCACGATCTGGCCGTTCTCATCCGTTTCGGGTGAACACCCTGTGGCACTGACGGGCAGATAAATGACATCGGATGTCAGCGACTCCGCGGCGGTGACAATTTCCGGTGAAAGACGGTTAAGAAGTTCCCGCACCTTATTGGACACATCAGCCAGTACATCCATATCGACACCGGCCACCCCCTGGGTGCTCCGTCGGTACGGCGAAGGCAACGGCCAGCCGGGAATAAGTGGTCCCCAACAGTCGGCCTTGGCACAGACGACGATCAAGGGGATGGCGCGGGTACTGGATTGGCTATCCCTATGTTGCAGGACACGGCTCCACGCTTCGTGGAGGACCGCCTCTTGTCGCTGAGTCACACTGCGTCCCCGCGGCCCATCCGGCCGAACCTGGGGATCATTTGAAAACTGGCTCACTTCCTTGCGAAAACGTAAATCCTGGGTGGGATCAAAGACAAAGAACCACGCGGCGGAAAGGGCAAGATGTCGCGTCACGGGGTTTTGGGCGGAGTCCCCGCCGGGAAGGAAACTCTCGCCCGCATTGTCGTAAATGACCAGCATGCGGCTGATCTGCGACCGGGCCTTCACTCGCGGATGCCTTCCCATGGGTTGCACGGCAAAGAGAAACGGCTTGATATATTGGATCGGCGAATCCTCAAAGAGGACCGTATTGTACAAGTCGCCCGTTGTTTCCGTCTTGGGCAGTTCTACCGGGTGATCTTCATCCTCGTTCAAAAACAGGGCGTTTTCATATTCCTGAAGCCGTTGATTATGAATGGCATCCAGATCGGTAAAGGTCACGGCGAACTCTTCAGGCAACACTCTCCGCAGGCGCCACACCATACTGGTGAGGAAATAGGATTTGCCCGAAGCTGGTGCCCCCAAGACCGACAAAAACAGCGACCGCAGGTGATACGCCCCTCGGGGGATTTCCAAATGGCAGTTGGGACAAGCAAGTCGCGAGGTCTCCATCCCCCGGCTGTCAATGGCCTTTCCCTGGGGTGTGAAACGATTGGGAAGAAACCGTTGTGGGATGTAAGGGCCAAGCAGGCGATCCCCAATCAAATCTGGATGTTCGGAAATCCATAACGTGTCAGGAGTGGCAAAGCGGTGCCAGCAATGCGGACACGTGATCTTTGCGAGGAGCGGCCCAAAAAAGGAGTCAGGACTTTGCGGTTGCGATTCGGACATGTACCACCTCCGGGAATGCCCCTCTTATTAGTGTCCGTTCCCCATCGAGGGCGGTCAATGACCAAATCTCCGGGACCGTATCACCATTTCCAGATGTGCCCCCCAAAAAAGAAAAAAAGCGAGGAGATCATTTATCCCCTCGCAGGTTAAAGGACACTCCGTCATGGAGCGGTGGGATGATGCCGGGTGATACCCCGTCAGTCCAGATACTGGCTTAGACGCTCCACCACCTCGCCGGAAGAATTGCGGATGACGACTTCCAGCGGCATTTGGCCGGGCAGGCTATGTGTTGCACAGCCGAAGCATGGGTCATAGGAACGGAAGGCCATCTCCACGCGGTTGAGCAAACCTTCGCGGATCTGGCCACCCTTGATGAGCTTTTGGGCCGCCCGGCGCACTGCCATGCAGATGGAGGCATTGTTGTTGGTCGTCCCGACAATCAGGTTTGCTTTGACCACCAGGCCACGCTCATCGGTCACATAGTGATGGGTAAGGGTACCGCGAGGGGCCTCCACACACCCGACGCCTTCGGTGGGCTTTTCTTTTGGCAGTACGCGGAAATCCTTCCCCGTGATGCTTGGATCGGAGGCCAATTCCACCCAACGCTCGGTGGCGTACAGCAATTCGATCAAGCGGGCCCAGTGCGTGGCCAGCGTATGATGCACCGGACGACCACCAAGCACTTCGTAAAACCGCTGCCATTCCTTCTGAGCCAGAGGAGTGGCCATGCCATCGGAAGCGTTAAGCCGTGACAGCGGTGTGGCCTGATAGACACCGGAATCTGGACCATCGACGAAGCCCTTCCAACCGACCTTCTTGAGGTACGGGAACTTCAAATAGCTCCAAGGCTCGACGCGCTCGGCCACATAGTCTCGATAATCTTTGGGATGATACTTGGCGTGTTCCTTCCCGTCCGGCCCGACCACGCGAATCATGCCGTCATAAAAATTCACGTGGTTATTGGCATCTACGGTGCCCATGTAGTAGGTCTTTTGAACATAAACATCGCCCGTGATGAGGGCGACGTACTCACTATTTTTCAGCACGATCTTATCGAAGAGCTGGAGGCTGAACTTGGCGAACTCGACGGCTTCACGTCCGGCGGCCTCGATCTCACGTCGTTCCTCTTCTGTGATCCCTCGGCTGACACCACCGGGAAGGCCCCAGTTGGGATGAACGCGGCGACCGCCCATCAACTGGATGAGGTTATGGCCAACATGCCGCATCTTGATGACCTGACCACCGATTTCCAAGCCTACCTTGTTAATCACGCCAAGGATGTTTCGTTCGGCCTTGGGGGCATCTGGCCCAACAACGAAATCGGGACCACCCAAAGCGTAAAAGTGGGTCGTGTGGTCGGTGGCGAAAAAGATGCTGTAAAACAACTCGCGAAGTTTCTTGGCCGTGGCCGGAGGATCAACGTGGAACACCGCATCCAGGGCCTTGGTGGCGGCCATGTGGTGGGCTTCCGGACAGACGCCGCAAATCCGGGCCGTCAGGTTGGGCATCTCTTCCACTGGCCGACCTACGCAAAACCGTTCAAATCCCCGCAATTCCGGAATCTGCAAATACGCGTTGGCCACCTCGCCTTGGTCATTCAGAAAGATCTCGATCTTTCCGTGACCTTCCAACCGGGTGATGGGATCGATCGTCACGCGTTTCATAGTTCCCTCAAGTCGCCTTCAATAAGGATCGTACCGAGTGTTATTGATCAAATTGACGTTACTTGCCTCCCGCGGCGGCGGCGATGAGCTTTCGTTTACGCCGTAACAAACTATGCGCCAAACTGAAGCGGTAGAAAGTCCCCACGGGATCAGGGATACCATCTTGAATGATCTTCTCGATCTCCTGGGGGTCGTTAGAATCAATAACCGATGCCAAGGCCGCCATCAGACGTGCGCCGTAATCAATGACATCCGTGTTCGGTCCATAGCACCCAATGCACGGCGAATTAACACGTGGACAGCGTGCCCCGCAACCCGCCCGCGTGGCAACACCACAACAGATAATCCCCTGCTCCAAGAGGCACGTTTCCTCGTCCGGAATGATTTCCCACGTTCGGTAGAACTTCTTGATCTTCTTTTCCGTCCGCTTCCGGGGACACTCATCGCACACGGTGGTGTTGGCCCCAATCACGGACCCCTTCGGCGGGAGCTTTCCTTCCAAGATGGCCACAATCGCGTCCCAAATCCGTTCCGCCTCTGGTGGGCAACCGGGGAGGTAGTAATCCACCGGCACAACCTGATCCAACGTAAAGACTGTGTCATAGAAGACCGGCAAATAGAGCTTCCCTTCCGGGACTTCCGTCTCATGCTGGGGAACAATGTGCTGCGGATTCTCGGTGGAAGGCGTTTCTTCGTACACCGTTTCGAAAATCTCTTCCCGATTACTGAGATTGGCCAGCCCCGGGATACAACCTTCCGTGGCGCACGAGCCAAAGGCCACCAGGACCTTGGACTTCCGCCGCAGCAAGCGGGCCATGTACTCTTGTTCACTGGTCCGAATGCCTCCATTGAAGAGGCACACGTCAATGGACCCATCCTCCATCTTTTCCACATCGCGGACCTTGCCGTCAGTCGCACAAGGCCAGAACACGATATCGAAGTGCTTCGCAACTTCCAGAATCTTTTCGTCGATCGCCAGGACAGCGATCTCGCAGCCGCCGCACGATGCAGCCCAATACAGCGCCAGTTTTCCTTTGCCTTGTGTCTCACTCATGGAAGGACCTCCAGCGATTCTTCATGTTCCTTGGCGATGGCCTCGACGGCGTGCAGTCGTTCACCGTTCTCCTGCCAATTGGCCGGCCAGTTGAGGGGACCGAGCTTGCGAACGTCTTCCACGAACTTGTCGATATGCTCAGCCAATTGCTGTCCCTCGGCGGCCGACGCCCAGACCAGGCGAATCCGGTCTTCCTCCAAACCAAGTGCCCGCAGCATGTGCTTGAGCATGTAATACCGCCGCATCGCCTTGTAATTCTGTTCGATATAGTGGCATTCTCCCGGGTGGCAACCAGCGATCATCACGCCATCGGCCCCTAGGGCAAGTGCCTTCAGGACAAAGGTGGGATCAACCCGACCGCTGCACATCACCCGGATAATCCGCACGTTCGGCGAATACTTGATGCGGGCTGTGCCGGCCAGGTCCGCTGCTCGGTACGAGCACCAGTTGCAAAGAAACCCGACAATTTTGGGTTCAAACGTGTCATTTGCCATAGCTCAGTCCTATTCGCAATCAACCGCTCAAAGCACCGCAGTTGGAATTGGTCGTCCGATTGACGTTCCCCAAATCGCGACACACGGTGGATGACCGTCATGCGGAAACGGGCTGGCCCTCCTTCACGCCGGCCCCACCATTCCCATGAACGGCATCCCACAAAATCCCTTCGATTTCCGCGAAAACTTGTTCGTTGCTAAAGTGAGCGCCAGTGATGGCACCTGCCGGGCAGGCGGCGACACATGTCCCGCAACCTTTGCACATCGCCGTGATAACCCGGCTGACCTGCTTTTCCGCGTCATATTCGATGGCGTTGTAGGGACAAAGATTGTTGCAGATCCGGCATCCCGAGCACTTTTCTTCGATAATCGAGGCCACCACCGGCTCGATCATGACATCGCCCTTGGTGATCATGGCCATCACCCGGGCGGCGGCAGCAGCCCCTTGGGCCACGGAGGCCGGAATATCCTTGGGGCCCTGGCAGACACCGGCCACAAAAATGCCGTCCGTCATGGTGGCCACCGGGTCCAACTTGGGATGCCGTTCTGTGTACCATCCCGCCATGCTGCACGAGATGCCGAGTTTCAGTCCCAGCTCCTTGGCATCGGCCTGCGGCTCCAAGGCCCCCATAAGGATTACCATATCCACGGGGATTCGCCGCTGCTTGCCCATCAAGGTGTCTTCGACCTGGATGATGAGCTTTCCGGCCTCCTCGGGACGCCGGGCTGCATCGGTGACCTCAGCCACTTTACCACGGACAAAGTGCATCCCTTCCTCTAAAAGGCGATGGTAGAACTCTTCGTAACCTTTCTGGTTGGTCCGCATGTCGATGTAAAAAGAATACACCTCGGCCTTCGTCTTCTCCAGGACCAGGTGTCCAAACTTCAGGGCCGCCATGCAGCAGATGCCGGAGCAATACTCGTTATGGTTGGAATCCCGGCTGCCCACACAGTGGATAATGGCCACCGATTGTGGCTCGGTCTTGCCGTCTCGCAAGACGATCTTCCCGCCCGTCGGCCCGGCCGCATTACACATCCGCTCGAATTCCAAGGCCGTGAAGACGTTCGCCAGACGTCCGTAACCATACTGCGGAATCTTCTTGCAGTCGAACATCTTCCAGCCGGTTGCCACGATAATATTACCCACATCGAGCGTGATCTCTTCGTCTTTTTGGTCGAAGTTGATGGCGCCCGTGGGACAGAGCTTTTCGCAGGCCCGGCATTTCTGCCTTTCAAACCAAATACACGATTCCACGTCAATGACGGGGATTCTCGGAACGGCTTGGGGGAACGGCGTGTAGATCGCCTTGCGGTATCCTAAGCCGGCCTCAAAATCGTGATCCACCACCTTTCGTGGGCATTTTTCCACGCAAATCCCGCAGCCCGTGCATTTGTCCTCTTCCACATAGCGGGCTTTCTTGCGGATTTTGACGCGGAAATGGCCCACCGAGCCACTCACCTCCTCCACCTCAGCATAGGTGAACAACGTCACGTTGGGATGCTGTCCGGCCTCGGACATCTTCGGCGTCAAGATACATGCCGAGCAGTCCAAAGTGGGAAAGGTCTTGTCGAACTGCGCCATGTGGCCGCCAATGCTGGGTGTTCGTTCGACGAGATAAACTGGATAGCCCGCGTCGGCCAATTCCAATGTGGCCTGCAAACCGGCGATGCCGCCACCGATCACGAGCGTGGCCGGGTTAACCTTCACAAAGAATGGTTCCAGCGGTGCTTGGTGTTTGACGCGTTCCACGGCGGCGGCGACCAAGGCCCGGGCCTTTTCCGTGGCTTTGGCCCGATCTTTGGAAACCCAGGAGACGTGCTCGCGGATGTTCGTCATTTGGCACAGATACGGATTGAGCCCCGCATTCTCGCATGCCCGACGGAACGTCTTCTCGTGCAAATGCGGGGAACAAGCCGCCACAACCACGCGCGTCAGGCCTTCCTTCTTGATGTCCTCCTCAATCATGGCCTGACCAAGCGACGAGCACATGAACTTGTAATCGCGGGCAACGACGACGTCTTTAAGATTTGCCCCGGCCCAACGGGCCACCTCTTCCACATCAACCATCCCCGCGATATTACTTCCACAGTGGCAAACATAAACGCCCACGCGTTCGGCCATGGGATCTCTCTCCTCAAATAATCTGTCTGGTCCCAACTCGATGGATCACCTCAAGTCAAATAGCCAAAGGCAGCGGCTGACCGACCACGGCCCCGCTGGGCCGCCCCCGACACCTCACGCCGTCGCCGCCGGGGCCGTCAGTTTCTTCCGTAGCACTGGCTCCGCCGGAACAATCTCTTTGCCAAAACCGAGCTTCTTCCAATCCAAACCAAAAGCCACTCCCAATAACTGCGTGAAGAAAATGATGGGAATTTGGTAATTTGTGCCAAAGAAACTGTTGACGCGGTTTTGGTAAGCGTCCAGGTTAAGCTGGCACATCGGGCACATGCACAGGATCAAGTCCGCCCGATACTCCGCCGCATTGTGGAGCAGTCGGCGAATCAGTTCAAAGGCCTGCGGCTCGCTGATTTGTGTCATATGACCGCCACAGCAGTGAGCCTTGACCGGAAAATCGACGACTTCCGCTCCTACCCAGGTCATCAACTCGTCCAATTTGACGGGCTGCTCGGGGTTGTCGAACCCGTCATAGGGGCGAACAATCTGGCATCCGTAGTAACAGGCCACCCGCAAACCCGTGAGAGGCTGAACGACTTTATCTTTGATGGCCGTCTCGCCAATATCCGTGTGGATCAAATCCAAAAGATGGCGGACGCGGACCCGACCGGGATCATAGTGCAGACGTCCCGCCGCCAAGCACTGATTGATCTTGTCGGCCAGGGCGGGGTCTTCCTTCATCAAGGAATCGACCTTCCTCAAGTTCAAGTAGCAGGCCGCACACGGGGCCACCACCTGGTCGAGCTGCGGCTCAATAAGGGCGAGATTTCTAGCTATGACGGCGCATGCCGTCAACTCGTCCTGGCTAAAGTACTCTGTTGCGCCGCAACAATTCCAGTCGTCGATTTCCCGCAGCTCAATCCCCAAAAGATCGGCCACGGCACGCACCGACATGTCGTACGCAGCACTGGAACACTCTAACGAACAACCGGGGTAATAGGCATATTTCACTGTTGGGTACCTCCCAGCTCACGAGCTTTACGAATGATGGACTGGAGCTGCTCGATATTCTTAATCTTGGTCGGCACAAGGGACATGCGTCCCCGGGTAAACATGGAGAGCCCCATCGGCCCCATTTTGAGCATCGCAATTGGTCGATTGAACAGATAGTATCGGCTTGCCAACCCTAGCTCGAAACTCCGACCGTATTTGTCCAGCAGGTCGGTGAACGTCTTGGCCAGCGCGGGGGCATCTGTGTCCTGGTACATGCGTTCGCGGATAGCGATCCGCTTCAGCCCATACATGATGTCCGTGATCGGGATCTTCTGCGGACACCGACTGACACAGAAGTAGCAGGAGACACAGAACCACATCGTGTTCGCCTTGAGGACCTTCTCCCGCTGGTTGGCAGCAATCATGGCAAAGATGGTGCGGGGCGTGTATTGCATGTCTGCACCGTTGGGACAACTCCCCCCGCAGGTGCCACATTGCAGGCAGCGGACGATCCGCTCACCCCCCGGTACTTCCTGAATGATCTCATGAAGAAAGGGCGAACCCCGCAGTTCCAATGTTGTTCCAACCATTGAGTCACCCCAAATAAGACATATTTATCTGTTGCAAACTTATAAACACGCTCCGTACGTGCCTAGCTACGCAAATCGAATACCGATTACCGCTTGCCGCTGCCCAACCTTACCGATCTTACGTATTAAACTATACTTATGGCGAATCCGCCATCTCAGGAAGGCTGGCTGCCCTTTCGCACAAAAAACGAAAATCCGCGGTCTCCCGCGATTTTCCGCGACATAAAAACGACTTCTCATTCCATTCGGCACCGCGCCCCGTTGAACTGTGGCCCTATCCCGCAATTATGCGAAATATCACGGTTGTTCGGGACTTCCCCCCCGTTGGCAAGGGCCAGAAAGCAGCTTCAGGATGGGTTGTCTCCTCTCATGGGACCTATATTTTCCTAAAGGCCGCGGGGATATTCTTTTTTCTTCGTCCTGGCGGAAAACCCCTCCCGCAGGCTTATCATGGGTCCTTTGGAGAGCGCACGTAATTTATTTCGATGAAAACGCTGCTTTGGTTCATTTCTTTGAAGACACGAGCGTTTTGGCTGATTGCGGTCCTGGGTTTGGTCGTAACCTTCGGCCTCTGGAGGCTCGCGATCTCCTACCGCACCGCCGAGCGGCGCGAAGATGGCGAGCGGATCACGGGACAACTCGCCACGTCGCTTTCGCAACGGTTTGAAAAGTTCACGAACGTCGTGGATGTCCTCCGTACCTTGCGGGCTGCCAGTCGCGAAATTGACGACACCGAATGGCGGACCGCCTTGGACGTTCTCGGCATGTCGAACTTCCCCGAGTGGGAAACCGCCGGAATCACTTTCCTATCTTCAGCCCCTGACGAAAAGGCCGAGGCGTCGGATCACGTCGGCCTGCCGCTGACATTCCAGCACCTGACGGTTCCAATCAACGACCCGCTTGCCAGGAAGCAGATTGAAGCCCTCCTTTCGCAACTGGTACGGCTCCTCCCGCAAGCTTACTGCGATCCTGTGGTAGGTTTTGTGATTCCCCTCGAAAACCGCTTCGTCTTCTTGAGACCGGTTAAGAACCTCCAACCGATCTGCGAGCGGAACGCCCAGATGTCTGCCGAAATCGCCCGCGTGTTCCGCGAGACGCCTTTCGTGCTGGGCATCTTTAACAGCCAGAGGGGTCTCGCGCAAACGGCGGAGAAGCACCAGCCAAAGGGGACGGTCCGGCTGTTGTGGACAGCAGGCAACGTAAACTCACCGACAGAATTGGCACGATGGTCAAACTCTCGACCCGGGTCGCATTCAGCATCCTTCGGCTGCTATCGGAGTGCTCTTTCCTGGGACGGGCCCACTACCATCCTGGAATACCAGCCTGACACACTGCGAGCGGAAGAAACAACCGAGCTTTTACCCGCCCTTGCCATCGGTTTTGGTCTGCTTTTTACGTCCCTGGGCTGCGCTCTGGTTGCCGTGTCCACAAGATTTCGGCGGGGCGTGCGCCTTCTCCGGCGGAGATATAAAACCCTCTTAGATGAACAAGAAAAGCGGTACTACACCATCTTCAATACGGTGAGCGAAGGGGTCCTTATCTTGGACGACACGGGCCATATTCAGGAATGCAATCCGGCCGCCGCCCGCATTCTCGGATATCCTATCGAAGAGATGCGGGGAAAGTCCCTTTGTGACTTTTGTGCCACACCTTGTTCAAAAGAAACGGATCAAGCAAGTTGTCCGCAGGCCCTGTTATCCGGTAGCAGTGAAACCCCGGTCGTAGGAGGCGTATGCCGCCGCATCCGCAGACCATCCGGCGATGTTCGCCAAGTCATGTTTCAAACATCTATGCTTGTCACGGGAGGCGATAAGAAGTATGTGGTGGCCCTTCACGATGTCACGCAGTTGAACGAGACCTATGAACGCCTGGAACAAACAGCCCAACACCTTCAGGCAGCCAATGTTCGACTGCGGGCCTACTCGGAAGAAGTGGAAAATGCCGCGCGAGCCAAGATCGCCTTTTTGGCCAGCATGAGCCACGAAATCCGAACACCCTTGACCGCCATCCTCGGTTACGCCCAACTCCTGGCTATGGCAAAAGACGAGGAAGGTGGCATCTCGGGCCAAGTGCCGCCACAACAGTTTTCCGGCTCGGCGCCGCCGTATGGCACAAAGCGGGAAGAACGCAGCGAAGCCGAGGCGACTTCTCCGGAGGAGGCCGCGACAACGATCTCTTGGCAGCAAGCCGTGGAGGGAATTGTCTGCAACAGCCTGCATTTGCAAGACGTCATCAACAACATTTTGGACTACTCCAAATTGGAGAGCGGACGATTGGAAATCGAAAAACTGCCGTGCGAACCCGTTCCCCTTGTAAGGGACGTCCTCTCCATGTTGGCCATCAAGGCCAAGGGCAAGAATCTTTCACTGGGTGTGGAAATCGTGGGCAGCATCCCACGGACCATCCAGACAGATCCGACCCGCCTCAGACAGATCCTGCTTAACCTTGTGGACAATGCCATCAAATTCACGAGCGAAGGGCGGGTCTGGGTTGAAATCGAGCTTGACCAAACAGGTCCAGAGCGACCCATGCTTGAGTTTCGCGTCTGTGACACAGGCATGGGAATGTCTCCCGATCAAATCGGACGGCTCTTTCAGCCGTTTCGCCAAGCGAGCGAGAAAATCTCTCGGCAATTCGGTGGAACGGGCCTGGGGCTTGCCATTAGCCGGCAATTGGCTCGCTTGTTGGGCGGCGACGTCTGGGTGGAAAGCACCCCGGGAAAGGGCTCGATCTTTCACGTCCGGATTGCCCTCGGAGACGTCTCCCCGACCGATATGATCACCGCCCAGGACATCGCAACGCCGGGAGAAGCCGTCAAGTCACAGCTCATCTCGTCCCCGTCCACCGCCGGACCGGACCACTTGTTGGCGTCCGCAAAGCATCGGGCACGAACCATCCACTTGAAGGCTCGCATCCTTTTGGCGGAGGATTCTCCCGACAATCAGCGGCTCATCCGCTATTTCCTCGAACGTGCCGGGGCCCAAGTGGAAGTTGCCAGTAATGGACAAGAAGCGCTGGAAAAATACCACGAGGCGGTGCAGAAAGGCAAACAATACGATTTGCTCCTTATGGATGTAGAAATGCCGGTTATGGATGGCCCCCAAGCGGTTCGGCAGCTTCGCGCGATCGGCTGTCAAACCCCAATTGTCGCCCTGACCGCCCACACAGACCCGGTGTGCGTCCAGCAGTTTCTCCAGTCCGGCTACACAGGGCTGATCCCAAAACCGGTGGATCGGGATGGCCTGCTGGAGGCCGTGGCGAGTATCCTCACACCGAGAGGCACAAAGATTCCCACATTGGTCCAGGTCAACGAGCAACAATGGATGGACCACATGGGTGCGTCGGGGCTCGTCCTACCCGTTGTCAATCAATGACAGCGGGATAAAGGATTCCACTTCTGTTATCTCGGCTCGGCTTTACAGAAGAAACCACTCCGCCCAAGATAGCAAAAAGGCCTTTTGAGAACACGGCGAGAGGATGACGCGATGGCGATGATCAAACGAATCTTGGTAACTGGTGGCGCCGGTTTTCTCGGTTCCCACCTTTGTGAACGCCTCGTTGAGATGGGGCACGACGTTATTTGTCTGGACAACTTTTTTACCAGTCAAAAGTCGAATGTCGCCCACCTACTGGACCGACCCAACTTTGAGTTGATTCGTCACGACATCACGCTGCCGATCTGGTTGGAGGTGGACGAAATCTACAATTTGGCGTGCCCAGCAGCGCCTGGACATTACCAATACAACCCCATTAAGACGATGAAGACCTCGCTGATGGGGGCGATCAACGTCCTGGGCATGGCCAAGCGGTGTCGGGCCAAGGTGTTACAAGCCTCAACCAGCGAGGTCTATGGCGATCCCGAAATCCATCCCCAGCCGGAAACCTACCGCGGATCCGTCAATCCCATTGGTCCCCGCGCCTGCTACGACGAGGGAAAGCGGGCAGCGGAGGCCCTCTTTATGGATTACCATCGCATGAATCGGGTCGATATCCGCATTGTGCGGATTTTCAACACATATGGCCCACGAATGCACCCCTATGATGGCCGCGTCGTTTCCAACTTCATCCGTCAAGCCCTCTCCGGCGAAGACCTCACCGTCTATGGCGACGGCTCCCAAACCCGCTCGTTCTGCTATCGGGACGACATGGTCGAAGGCATCATCCGCATGATGGATAACACCGAGGGCTTCATCGGGCCTGTGAACCTAGGCAACCCCGAGGAGTTTACCATCCTCGAGTTGGCCAAACTCGTCCTGGAATTAACCGGATCGCGCTCCAAAATCGTCTTTAAGCCCCTACCCGCGGACGACCCGGTTCGACGTCGGCCCGACATCACCCTGGCCCGCCAAAAACTGGGCTGGGAACCCAAAACGCCCCTCCGCGAAGGTTTAAAACGGACCATCGAGTGGTTCCGGTCGATCGACATCAGCCACTATCGGCCGCCCACTCCGTGCTATGAGAAGTAGGACAGGCTTATCACTGCAGGACCTCCGCAGGTGGCAGCCCTGCCACAATCATCAGCGACCTGCTTGAGAGGGCGTTACCGACAGATCGACGGTCGGCCCCTCAATCCCCGGCGGAAGCTCTGGTGCTGTCATCAAGATTGCCTTTGGCGGCCGATAGTCGGGCCAACGGCCACGATAATCACCCGTGTTGGCCGATCGCCCCGGCACGAGCGGCTCAGGAGATACCTTAATAGACCAGGGGCCTGTGTGCTCGGGGGGAGCCACCATTCGGCCAGGCGTCTCACTCGGCTTGGTCGCATCGTGGGGAGGCGTCGCCTTGACCTTCTCTGTCGTCACCTGAGAGAGTCCCTCATCAAGCCGCCGAGCAGCATTATCCTGCCGTGTGCATCCCAGCATCGCTACAACACAGGCCAAAATCGCCACAAACACATCAACGTTTTTACTGATTAGCTTCATGATTTGCTCTGATTCACATTAAGTCTGGCAAAAACGACACAGCAGTGATCCCCCGATCCCGTCCATTGTAGCTCTGTCCTTCCTCGGAACGCAGCAACGGAGTGCTTACACCTTTGGCAAACATGGCAAAGCAAAACCGGCCAACTGCAATAGCGAAAATGACACGCCCCTTCAGGGAATGAGAAGCCACACGCCACCGATTCCCGCTAGCAATAGGGCCACTGTATCAAACACCTGCTGCGACATGCGACAGAACAGGAACCTTCCCAAGGCAAGGCCAATGAACGTCATGGGAATCGCAAACAGGGCAAAGCGAAATGTATCCAGGGTGATCATCCCCACCCAGGCCATCGGGACAGTCTTCAAGAGATTCACGGTGAAGAAAAACACGGCACAGGTGCCCATGAACCGGGCCTTGGGCAGATCCTGGCTGAGGAGGTACATCGTCATCACCGGCCCGGCAGCGTTGCCCACCATCGTGGAAAAGCCCGCCAACCAACCCGTGAGAAGCAAAAACCACCACGCATGTGGCGTGTGATTTTCACCCCGATACCGGCGATAGACCTCCAGACCAAACATGAGGACGATCAATCCGCCCAGCACCGGCCGCAGGTCGTTTCCCTGAACATAGCGCAAAAGGAATGCGCCAGAAATCAGTCCCAACGCGACATAAGGAAATAACCGCAGGAGACCACTCCACGCGGTATCTTTGGCATAAAGGCTCACGGCAAAGACATCGCCCACCAAAAGCACGGGCATCAAAGCACCCACCGAGAAAGCGGCGTTGTCCCGAAATGCCTCCGCCATGAGAACGACAGCCAAGATCGAGGCTCCGGGAACGCCCGTCTTGGAAACCCCCATACAGATAGCCGAAAGCCCCCCGAAGACGTATGTAGCAATTCCTCCCGGCATGAAATGGGACTCCCGGTGAGCGATGTCATTTGTTGGCCATGGCCTCGGCCAAAATCCGCGCCGTACTCGCCCGCATGATTCGTGGATCGACCGGCCGACCTTCCCGCAATGCCGCCCGGATTTCTTTACCCGAAATCGAGACGGGCTTTTCGCCGGGATGGTTTTCCATTAGATCAACCCGCCCCACTGACTCGTAGTAGGCGGCAAAACCCACGCAAAGGGGTTTGATCTTTAGATCGCCGCGAAGCCGCTTGAAAATCTCCTGGGCGTCGAAGTCTCCCCAAATCGGCGTGCCATCATGATACGGGGCGTCCGCATGCTTTCGCCCAATAATGATGTCCGTAAACCCAAAGTTCTGCCGGTAGATCGCGTGCATGACGGCCTCTTTGGGCCCGGCGTAAAACATCTTGATGTCCAAGCCAACGAGAATGACACGATCCGGGACCGCTTCGTTTCGGGGGCCCCACAAGTTGGGATCGCTGTCGCCGTCTCCCAAGGCCCTCTGCTCAATCAGGGCCTCGTACGTTCTCATGCGGACATCCGCTGGAACATCATCGCCCTTTGTCTCGCCAATTAAGGGGTTTAAGCACGCTCCGGCGTTGTAACCTTGCCGAAGCAACGTCTCTAGGCCATAAACCAGAGCATACTCGTGAGCCCGGTGGAGAGGGTTTCTCGTTTGAAACGCCACTACCCGCTCCCATCCCTTTTCCCGAATGAGCGCCCGCACCTCTTTCGGACGGAGAACATATTTCCCAAACCGCGGATGCTTCGGCTGCGGCAAGACCTGGATTTTTCCACCGATGAGAAAATCCTTATCCCCATCAGCCTTAAGGACCATATCACCGCCGGGATGGTCAAACCGTTCCGTGAGATAGACCCGCGTCAAATACTTCCGCTTATCCCAGGGGAAGACATCGGTCACTTGCAACGTGGCGACAATCTCTTGCCTTCCGTTAACAAGCGCCACCTCCTCACCAGGTCCAATTTGATTGGCCAAGGCCTTTGTAATGGGAAGTGCCAAGGGGATCGTCCAGGCATACAATCGCCCATTGTGTTCGATCACCTCCTCGTCTAACACCCGATCGTACGTCTCGCGGTCCATGGGACCGGTCAAAGGACTCAATCCCCCATCGCCCAGGCGATAAACCGTGGACAAATCGGCATCAGAAACGGGCACCTTCTTGAGCTTCTTGGCGTGGGCCAGGAAATCGGCCTGGGCCTCCGCCAGGACGGTCAGATCGAGCGGCTCAACCAAGTCACCATGAGGAGGAATTAAGTCTTTCGTTCCCATATTCGCAATTGTGACTGAAATATTACTCAGAAAAAACCGTCAATCTCGTCCCAATCACCCCGTCTTATCCCGAGTCACGCAATCATCCCGCCCGGGCACCCCAACAATCCCCATTCTTCAGGCCGCACCTCCCAGAAGGTCGGGCACCAGTCTGCCCCAGTGGTGGGCGATTTCTGCAGATTTGAAAAGGCGGGCTTCAGACGACAGCGGGTTCGACGGCCGGGGCCTGGGTCGAACCGCTTTCCTGGCCTGTGTGGATTTCCCGAATCTTGACCCGCAGGTAAAGCTGTCGGTGGCCCTTCCGCCGACGGTAGTTCTTACGGCGGCGAAACTTCTGGATGTAAACCTTGGGACCAAGGATCGGCTCGATGACATCGGCCACAACCCAGGCCGAGCTTATGGTGGGCTGGCCAAGAATAAACTTCGAACCGTCGCGGATGGCCAGCACACGATCAAAGCGGATTTCCTTGGGCGTGAACTCCGCCGGGTCGGCCGTCTTGTTCTTTTCTAACCGATAATCAACGTCGATAACCTCGCCCACCTGCACCTTGTACTGTCGCCCACCATCTTGAATGATCGCATACATGGGTCGAATCCTCGCCTGGAAAAAATTGTCTCAAACTTCGTTCGCGCTGATTTGCCCTATTTTTGGGGGCCCTTATTGCCACCATTAGTGCATCTACTACTCCGGCACCACACGACCGCGCTAGGCGCAATGCCGATCGACTCGCCCCACGCGAGAACGGTAAACCCTCATTAAACCCGGCAACTGCCGAACGTTCAAGGGTCACGGTTGGCTGTTAGCCCCTTCGATTCGCCCCCGTCAGGCTATCTCCACCCCTCCGGCGTTTACTAAGAATCTATCCCAAAAAGTCCCCCTCTCCCTCCGGGAGAGGGTTGGGGTGAGGGCAAGCGATTGTCGAAGTCCATCGAGAAAACCGGCAGCGATTCGAGTCACCCTGTCACCCTCACCCCCGACCCCTCTCCCGCCGAACGGGCGAGGGGAGATTATGGGATAGGCTCTAAGCACGAGCCACCGGCAAACAGTAGCCGTCGGGAACCCTCCCATAGTTGGGCCCAACGGGCTAACCGCCTAAAATAGCCAGACACGACTTGTGACGGCCAGCTTGAACTTGAAGCATTCATATCCGCCAACTGTTTAATCCAGATTCATGTCCGACGATGCGTATTCTGCCCGGCTTCTGCAGCATCTCCGGCTGAGCCTGATTGACGGCGTCGGGCCGCGATTGTACCGCCTGCTCTTGGGGCGATTCGGTACACCCGACGATGTCTTCGCTGCCTCGGAAGATGAGTTACTGGCCATACCGGGGTTGGGGCGACGCCTCGCGGAACGCCTCCGCCATCCCCCGTCGCTGGAGGAAGTGAGGCACCTTGTTGAGGAATGCTCGGCCGCGGGGGTTGATATCCTCTGGGCCGAGCACATTCGTTATCCGCGGATGCTCAAAGAGATTCCCGATCCGCCCGCCGTCCTCTTCACCCGTGGGGAACTTCGCCCAGAAGACGAGCTAGCCGTGGCCATCGTGGGGACACGCCATGCCTCCACCTACGGATTGAAGATGGCCGAGACCCTTGCCGCCGGGTTGGCCCGCGCTGGGGTGACGATCATCAGCGGCCTCGCCCGCGGGATTGACGCTGCCGCCCACCGCGGGGCCTTGGCAGCCGGTGGGCGAACCATCGCCGTCTTGGGGAGCGGTGTCGAGCGCATTTATCCGCCGGAGCATGGGGCCTTGGCCGAGGAGATCATGGAACACGGGGCCTTAATCAGCGAGGCCCCACCTAATGCCCCGCCCCACGGCGGTATGTTCCCGCAACGCAATCGCATCATCAGCGGCATGTCCGTGGGCGTTGTCATCGTAGAGGCCGGGGAAAACAGCGGGGCCCTGATCACGGCACGCCATGCCGTTGAGCAAGACCGCGAGGTCTTTGCCGTTCCTGGTCGGGCCGACTCGCCCAATGCCCGCGGATGCAACCGCCTCCTCCGCGACGGGGCCAAATGGGTCGAATCACCGCAGGACGTCCTCGACGGCCTAGGCCCGCTCGTCCGGCCCGTGGAACGTCCCGACGGCACCGTGGTTCGACGACCCCTCGAATTGAAACTCAGTCCGTTGGAACAGCAGGTCCTGCAAACAATCCGCGACGACCCAACGGCCATCGACGAGGTGATTGCCGTCACAGGGCTAGCGGCCTCGCAAGTGCTGGCAACCCTCAGCGTGTTGGAGATGCGTGGTGTGATCCGGCGCGTTGGGGGGACCAACGTCGTCCGCCGCTGAATCGACAGGATGGGCACGGCAACAAAGGGCGGCCGTGGGCGCTCTGCGCTTCTGGGGCAGGCACGGGGGCCTGCCCCTACACGTTTCACCGGGAGGGTCATCGTCCTCGATGACCAAATCGCTGCACCGCGCAAACGTCCGCCGCGTCCACACGCACGAGGACGCCGACCGTCCCTCCCCCGGCTCTCAAAGGGAAAAACACCCCATCGTCAGCGGATCCCGATCTTTTTCAGGGCCAATCGTATGGTGCTGCCCGTTGCATTTTTCACCTGCCGCCAAAGCAAGCGATATGGTGTCTTTTGATAGGCCTCTCGATGGCGGTTGTCGCGGACGGCCCGCGCCTTCTCCCAGTACGCGGCGACGGTTGGGATCAAGCCCTCCGCGATGTTCCAGGTCCTCTCGGGATGCGTGCACACAGGGATCACCGGATCGCCCGACGCTAGCTCCAGATCGCGGCGAAGGGCTTCCAGGAAAAGCTGAAGGGCTTGTTCCTTTGGCGAAAGGCTTTCCCCCTCTTTTACATCTCTCCAGCGGTAGGGGGGATTCCACTCGTGCCGAGGCCGAAGCTCGTCGATAAACGACCCGACCACAATCAGGGGCGGCATGATCCAATGGGGATGGGCTTGAAACCATTGCCGAACCGCCTGCAAGAACTCGTGATCTGCTTTGCGGCCTGCCGTCCGCGCCGAGCACACCAAGAGGACCATGTCGGCCTTTTTGACTTCATCCAAGGACGGCGCAAAATTCCGACCATCGCCCAGGCTATCGTAACCCGGTGTGTCCACCAGTACGAGCAGACCCGGCAGGACCGGTCGAGGATCGTTGACATCCCCTTCTGCGAGCGGTCTCATCAAGTAGCACTGGACCTGATCGGTGCAGGGAAGGACATCGGTTTGCGCCTGCCATGTCCCGCGGAGGGCATTGATTAGGCTGGATTTGCCTGCCTTCAATTGGCCCACAATCACGATCCGAATAAATTCCGGCGGGGTATCGGGCACTTCTGGTTCGGCGGTCTGCAGCTCTCTTTGCTCGGCCTGCCTTCGCACCTCGGCGAATTCTTTGTCGTCGAGAATAATTCGCCCGGAGTATAGCTCAATCAAGTAAAAGCCCATCCTGTGGATCACGTAAGAGACCAATTCCGCTTTTAGCTCTTTGACCGAGAGGTTAAGGGCCTGTCCCGCCACAAAGCCGCGGATTTCTCGCCACAACGCGCTAACTGGCGAAACGGGGATGCTGCCGATGCGGTACGCCCAATAGATCAGCCGATAAAGCGGCTCGAAGAAATCGTACGCCTCCTTGATCGTCCGCCAGTCGCGGAGAGTGAGGATATGCGCGCCGGGCACGTGATTCTGCACGACCTGGCGCAGTTCCTGACAAACCTTCTCGACGATCTTGAGGAGCTGCGGCAGGGGAGTGTCGAGATAGGCGTCGTCGTGCTCCGGATGGTAATGCTGGGCAATCTCGCGGACAAGTCTGACCAGCAATGCCCGAAAGTCATCGATCGACTCCACGGGGATTTCACCCCGGGTAGCTTGTTGGGCAAGATGTTCAACCTTGCTCCAAGCCGCTTGCTCCCGCGGGGGCCAATCTTGGGGACATTCGAATTTGAGCGGTTCTAGTGCCTGGAGGTCCCGCCTTTTATGCAGGTAGAATGCTAGACCACAGACAAGTGCGGTAACGCCTGCGGTAACGCTTCCGTAGATCCAGAACCACCCGTTTTGCCAGAGGGCGTATCCGCCGATAATCATCAGCCCAAGGTAGGGGACGAGCAAACTGATGAGAGCGAGGAACCAGAGGACTTGTTGCCGGCGTGAGAACACGGTCATTCCTCCCTTGATCAACGGTCCTTTTCTGGGCCTTCCTTGGAGGACGAAGAAAAAACACCGCCCAGGCGGTCGCGCGCTCGCTCCCATTCCTTTTCATACATTCTGCGTAGGGCATGCTGGTCCGGCAAATGGCCGTGTTTGATTTCGGCAAAATACCAGGCCAGCATCCGCCCCAGGGCATAGGTCGATGCACCCATAAACGTGGCCGCCACGGGCACACCCACCCAGGGTAGGAGTTTCAACAGCTCCCGCGAAATGAATCGCACTCCCAGCCGCGTGAGGAATGACCAGCCCAATGTCCCCATCAGATCAAGCCAGCGATCACCAGTGAGCGACTGCCCGTAAATCTTGGCGATCCGCTGGGCCATGTGGAACTGAATTGCCACAATCAAGGGGATATCAATAGCGGCAACAGGGACGGCCGCGGCCCCGGCTGCCAATACCGTATGGGCCAAGATGGTTTGCTCGGCCGCCTGGGCATAGGGCTCTGCTAACGACTGCGACAGGGGACCACCCTCCTTCAGGAAGCTCCATAAGCCGAGGGGCAGTGCCTCCTCAATCGCCCGCCACAGTTGTTGCAGTCCGTAAAACTGCGGCTCAAAACCGTCCTCGGGCAAAGTGAAGTCGATGGCCACGTAGCGGATCGTCTCACCCCGAAACCACGCCCGCTGGGCCAGGAGAGAGCGCGTCAAATCGGGGGGCACCTCGGAGGGCAGCGGTTCCTTGTCAAACGGATAGGGCAAAATATGCCGGGGCTCCCGCCAGGTGTAACCTTCGTGCAAGCACGTCTGGACGACGATGATCGGCCAGTCGGGTTTTCGGCGGCGAAGGTCTTCCACTATGGCGAGTAACGAACCCTGGGCATGATCCATCACCCGCATGACCACCATCACAAGATGCGACTGCTGCTCGTGCCATTTCACGTCCTCGCTCGGATCGTAAGACGCATCATCCAGACCCCGAGTATCGAGGAATTCAACCAGGGGAAACTCCTTGTCGGGAAAGGCGTAACGGAGAGAACTTTTGGTGCACGGTTCGAAGCCATTTCCAATCTTCGCCCGCGGATCGCCGGTCAAGGCATGGATGATCGACGTCTTTCCTGACTGGGCCTTACCCAAAAGCCAAACGACGGGCGTCGGCAACCGCTCTTTGATCGCCCGGAGACTTTGTTGGACCGCCTCCTCATCCACCTGGGGATGAAATAAGGCCCGCCAATATTGCGTCATCCAGCCAAAGATTCGGGTCCCCATTATTCGCCCGCCGACACAAAACAGGCCAGGTCGCCATCTTCTGTGGCAACAATGAGACAACGCTCGGCCACAACCGGCGAGGCCGACATGCCTCCGCCCACGGTGATGTCGAACACCTTTTCCCCATTCCCGATCCGCAATCCGTAGAGGTGCCCATCCAGTGAGGCCGCAATCACCCAATCCTCGTCCGGATTCTGGTCAGCTTTGTGCCTGACAATCACAGGCGAGGCATCGACATACCGGCGGGTGGCGAATTGCCAGCGGTGCTCGCCCGTTATTCGGTCAAAGCAGTGAACACGGCGGTCCCGACTGCCCACCACAACGTAACGTTCGTTAACAGCCGCCGACGCCCGAAAGGCATCGCCCGATTTGGTATCCTCAAATTTCCACACCACCTGGGCCTTTTCCCAATCAATCCCGTAAAAGACGCCGTTCTCCGTTCCTACGTAGGCCCAGGAATCCACGAGGGCGGGTGTGGAACCGGTCGGGCCTCCTAGATCGACGGCGGCCAGCTCGCGGCCATCTTCCAAGGCCAGGACGTGCAATTTACCATCACACCCCGCGACGAACGTCCGTCCCTTGATCACCGGCGGCGTACAGCGGATCTGATCCCCACTTGCCGCCTTCCAGACGATTTCCCCAGTATCGGCATCCACGCAATAAAGATTCGAATCTTGCGAGCCGACGAGAACCACCGTCTTTCCCGATGGCAGCGTCACGAAGGCCGGTCCGCCGTCAATCTCCGCCCCGGTCTCAAGTTGCCAAAGGTGCTGACCATCCTTGGCTTGGAAGCAATGGAACCGCCCATCGAGATCGCCCACATAGACCTTCCCCTTGTAGTATCCTGCCGGAGCGGCAAAGCCTGGATAGCCCTCGGCCTTCCACCGCACAGTCCCCTCCTTTAAGTCCACGGCGTAAAAGATTCCTTCGGCACCGCCCAAGAAAACCGTGTTCTCCGCGACAATTGGCGTGGCCGTGAACTGATCTTTTTCTGTAGAAAAAATCCATCGCGTTTTCAAATTGGCACCGATCTTTGAGATGACAAACCCGGTCGCCTCCGGTGTGCGACGAAAGACCGGCCAGCCGTCGGCAGGTATTTCGGCAGGCACCATCGCGTTGCTGTTACTGGGTTCGGTTTTGAGTTGTTCGGGCTCCTGCGGCTGCGCGGGTGGAGCATCCCCGGATTGGGTTTGTTTAACGGCCGGAGAATCCTCCGGCTTCGTTTCCCTATTTGCTTTTTCGCTAAAACAATAGAGAAATTTGTCTGTTCGCAGGACAAAGTCATCCTCGACCAGGGCCGGTGTCGCCAGGCAGCGTCCACCAATTCGATTCTCGGCTATCAATCGGAACTCATCACCGGCGTTGAGGACGAACACAATCCCCCGCTCATTCACGGCGTAGATCCTCCCCTCAGCGGCCACTAACGAGGCCGTGAATGTCCCGTTAAGACTTCCCCGCCAAATAAGCGCCCCATTGCCGGGGTTGTAACAGGCCACATATCGGGCATCGGATAAAATGTAAAGACGATTGCGGTAGAGAAGCCCCGACGGGATATACGGCCCACCGCGAGGCAGTTTCCAAAGCATTGCCGGAGCCTGGGCGGCCCCGTCCTGCGGGAAGGACAAAGCGAGGATGGGACCGTTACGACCGCTCATGCTAATGAGAACATTCTCGGCAAAGACGGCTACCGGCGTGACGAGCGTCTCGATCTCATCGCGGGACCACAATTCCCGACCCGTCGCCAGATCATACGCCGCCACACGGCCCACCGACTCCAGCTTGCCGCCATTAACCACCAGTACGGGTTGCCCTTTGTTGTTGCCCTGGGAAAACACGACCGGCGTCGTCCAGCAACCAACCGTCGGCCGCGGAGTTCGCCATAACTCGTCCCCAGTTTTCTTATCGAGGGCAATCAGAAACGAGTCCTGTTCCCGGTCGCACAGTTGGATCACCGCATCGCCCACAATTATCGGGCTGGAACCGACGCCGTATTCATGCTCCTGCGGTCCTAGGTCTTTTCGCCAAAGGAGATTGCCATCGAGATCAAGACAGACCAATCCCGCCGAGCCGAAAAAGGCCACCACGCGCTCACCATCGCATGCCACACTTGGCGAGGCATAGCCGTTTTTGGTATGCGTCCGACCTTTGACAGGCCCCACCTCATATCGCCACAACAGGGCCCCATCCGACCGACGGTAAGCGAGGACAACGCCGTTAGCATCGCTTCGGCCACCCTCCGCCGTTGTCAAAAAGATGCGATCATGCCAAACGACAGGTGAGCTATTTCCGCTGCCGGGAACGGCCACTCTCCAGCGAAGATTGTGGTCCTCACCAAATGCCACCGGTGGATGCGCTTCGACACCAATTCCCTGGGCATTCGGACCGCGAAACATAGGCCATGTGCCCGGTTCCCCCTCCTTTTCGCGAGGGTCTTCTGCCACAGCAGGCCACGACTTGGCTTCCGGTGAGATTTGGGGGCGCCGACAGCCGACATTCCACGGGCACAACCCCACGACCACCAACCACATCAAAATCAAGGCAGATTCGACGCTTCTTTCGGGCAACAACGGCAATCTCATCTTGAGGTCCTGACGTCAAAATAGGCTTATTCCCAAACCGGCCGGCGTTATCTCATAATGTCATCATTCTCTTTGCTTTTGGGATTCACAATAGGTGTCAACTCTCATAGAGATCACTGCCACACATGTCAAGGAATGCGGTGGCATCGTTCACGAGCATGGCGGCATGGCATCAGCCCATGGTCCCGGTCGTCCTGGCCTTTGGCTTGGGAATTGCCCTGGACCGTTGGGTTTGGGGGGATACCTCTCCGCCCGCCTTGTGGATCGGCTACATGATGATGGGGCTGGCGGTGCTGGCCATCTCTCGCTGGATGAGCACTCGTAGCCAAAACCGTTGGGCCTTGGCGATGCTCTTTTTATCCGTGCTCTGGGCAGGGGCGGCTCGACATCATCTCCATTGGCGGGTCTTCCCCGACAATCACATTGGCCGCTTTGCCAGCGATGAACCCCAACCCATTTGCCTGGAGGCCGTCCTCTCCAGTGTCCTTGAGCCATCGGCCCTGTCGGCGGAGGCGATGACCTTTCCGGAGCCAAAACCCTTTCTCCGCGGCGTGGCAAAGGCCGTGGCGCTCCGCGATGGGACGACCTGGCGTCCAGTTTCCGGGCGAGTCCTGCTTTATGTGGCGGGGTCCGAATCGCCGTACCAACCGGGCGACCGCCTGCGGATCGTGGGAAGATTCCAACGGCTGGCCCAGCCACAGAACCCCGGCCAATTCAATCTCCGCGAATACCGCCGTGCCGACCGCATCCTTGCCCAGGTTACCGTGGATTATCCCGAGGGTATCACCCACATTGACTCCGCGACCTCCTGGCAGCCGCTGGCCATTTTGGGACGGTGGCGGGCAGCCGCCCGATTAAGACTCCACCTGCTGCTGCCCGAATCCGATCACGCCCTGGCCCAAGCCCTCCTCCTCGGCTTCCGGAGCGAAATTCCCGACGACTTTGAAGAGGCCCTCCTGAAAACAGGAACGATCCATCTCTTGGCCATCTCGGGTTTGCACGTCGGAATTTTGGCCGGTGGTTTTAGCCTGGGACTGCAACTCGTTCGATTTCCGCGACGGCTCCGCCCGGTGGCCCTCCTTCTGGTCATCGTGGTTTATGTGGCCCTGGCCGGGGGACAACCCTCCACCGTTCGGGCCTCCATCACCCTTGGGCTTTTTCTGGTGGGACACCTGTTGTATCGGTCAACGTTTTCCATAAACACCCTAGCCGTGGCCGCCATGACGCTCCTGATCCTCAATCCGAGCGACCTCTTCCGTGTGGGTCCTCAACTTTCCTTTCTGGCGGCCTCCGTCCTATTGGTTGTTCAGTCCACAAAGTTACAGCCCACTGACCCACTTTTGGTATCGGGCTTCGGACCACCGTCGGCATGGGCTCGCTTCATTCGATCTTTGCGCCAGCGCGTTGTGAGCCTTCTCCTTCTAAGTGTCACCGTCTGGTTGATAACACTACCCCTCGTCATCCAACAGTTTCACATTCTCAACCCACTGAGTGTGATCCTCACACCGATCCTCGTTTTCCCAATCACGGTGGCGCTTCTGACGGGCTTTCTGCTCATTTTGCTCGGACCGGTCCTTAGCCCACTGACGGCTTGTCTCGCTTGGTTATGTCATGTCTCGCTGAGCATCACCGAAAGCGTGATCGTGTCAACTTGCCAAAACCTGCCGCTTTATTGGTGGTTACCCTCGCCGCCTGGGGCATGGGTAATGGGTTTTTATGTCCTGTGGCTTGTCTTCCTGATTTGGGGTTACAGGGG
>JAKPII010000232.1 GCA_029549885.1 Planctomycetota bacterium
AGATTGCTGACGACGATGCCCGTGTCCTTCAACAAGGACTTGGTTAGCTCCATAAACTCTTGAGTGGTCAAGTGATACGGAATATATCCCCCGCGGTAAGCGTCCAGGAAAACGATGTCATATTTACGATTCTCTCGGGCAAACTGTCTCATCTGTACCCGCGCATCACGAACATAGACTTTCACTCGAGCATTCTCCTCAAAACCAAAAAACTGCTTCGCCGCATCGGCTACAACGGGGTCCAGCTCGATAGCGTCAACCGTGGCATCGGGAAAATAGTGATGAATGGCCCGCGGAAGCGTGCCCCCTCCCAAACCGACGAAGAGAATCGACTTCGGCTCGGGACAATGCAAAAAGGCAGCCATCATCAGCTTGTAATAGTGCAATGGGAAATCCAGGGGATCGTGGATATTAATCGCCGATTCTTCAAAATCGAGGCCAGAACGGCGGAACTGAAGTCTGCGGATGCCGTCCTCTTCGATGACCCTCACATAATGGTAAAGGGATTCCTTTTCGAGTAAGACTTTGGTATCGGCCGCCAGTGTTGTTCCATTAGGACACGGACTCAAGGTCCCAATGACGAATCCCGTTAAGACGAAAAAAATTATCGGTAAGCGCGACTGTTTGACCGCACGTTTGTAGAGCAACATCTCAGGACTACAGTCACCTTTGTTCGCCACTTCCAGCAACTTTATCCACTTCTCCATATGGCTCACCGTATGCTCCCCAAAATGGCTCTGTGGGCTGGTTTCCCCCATCATAATTAAACTTCAGTCAGCACGTTTGGATTTTTGGATTTTCAGGATGCGTCCTCGCGCCGCCATGCAAAGGCGCTAACTATGATTAAAACCACGGAAAGCGCCGCCAGGACCGCAGCTCCCACCAACAAAGAATTTCGAATGCCGGTTGACAAAATCAGATAAAAGGCGGTGTGTAGGCAACCGAGGAAACTGCCGATCGTGGAAATAGCATAAAGTGTACCGGCACTGGCCCCTGCCCGTGACACACTAGTGGTCAGGAGCCGAATGCAGTAGGGCGAAACCATGCCCATAAGGGTACTGGGAAGGAGAAATAGTGCCGACGCCGCGGCGAGGGCGCCATACCGCTCGTTCCAGCCAAGCTCAGCGAACCATCCACTGACCTCGGCATACCAGAAGGCGATAGGCACGATCGAAATACCCGCCAAAAGGATGATAACCGCCAACACATATGGCGACGGTCGGCGTGCCGAGGCCCATCCGCCGAGATAATAGCCGATGCTCAACGAAAGCAGAAACACACTAATCACACTGCCCCAAACGAAGACCCCACTACCAAAATCCGGGGAAAGGATACGTCCTCCCAGGATTTCCAAGCCCATCATCACCCAGCCACAAACAAAGGCCGAAAAAAACAAAATGAACCTTATGACTCGCACCATGTTCATCTATCCGTCAATCTGGGACGATCGCGCTAAGTGGTGGGAGCCCCGTTCATATCTAAGAGGGTAGCTGGCTCGGAGGATCGCGTCAATCAAGCGGTCGTGGGCCCTTTCTGGGCACGAGGCTATCCGTGAGCCGATACCTATCTTCAACGGCGGCATCCTCCCACCGCAAAATCCTTCTTCATCCCTCTTCTGCAAGGCCCAAACATCCAATCCCGTGGGCATAAAAAAACCGGCTTTCGCCGGTTATAAAGGGGATCGTCAACGCGATGCCTTTTTCGGTAAATCCATCAAGACTTCATACGACGTTGGCACGCTTAGGCCACTGGCCCATCATTCCACGTCTGTCTTACCGATGGCCTCAGGATGAAAGACGGCGTGGCAATCATCGCAGCTCTTTGTCATAGCGGCAAGGGCCTTCTCAGCATCTGCCTGATTCTTTGCCTTCGCGGCCTTATTAATGGCGGCCGCAGCATCCCGTGAATCGGCACAGAACGTAAACCATTTCTCCGCTTGGTTCGGCTGATTGGTCTCGTCAAGATTGGCCATGCTGGCCTGAGAAATGGCTGCGATCACCGCGGCATCAACCGCAATGGCATCCGCCTGTCGCTCGAACCGCCGCATGTTTCGCTTCAACCGAGAGTTGACCAAGGGGACCTGTTGCATGAGCTCCTTCAATGAAGCCACTTTCTCCCACTTCAAAGTGCTCGCGTCACCACTGCTGCTTTTGGCGGCTTCCAGAGCCGCAAAGGCCGTTTTCGCCGAGGCGTAATCCTTGGCCGCTGCTGCGGAAAGCTCCCTGGCGGCCTTGATTAACGCAGGGGCTGCCGCCTGGTATGGATTCTTCTCATCATGCAAACCGAGAACGAGAGCCAACACGGCGATTGTCTCAGCATCTTTGACGACACGAGCTTGAAATTCAGCGAAGTCATCTTGACTCTCAAGAGTCTCGCCAATCCTTGAGATGTAATCATCAACAGCTTTGACTAAGTCGGCTGCCGGTGCATAAGCTGACGCCTTGGGAGGCGTTGGAATATCTGCCGCATAACATGCCAACCCAAAGTGTCCCATCATCGCGGTGCATACACCCAAAGCAATGGCAAGTCTTAATCCCATGAAGTCACTCCTCATCGCAAATGACTGACTGCTGGCAACCCAACGGAGTTTTACGGGAATTTCTTTCTCCTCGTTATTCCTCCGGCGACAACTGATCGTAACGTTTACGCAGTCACCCCGTTATTTGTTCTCTACACCAAAAACCACAAATCACCCTTTACCGCAAAACACGGGGGTTTGCCCCAAAACCAATTCCGATCTGCCTGCGTTTCTGGTATCTTGATCAAATGTCGTTGAAAATCAGATCGTTGTCAAGTCTTTGCTCAGCCGAAAACTTAATTGATAGGCGCGAATCGTCGCGTCTTCCCTGCAAGACGATCGATGCTCATTTGTGACGTTGAATTTCAACTCATCAAGATTAACCCGGCTTCGGGAGGCATCCCCGAACGCCTGGTTTTGGTCCGGGTCCAGACGGACGAAGGCATGGATGGTTGGGGAGAAGCCCGGTTGCCGTGGCGGCTAGGTGAATTACGTGAGCGGCGAGATATGATTCTGCCGCTCGTGGCGGGAAAAAACGTGCTCGATCTTGCCGAACTCTCTCGCCTGGAACAATTGTCCCCGAAGTTACGTGCCGCACTCGAGATGGCCTGCAGGGACGCCGCGGGAAAAATTCTGGGCCAACCGCTTTGTTACTTTTTGGGGGGAACTTACCGCACGAGGATTCCCACGGCACATTACGTTGGCGACACTGACGACCCTGATCTCCTAGACCGGGGACAACGCTGGCTCGATAAAGGCATCGCCAACTGGGTTGTTGGTACCTGCGGGAACTTGGAGGACGATCTTTTCGCCTTACGACGCATCCGGGAACGCCTAGGAACAGGCGTCCGTATTCGTTTCGACGCGCGCAGCCACTTCTCGTATGACGAAGCCCTGCGCTTTTGCCCCGGGATTCAAGCCCTAGGGTTGGATATGGTGATCGATTTTCTCAAAACAAAAAGCCTGGATTCCTATCAACGGCTCGCATGGGAGATGGATTGCCCGCTGGCCATTCGACTGCATGACCCGGAAGAGCTTTGGGGAACTGTCAAATCACAAAGCGTCCACCATTTGATCCTGGATATGACCGAGTTCGGGGGGGTTCTATCGGTTCGGGATGCCATAGCCGTGGCGACAGCAGCAGGGATAGGTGTTTCGCTAACCGTAAGCACAAGTCTTGGTCTGACCGTAGCAAGCATGCTCCACGTCGGTGCGGCAACACCGAGTTTAGTGTCCGCGCATGAGATCGTTTGCGAGGAGACATTACACCTGGCGATCCAATCCGGCTTAAAGATGAAAGATGGCCTTTGGGAGGTACCCAACGCCCCCGGCCTAGGGATTGAAGTAAGTCGTGAGATATTGGAACAAGAAACCTGGTCCCACGATTTGTGGGATTTCCCCGAGTAACTTTTGAGCGTCGCGCCGTTGGTGGCAATCCACGCCCGATGTCTCAAAGTAGAGTCACTCGAATGTCGATCCGAAGGTCTTTTGGCCAAGCAAGGGTACAACAAAGTCCTGAGGAAGCGTTTCAATATGGCAATCTTTTTTTACAAGCTTCGCTGTCCCCGTTGCGGTCACGTGGAGGTCTTGTCGAGATACGACGCCCAGCGACGACTCCAGGCCGCGAAGAAACTCCGCCCTGGTGTGGAGACGGATGAAGCCCTGTTGGACGAGTTGGTCCCGGCCCTGTTACGGCAAATCAAGTGTGAGGCGTGCCACGAGGCATGCGTTGAGGTAACCGTTCAACAGGAGCGGGACGAGTGGAGCGATGAGAAAAAATGTGCCATTTGTGGAAAGATTATTCCCGTAATGAGGCTTGCTCTTCTGCCGGACGCCGAATTGTGCGCCGAGTGTCAAAGTGCCATAGACCGGGGAGAATCTCCAGGACCAGCGGAATACTGCAAACGTTGCGGCCGACCGATGAAGCTCGCTCCACGACGGATTGGTGGTTTAACCCGTTATGTTTGGGTTTGTACGAACGACCCACCTTGCCGCTCTTGAACGCTTATCTGCTGAAGCTTGTCTGAATTGGCACTTCCACATCCACCGTTAAACTCTTTTCAGGCCGCCGCTTTTGCCTCGCTGAGCAATTGCGCGCATGCTTGGCAGACCATATCCACGGTGATGGCCTCCATGATCGCCCGAGGGGCTCGCCGTCGGTGCTTGCCGCGATAACGGGCAGCCTGCACAACGATGTGCCTCGTTCCGTAAGGCCCCGTTTCTTCGCCGTTAGTAGGCCCGTACAAACCGACACAGGGCGTACCCCATGCGGCGGCGATGTGAAGAGGCCCCGTGTCCGACGCAATCATGAGCGATGCCCGTCGCAAAAGTGACATCATCTGCCGAATCGTGGTAGGCGGCGCAAGATATGTCCTATTCCCCCCCAAATCCGCGATGATCTCTGCCCATTCCCGCTCGGCTTGATTTCCCCACACGACGAGCACCGGCAAATGATGAACACGATTAAGGTACTCCGCAACCTGGGCAAAACGGTCGGGAGACCATAGCTTAGACGGCCAACCCGCGCCCGGGTTGATCACGGCATACGGTTGGCCCAAACCCATCCGCTCAAGGGTTCCCTCGGCCCAGCTCGCCTCATCAAGGGTCTCTTTTAAGCCGAACGTAACTTCGGGGCGGTTGATGCCAACCAATGTAAGCAATTCTAAAAATCGGTCCACTACGTGCGTTTGGGTGGGAGCACACCGGTGAGTTGCCAGCCACGGGGCTATTTCCCTTCCCTGGGGTGGTGCAAAAGCGATACGGGTTTTAGCTCTCGTGAACCATCCCACCAAGCCACTCCGACTCAGGCTTTGCACATCGATGACCAGATCAAACCGGCGGGCGCGGATCTCCCGCCAAACCTTGAGGAAACTCCGCCATGATTTTGCCCAGCCCCGGGGAAGCACAATCAGTTCATCGAGGGCCGGATGGTGCTCCAACACAGGGGCGAAGGACGACTCCACGGCCCAGGCAAGATGAGCCTCGGGAAAATGCCGACGCAATTCGCAGGCCACGGGTGTTGTCAGGACAACATCGCCCAGTGCGCTCAATCGGACGATTAGGATTCTAGGGCGATGGCTGGCGGTCCCCGTCATAATCGATTCCATCTTTCAAAAAGCCGGGATTTTGATAAAATTTGATAAAAAAGGATTATGAATCCTGCCTGCCTTCTGAGTCCTACCTCAAAAAAAGCAGACCTTCTTCCGTCACTGTGGAGTTGGCGGGGAAAGAACCCTAGGGCCCTCCACACTCCGGGGGTGTCCAAGTCGGCCACCTACCTCTAACTGGATACAAGTAAGGAGACACAACGGTTTAGGTTCAAGCTCTCTCGAGGCGACGAATGGCTAAGGTTTTCGTCACTGGCGGTACGGGCTTCATTGGCTACCATCTCATAAAGGCCCTTTCAGAAGGGGATCATGAGATCCGCTGCCTAGCAAGAAAGACCTCGCGCATCGAACCGTTGCGCCCATTCGGGGTCCAATTCGTCCAAGGCGATATTCGAGATGCTGATAGCATAACGGGCGCGCTTTCCGACGTACAGATCGTTTTTCACCTGGCGGGAACGACCAGGGCGTTGCGTCGCGAGGAGTTTTTCAGGGTCAATGAACACGGCACAAGACATCTTTTAGATGCCTGCTTGCGGTGCAAGGCACCACCCGTTGTCGTATTTGTCTCCTCGCTGGCTGCCGCCGGTCCCGTCGTTGGCCGATCTTTGGCGCCGAAAGTGGAAGAGTCACCCTGTCATCCCGTCTCCCTCTACGGAATCAGCAAACGCGCGGGAGAAAAGGTGGCGGAAAAATACGCCAAGGATTTGCCCATCACAATCGTCCGCCCTGGAATCGTCTTTGGCGAGTGGGACAAGGACTGTCTGGAAATGTTCCGCCCGATCGCCAGGACCGGCATCCATTTGGTGCCTGGTTATCGACGTAAGTACTATTCCCTCGTTTACGTCGGGGACCTAGCCAATCTCCTCATCAGAGCCGCCGAACAGGGGGAACGCCTCCCCGCTAATGGGCAATCTGGTCAACCTGGTCAGGGATACTACTTTGCAGCCTACGAGGAAACACCCTCGTACGCCCAACTAGGAAAAATGATGGGCGAAGCGTTGGGCAGAAGAACTCTGGTGATTCCCGTGGCCCCGCCGGTGGTTTGGACCGTTGCGCTATTTGGCGAAATAACAGGCCAACTTCGAAAACGGCCTGTTCTTTTCACATGGGACAAAGCGCGGGAGGCCCTTGCCGGGTCGTGGATCTGCTCAGCCGCCAAGGCGCGCCGTCAATTAGGCTTCGAGACCCCTATTGCCTTGCTTGACCGGCTCCGGCAAACCGTGGCCTGGTATCGCCAGGCCCAATGGCTCTAAAGACATCAGAAGGGATCAGAACAAGGGACACACGTCGGCAATTAACCCGAAATCCGTTCCTCGAATCGGCATCCGACGACCACTCCAGGTGTTGACCCGTCCGCCGGGCGAGTCACGTGAATGACCTCCGCCTTGACATAAAGAATCTCGGTCCCGTGTTGAATCCTAGCGACAAGCTCCCGGAAATCAGGCGGTTCCTCGAGCCAAAACGAAAAGCCTGATCGAGAAATATCACGGCACCGGACGGGTATAAAATCCGCCGGTGTCGGCCGTTCGTCTCCCTTAATTGGGGCGATCCAATGGACAGCCGGGAAAGCGTATCGCGGGGTACGACGGCGTTGGCGAAGCTGATCCATGTGCGACACCATGCAGAACGCCAAAAAGTACTGTCCCTCTCCGAACACTCCCATCATCCACCCACGGTCAAATTCGTGCCTCGAAAAAAATATATCTTGCACTTCGCAGAGCGGCATAAAAAGCAAATATAACTTTTCTGGTCATCTTTGTCGTGTTCTCCGCTGGGTTGGATCCCGTCTTGAACAGCGGCTAAGGCAAACCACAAGACCCGAGCGGCAGGATCAATGCCCAAGGAGCGTGCTGATGTGTTTTTCCGCCTCTGAGTAATCGCCTCGAAGAACGGCATCTCGGGTCTGTCGGAGAAGGCGTATTTGCCGATCGGTAAAGGGAACAGCAGTCCCGGGTGACGGAACCACCGGGACAAGGCGGTTAACAACCTCTTGTTCTAACTCGGCTAGTCCATGACCGGAAACCGCCGAGACTTCTAGCCCTGCTGGCCGGTCTCCTTGAGCAGCAGGAAGATCACACTTGTTGTAAACCACGAGGCTCCTTGGCCATCGCTCCCGCCAGGAGTCATAATCCTTCGACCATGGATCCGCGCAACTGAAAACCAACACTACCAAATCCGCCGCGTCCGCGACTGCCAAGGTCCTCCGAACTCCCTCCTCCTCGATAGGATCTTGAGGTTGGCGCAAGCCCGCGGTGTCACACAGCTCGCTTGGCCAACCATCAATCGCCGTGACGGCCGTTACAAAATCTCGGGTTGTCCCCGGAGTCGCATCGACGATTGCGCGATCGTAACCAACCAAACGATTCAGAAGACTACTTTTGCCAACATTTGCGGGTCCAACAAGGGCGACCTTCCACGGCTTGACCAGGTGCAGCCCCAACTCTCCCCACCGCAACAACTCATCAAGGAGCTCGATCGTTCCCTCCATGTTTTTGGTTTGGATCAGATGCTGAACGACTTCGACCCGCCCTTTCAGTGCTCCGCGGTACTGGTCAATAAGGATTTGGACACCACGAAAAGTCAGAACCTCGCATAGACTTCGCCGAGCCTCCGCAGCAATGATGTCCGATTCCGTCCGATCAATCCACGCCTCGACACTCTCCCGCGCATAGCCCATTTGGACGAACAGATCCACAATCTGCTCCACCAGCAGGGGACTTCCATGGCAGTGGATTTCTACACATTCTCCGCTGGCTGCATGCAGGACAACCTCCTCGCTGCCCCCTAAAGGTAGTTTCAATCTGGCCAGAATGGGTCTTGCGGCCGGTGTGATGTTTACCGGATTTCCCTTACGGGTGCTCAAGTAACGACAGACATCCAATAAGGCATCGACTCCCTCGATGCGAACCGTAGCGATGGCACTTCGGCCTGGCGGGGTGAGGACGATAACTTTCCGATCACGACTCATTTCAGAGGTGGAAAACCATACTAAAAAATGAACCCGTTGTTGTGACCGTGTGATTCTTAAGTTACTACGGCAAGAAAAAGCCAACCGTCGCGAACGTGGGTAACTCCTACCCCATGGTCCAGCGACCGACCAGCGAACGCAAAGCATCGAATACCCCGCCGAGCCACCGGGCCATCACACGACATTTATCGTAGTGGCACTAGATGACTTTGGGCTAGTACTCATGGGGAAAAGGCCAGAATTGGCCGTGACTGGCGTTCTAGCTGCCTCAGCAAACGAATCGAAACTTGAGGGCCGGTGTTATATGCCGCGTTCTTTATTTCTTGAGCATTCACTCCCATTTGCCGATGTCGATAGAATAGTAGGGGTAGGCTGCGCAAGAAAAAAGCCGTGCCCGGCCAGATGCGTCAACGGGTCGAGCAATCCTACTCGTTTTTCGGCCCACCGTGGCCAGTTGTAGCCCCTTGTGAGGAGTGATCGGGTGACACATAGGGGCTACAACACCCTAACGTCTGACCGAGCACGGCCAGGATTCCGTTCCCCTCTCGTTAGCCGTCCCTAGCCCGAAGGGGTCCATCCCCGTTTCGCCGGCGAATGCGGAATCCTGCGATTCGCCGATCTTCCCCTGACCATCCGTGACTTGGTTCCATGCCGCAGGTCGCTTCGCGGACAAATGTCCCTATTCGCTCCGTCATTGGACCTCCCATTACGCCGCGAAGCGACCCACATCCTTGAGAAGCACCAAAATGCGGCTCGTTAGTCTCCCACATGAAACGTCGGTCTCTCCGTAGTTGACTGTAATTCGCCGGGCCTTACTGGGTTCTATTCCTTTTAGCCTTGTTACCGCATGTTTCCTTCTTGCCGCGTCGGACACTACTGAGAGAGGTCCTGATACAGTTTTGGGAATCGCGGCATCCGGCGTTCGAGATAGGCTTTCCAATGCTGTGGGTGCCAAATCTCAATGCAAATCGCCGCACCAACAACCATGACCTCTCCCCCGGGCTCAACACCCAGAAATTCACGAAACCCTTCTGGGATGACAATCCGACTTCGTTGGGCTACCGACACCACGCGAAACCGGCTAGATAGAAGGCGTCCAAACTGCTGAACGCGAGCAAGTTGCGTGTCCAGACGCCCCATCTGTACCTTCTGTCGGATCAACTCAACGCCGGCCTCCCAACGCCTTTTCCAAGATTCGTCATTCCAAAGACTCAAACACCCTCGCCGTTCCTTTACCAACACACACTCTTTGGCATCCGGAGCCAACAGGTCCATCAGCTCGTTTGGAACAGACAGTCGGTAGCGATCATCAAGCGATCGAGCAAACTCTCCGATGATCAGCGGTTGCTGCGTTTGCATCGGCTACCGACGAAAGACTGGTTACCAGCATGATTTCTTGAGCGTCCGTGCGTTTTGGGTCAATTTCCCACTAGCTAGCCGCGTTGCCTCGGACTTATGGGTCCAAATCCCATAGCAACGAGTTTACCGGTTAAATGAGTCTTGGCAAGACCACCCCAAAAGATTTTTCTTTGGCGCAATCACTCGCGCAACGGGTTAGCACGGACCCGATTTTCGCCGGCGAAACCCTTCGTAATTAGCCCCGTGCGCCCATTCCGGCAATCGGATTGTCAAGATCAGAAACACCGAGCGATTTAGGGACTTCGGTGTAACACGTCATCCCCCAGCGAGATTGATTTTCCCAGGGCACACTTGCCGAATATGGATGTCGCCGGTATAGTTGAAACGAGATGGTGAATTTGCGAGTGAGGAGCGAATTTTCGGTGTCCGTGCGGATCTCTGACTCAGTGCCGTTTTGCCTTGTGTGTGACGACGTGATCGTCATCGCCGGCATTATTGGCATAATTATTGCTCCCTGAGGCAGGGACCGCGAGGGCACCGAGGCAATCCAAAACTTGATCCAAAGCCAATAGAAGCCCTGAGGTCCCTGTGATGGCCCCAGGGTTTTTTGTTTTTCATGCCACTGAAACAGAAGGTCCTTTCTTTGGGTGTTGGCCTTACTGTTTGGTTTAGTCCGGCCTAACTGACGCTTGAACGAGGAATGCCATGCGGCGAATCGAAATCTATGACACAACGTTGCGAGACGGCGCGCAGGGAGAAGGAATCAGCTTTTCCACGTACGATAAACTGATGATTACTCGGCGGCTGGACGAGCTTGGCTTCGACTACATTGAAGGTGGTTACCCAGCGTCCAACGAGAAGGACTGCGAGTATTTTCAGAAGGTACGAGACCTGAATCTCCGCACCGCCCGCATTGTGGCGTTCGGCATGACGAGGCGAAAGAACACCGATGTCAAGGATGATGTCGGGTTAAGGGCGTTGCTTGAGGCTGGAACTTCGATGGTCACGATCGTGGGCAAGGCATCCGCATTTCAGGCCGAAGAGGTTCTTCGTACCACTCGGGAAGAAAACCTCCGGATGATCGCCGAAACGATTGAGTACCTACGCAGCCATGGCCGAGAAGTCATTTTCGACGCCGAACACTTTTTCGACGGTTACAAGTACGACGCCGATTACGCATTGACCGCAGTTCGCGTGGCGGCAGAGGCCGGTGCCCGCACAGTGGTGCTCTGCGACACCAACGGCGGCAGCCTGCCCAACGAAATCGCTGAGATGACGCGGAAAGTGGTCGATATTCTGCCTGTCCCTGTGGGAATCCATTGTCATAACGACAGTGATGTGGCAGTAGCGAACTCGCTGGCGGCAGTGGATGCAGGCGCGACCCACGTCCAGGGAACGATCAACGGCTTTGGGGAACGGTGCGGTAATGCCGATTTGATTTCGGTTGTGGCCAACTTGCGACTGAAGAAGGGATACGACGTGTTATTGCCGGAGTCATTAAGGCATCTTACGGCGCTCTCCCGCTTTGTTTATGAAACGGTCAATATGCCGTATCGAAATAACCAGCCCTACGTGGGAAGGGGCGCATTTGCCCATAAAGGGGGCATGCACGTGAGTGGCGTCAATCGTACGCCCGGGAGTTACGAGCACATTGACCCCCAATTAGTGGGAAACGAAAGGCGAATTCTCGTCAGCGAGCTGTCGGGGCGCTCAAATATCATGGCGGCCACGGCAAAATTAAATATTCAGGCCGATCCGAAAATCCTAGAACGAATCCTGGCCAAGGTTGTTTCCCGTGAACATGCGGGCTATCAGTATGAGGCCGCCCAGGGTTCGTTCGACCTTTTGGTCAAGCAATGTTTGGGAACCTTTAAGCCGCATTTCGAGCGGTTGGCCTACCGGGTGAACATCGAGACGGAAAGCGATGGACGAATTGTGACCGAGGCCACTGTGAAGATTCGTGTCGGTAATGAAGTCCGGCACGAGGTTGCCGAGGGGGATGGCCCCGTAAACGCCCTTGACGCGGCGATGCGGAAGGCCCTCAATGGGACATATCCTAGCTTGGCCAGCATGCAGCTTGTGGATTACAAGGTGCGTGTTATCAACTCCGAGGCCGGGACCGCCGCCGGCGTGCGTGTCATGATCGAAAGCCGTGACGAGACCGATTCGTGGGGCACCGTGGGTGTCAGCGAGAACATCATCGAGGCAAGCTGGATTGCCCTCACGGATAGTTACGAGTACAAGTTGTGCAAAGACGAAGAACGGAAAGCACAGACAAAGGAAAGTTCAAACCATGTCCCAGAAAGAGTCACAGCCTAAACAAACCTTGGTAGGAACGACCGACCTACCGAAACAATACGATCCCAAAATTGCCGAAGCGACTTGGTATCACTTCTGGGAAGAAAAAGGCTACTTCAATGCTGATCCCGATCCATCGCGGAAGCCATATACGATCGTCATTCCGCCGCCAAATGTTACAGGCGCGCTGCACCTAGGACACGCCTTGAATAACACGCTTCAAGATATCCTGATCCGGTGGAAGCGGATGCAGGGCTTTAATGCGCTTTGGGTCCCCGGAACAGATCACGCGGGGATCGCCACGCAGGCGGTGGTGGAGCGACGCCTTCTCACGGAAGAAGGAAAGACCCGCCACGACTTAGGCCGCGAGGGACTTGTTGCCCGCATTTGGGCATGGAAAGACGCTTACGAGGCCCGCATTCTCTCCCAACTTAAGAGGATGGGGTGCAGTTGCGACTGGCGACGGACCCGATTCACGCTCGATCCGATTTGTGCCCGCGCTGTGCGCCATACCTTCTTTCGTTTGTTCAAGGATGGTCTGATTTACCGGGGGCGCCGGTTGGTAAACTGGGACACCATGTTACAGACGGCCGTGGCAGACGATGAAGTCTTCCACGAACCGGTGCCGGGACATTTTTGGTATTTCCGTTATCCTGTTATCGATCCCCAGCCGGGCGAACCGGCATTTGTGACGATTGCTACAACCCGTCCCGAAACGATGCTTGGTGACACGGCTGTGGCGGTCCATCCAGACCCCGAGGCGGCCTTGGACAAGGCCGAACGCGAACTGCAAAAACGCATCCAGAACGCTGGGGAGAAAGAGCGGAAAGAGCTGGAACAAGAGCTCGAGGATTTGAGACGGCGGCGCGAGACGCTTCTTCCGACCCTCTTAAAATTACGCGACATGGCCAAGGCCGGTCGAATGGTCATGTTGCCCCTCCAAAACCGACCCATTCCGCTAATCACGGACATTTGGGCCAAGCCTGAGATGGGAACCGGGTGCGTAAAGATCACGCCAGCCCACGACCCCAACGACTACGAGGTCGCGTTGCGGCAGGGACTGCCCATGGTGAACATCCTCAATTTGAATGGGACACTCAACGAAAACGCCGGTCGTTATTGTGGTTTAACGGTCATGGAGGCCCGCAACCGCGTGGTGGCCGACATGGAGGCCTTGGGGCTACTCGAAAAAGTCGAAGAACGAATCATCGACTTGGCCCATTCCGACCGCTCGAAGACGCCCATCGAGCCGCTTCTGACCGATCAATGGTTTATCCGCATGGAGAAACTGGCCCAAATGGCCATGGACGCCGTCATCGACGGTCGCGTGAAGATCATTCCTCCACGATATGCCAAGACGTACCTAGATTGGTTGAGCGAAAAACGCGATTGGCCAATCAGTCGTCAGCTTTGGTGGGGACATCAGATCCCCATCTGGTATTGTGACACAGCAAGCGAAGAGGAACTCAAGCAAGCGTTTGACGGCCGAACCGATGTCGTTTGGCGTTGGGATGAGGAGCATCGCCAATGGCTAATTTGCGCCCTCGAGGACCTTTCTCCAGACGCAGTGCCCGGCCACACGTTACGGCGGGAGGAGGATGTGCTGGATACCTGGTTCAGCTCCGCCCTTTGGCCGCACTCCACGCTCGGTTGGCCCGAGGACACCCCTGAGCTTCGCTATTTCTATCCCACAAGCACGTTAGTCACCAGTCGCGACATCATTACCCTGTGGGTGGCACGGATGGTTTTGACCGGGCTCTACAACGTGGGCGACATCCCCTTCCGTGAAGTCTATATTCACCCGAAGATCCTCGACGGATATGGCGAAGGGATGTCAAAGTCGAAGGGGAATGGCGTCGATCCCGTTGATGTCATGGAGAAATTCGGCGCGGACGCCTTGCGTTTCGGATTGGCATACCTCACCACCGAGACCCAAGACATTCGCATGCCGGTCAGTTTCGAGTGCCCCTCGTGTGGGCAGCTCGTGGAGCAAAACCGTGAAAATCGCATGCTGCCGCGGATCGTCTGCCCTCATTGCAAGAAGCCCTTCGCCACCCAGTGGGCCGAGAAACCAGAGGATCGACAACTCCCACGGGGTCCCGTGGTCAGCGAACGCTTTGAGCTCGCCCGGAACTTCTGCAACAAACTGTGGAATGCTTCGCGCTTCGTCCTGATGAACTTGGAAGGATTCGCGCCGGGATCCGTGAACAACGACGAGCTGATGCTGGAAGACCGTTGGCTGTTGAGCCGATTATCCAACGTCATTGAGCAAGTCACCGAGCATTTGGAGCATTACCGATTTTCCGAGATGGCCCGGCAGCTCTACGACTTCGCCTGGGACGAATTCTGTAGCTTTTACGTGGAAATGGTCAAAGTCCGCCTACAGAACCCGGCAACGCGGACCGTGGCTCAACGACTGCTGGCCCATGCCCTCGATGTCCTTTTGCGATTACTCCATCCCGTGATCCCATTCATCACGGAACACGTTTGGCAATTGTTGGGCAAAGTTGCCCCCGAGCGGGGAATACCCTCACCGGTCCCGGCCGCGGAAAGCATCATGATTGCCCCCTGGCCTCAGCCGGTGAAGGCCCACCAAGATCGCCACATTGAATCGCAGTTTGGTTGTTTCCAGGACGTTTTGAAATCCCTGCGTGAATACCGCATGCGGAATGCACTTCCTCCTGCGGAAGTGATGAATGTTGAGATCCAGTGCACGGATGCATTCCACGCCCTTCTTGAACCGATGGTTCCGTATTTTGGGGTCATGGCAAAGGCGAACGTTGAGTTCGTCAGTGGTGAGGGAACCGCGCTGAGCACAATTGTTCACGTGAGTGACGGCTTGTGTGTCCGCGTGCGTTTGTCCGACGCAGAGCGGGCCCGCGAAATTGCCCGCAAGCAACAGGAATTGACGAAGCTCGAGTCGTTGATTGCCTCGAAACGTCGCAAACTCGAAAACGCCGATTTCGTGAAAAAGGCCCCGCCCCACGTCGTAGAAAAGGAGCGTGAGTCGTTGCGACAGTTGGAGGACCAGCGGGCAGCGGCCCTGGCCGTCGTCGCTCAATTGCAGAATCAAGCCTAACATGCTTCGCCATGCCTGAACTGCCCGAAGTCGAAACCATGCGGCGCGGGGTTCGCCCGCTGGTTGGTGGTACGATTATCGAGGCGTTCTGCCCTCCCTCACATCATCATCCGATTAAATACAGGCCGCCGCCTGAAACCCTGTTTCCCGCGCTTGTGGGAAGGTCGATCAGGGCCGTCGAACGTTGTGGCAAGCGATTGCTCCTGCGTCTTGACAACGATCACGCTCTAGTCATTGAGCCACGCATGACCGGTCGCGTCTCGCTCAATCCGCCCCAGCTTCCCAGCCATACCCGACTCGTCCTCCGTGTGAGAATGACGCAGCCTCGGGGGAATCGCAAGGGTGCCCCGGTCGAACACACAATGATCTTTCGTGACGTTCGTGGCCTGGGGGCCGTTCACCTTCTCGACGCCAATTCGTGTCGGACAGAGCTCGGACCTCAGAACATCGGCCCAGACGCCCTAGACATCTCTTGGCAAGAGCTGCGGGATCGACTGCGTCATCGAAAGTGCGCCATCAAGGTGGCGTTGCTCGATCAAAGGGCCATCGCGGGTGTGGGAAACATCTACGCCTCAGAGGCCCTCCATCTCGCGCGAATTCATCCTACCACCCCTTGCCACCTCATAAGCAACCGTCGATGGCGAACGCTTCAACAGGCGTTACATCTCGTACTCGAAGAGGCGATCGCCAAGCAAGGTTCGACCTTGTCCGACGGGGCATATATCACCCCCAGTGATGAGGCCGGTCGTTACCAGGACGAGCATAGAGTATATCAACGCACCGGCGAGCGATGTATCCAATGCCGTCGCGGCATTATTCGCCGGATCATCCTTGGCCAGCGATCCACCTTCTATTGCCCGGTGTGTCAGCCTGCGCCGCGCGGAAGTTAGCTTTTCGTGCCAGTACGGAAATGACAAACCGACAGGCAGACATCTCGCTTAGAGCCTATCCCACAACCTTCCCTCACCCGTTGTGCGGCAGACGGATCGGGCGTGAGGGTGGCTCGAATCCCTGCCGGCTTTCTCGATGAAGTCCGAGGGTCGCTTGCCCTCACCCCAACCCTCTCCCGGAGGGAGAGGGAACTTTGGGCTAGGCTCTTAGTAAATATGAAATAGCACAGGGATCACCTTGTGCAAGTGAAGCCACTCAAGGGCGCCTGTCGCCGGAAAGATTAGCCCAATCAGCGCAGCATCCAGGACTGCCCGAGTAAAAACTCTGATATTGATCGTTTGCACATCAGGGCCAGACTGAAAATGGAAACTCGGCCACAAGCGAGCCGTACCACCAAAATAGGTAATGGCGGCCTGACCAAACTTTTGGGCTAGAAACCGTTCTTCGTAAATCATGGCCGGATAATGGGATGCGAAGAAAACCACCAACAGAAACGCGGCGACGGTCAAGGAGCCTAAAGCCAGGCCGGTCCCAATAAAGCCAAGCGCCGAAAACATGTACAGGGGATGTCGAACGAGCGAATAAGGGCCGTCCACGACCAAGTCGCGGCCTTTTTTCCCGGAGATATATGCAGCAGCCCAAACTCTTCCCAGAGCCGCAATGAAAAGGAGCGCGTATCCTAGCGTTTCCAGTGTCTCCTCGATCATGCCATCTTCCGTGTAAACATGATGAGAGAAGAGGATCGCCGGTATCAACAGAATGATGATCGCCTTCGTCGTCAAAAGTCGCACGGGAAACGTCTTTTTTGAGAAAGCTATTCTCCAACGGGATACAGCCGCCACCTTTGAGGGTAACAGAAACGACGATTTCGCTCCATAGAAGTTTTTTTGCCCTCGCGGAGGGTTATTTGCCGTTTTGTACACACTGCCGGATCCTCCGTGCCACGCGTTCACAGCGGCAGCCAAAGTCCAGACCTGCTATACTAGAGAATCTTACGAGGATTGTTGCCCAAATCGCCTTTCAAGGAGGCAAATAAGCAGATGTTGATTCAACAACTCATGATTCTTCTTCCGTGCTACAGCCTTGAAGACTTTCAGGTCAGTCGCAGTGATGAAGAAGCGGAAGAGATTCTCGCGGGTTTTTGTGGGCTATTTCATCCGGCTCTTATACACCAAACCCAAAACATGCCGCGATGGGAGCGAGCCTATGATCCCCCCATCGCCCCTGATCAGGCCCTGATTGTCATCCCCGAGTGTTCGGAAAAATGCCTTCCCAGCACTTGGTTGGCGGATTTGCCGCCTGGCCAATCAGTTGTCGTCCGACGCTACCGCAATCTTGCCGGTCTTTGGGAGGCAATCGGCCATCTGACGGGCAAACCCCTGGAAGTCCCGCAACCCCAATGGATCGACGACTTTATCGCCCTGGGATACGCCTATCTTCAAGTCGAATTAATGACCCGTCAGCTTCGTTACATGAGCAACCTTGACGAATTGCGATTTCGCGATCACACAGTCAAGGCGGCGACAGCACTGTTCGAAGGCAACACCGACCAAGTGAAAGAGCATCTCCAAAGGAGCTTCGATCTGTTGACAGAATCAAGGGAGTACTTCTACCCCGTTCAAACCCACCTGATCGACCTGACGCTGACCGCAGGTACCACACTTGGACCAGGGTTACAGCGCGAACTGGAGGACGGCAAACAGGTCAATGTCCTGACCACAGGCCAACTTCTCGTAAAAATGTTGCACCATTATCCGAAGACCTTGCAATCGCTGAAAGAAGCCTTAGAAGCTGGGCGTGCGAACGTCGTGGGGGGCGAGGACGAAGAATCCGCAAGTGCCTTCCTACCCCAAACGACGTTGATCCGACACCTGGTGTATGGTCACAAACAATGGCAGGAAGTCCTAGGAAGTCGGCCCCAGATTTTTGGAAAACGGCGTTTTGGACTGACCCCGCTCATGCCGGGACTGTTGAGCAGCTTTCGCTACGAGGGGGTTCTTCATTTTGCGTTAGATGACGGCAAGTTTCCGCTCCCCAATCAGAGCAAACTCCGCTGGGAAGGCTTGGACGAAGCCGTGATTGATGCCGTGGGGCGGGTTCCCCTGGACGCTTCCCGGGCATCGACGTTCCTTAAGTTGGGCGAGACTGTCGGTCGAGCCCTCGATTTGGATCACGCGGCCACGGTGATCTTCGCCCACTGGCCCGGCCAGGTTGCGACATGGTACAAGTTCCTCCGCCGGGCCGCCGAATATTCGCCGATTCTTGGTCAGTTTTCCCTTCTGACAGCTTACTTTCGGAACACCCAGTACGTTGGGTCACGGCTTACGTATAAGGCCGATGAGTACCGTCCTCCCTACCTTGCCCAAGCCGTCGCCGAGTCACAGGTCGATCCTGTCGGCCGATGGATACGCTTTGTGCGGGTGAACCTCCACGCGCAGGTCTTGTCCAATCTTGTCGTGATGCGGTCACTTGTTAATGGCCGCTGGGACGAAATCGCAATGCAGTCCTGGCAACTTGCGCAAGAGGCTCTGAAACAAAGTGACGACAGTCTCACGGCTCATGACGCGATGCCGAACTCGGGGGAGTTGTTGTCGCAACTTTCCGATGCCATCCGTCGTGTGGCCTCTGCCCTGGTTGAGCTATTACCGCGCAGCCGAGATGCCACCTCGGTCGGCACTTTGGTCCTCAACCCCATGAGCTTCCCCTGTCGTCTCCCTGTGAGTTCCGCGGTCAAGGCATGCGAAATGACCGGCGAAAATCCGGGGAAGGCCCCGTCAATCGTGGTATCGGTCCCCTCGTTTGGGTACTCTTGGAGCGAGCACGCCGCTGAAACGGAAAAGCCCTCCCAACCAAAAGGCTCCTGGTGGAGTCGTCTTTGGTCACGGAGAAAGTCTGACGAGGAAGAAAACAAGATCACCCTGCAAACCGAATCTTTCGAGGTCCAAATCGACAAAACAACCGGTGGCATTCAAGGGCTGTATCCGCTGCCTTACGGCCGGAATCTCCTCGGCCAACGCTTGGCGATGCGCTTCCTTCAGAGCGGCACAGTGGGGGACTCCGAAGATGATCCGGAGGCCTTTTACTCCCGTATGATTGCCGAGACGATCGAGCAGAGGGAGACCGTTTCGGGGACGAAAGAGGTACACGCATCGGGCCGTCTTGTCGATGCAGGAGGCGAGCTTGTCGCCCGATTTACCCAAGTCATCCGTGTGTGTCCGGATTTGCCATTCATACGCCTCGACATCCGTTTAGACCCCGAGCGGCTGCCGGAGGCCAACCCCTGGAATTCATATTACGCATGCCGTTTCGCCTGGAGCGACGAGTCCATGGCCGTTCGCCGCTCCCTGGGCTTTGCGTGTGTGGAAACTGAACTGGAGAGGTTCGAGAGCCTTTATTTTGTGCAACTGGCAAGTTCGTCCCATTCATTGACGCTATTAACACCGGGTTTGCCTTACCATCGCATGGTCGGGCTCCGTAAATTGGACACGTTACTACTTGTCCGCGGCGAAACAACACGAGAGTTCACTGTGGGCATCGGGCTGGATATCCGGTATCCGCTCCGCGCGGCCCTCCAACTGATTCAACCGACCGTCGCGATTCCAAGTGTCTCTCCGCCGCCTTCCCCGCCTTCGGCCTGGCTTCTGACGCTTGACGTTCAAAACGTCATCGTTAGCGCTATCGAGCCGGTAGTCGCCAACGACCAGGTTGCCGAGTTGCGAATCCTTCTTACAGAAACAGAGGGACGGGCAGGGCCGCTCAACCTTCGGCTCTGTCGGCCTATTCAGTCCGCGTATCGGACAGATGCCTTTGGCGAGGTCCTCGAACCCCTTGCCATCAAGGATGACCAAATTGCCGCAAACATTGGACGGTTTCAGACGATGTTCATCTCCGTGAAATTTGTCTGAGCGCGATCGATAGCCATGCAGGACCCCTTTCGAGCATCAGAAACCAATACCCCATGCAATAGGTCTGGGGCAAACACACCGTTCATGGTCGTGACCATCGACGGCCCGGCCGCCTCCGGGAAGAGTACCGTCGCCAAGATGCTGGCCCAACAATTGGGATTTCGGTATCTCGACACAGGAGCCATGTACCGCGCTGTGGCCTTGGCCGGGTTGCGAAAAGGTACCGACTGGGACGATGCCGACCAGGTCTCTCGGCTTTTGGATGGTCTCGACCTTCGGATAACCGGCACGAAGGTCTTCCTCGGCAAGGAAGATGTTACCGAAACCATTCGCACGCCTGAAGTCACACGTGTTACCTCGATCGCAGCCGATTCACCGTTGGTGAGGCAGTATCTTATCGGCATGCAACGGGCCATCGCAAAGGAAACAAACCTCATCACCGAAGGCCGCGATCAAGGTACCGTAGTCTTCCCCGATGCCGATTGCAAATTCTTTCTGGTGGCATCCCCTGAGGAACGCGCCCGCCGTCGTTGCCGTGATTATGAGCGACTGGGTAAACCGACCGCGTATGAGGAGGTCCTTAAGGACATCCTAGAACGAGATCAGCGCGACCGGGAGCGTCCATTCGGAGGACTGGCCCGCGCCGAGGATGCCATTGAGATCAATACCGACAATCTTTCCCCGGAGGAAGTGGTCGCCCTGATCGTTCCCATCATCCGGGCAAAAAGCGAGGGAAAGCGCGATTCGCAAACGAAATAGGGCGCAGTGGGGCACCCATGAACGTCGGGTCCAACTGCACCTCGCCGCTGATCAATCGTGAATTACTTCGCGCGTCCCCGCCGCTTCAGGGCAGAAACACACGCCAAGCCGTCGACGCGTGTTGGTCCTCCAAGCCTCATTCTTGTTGCACGGAGGATGACGACGGCGACGACTTCACATCCTGGCTTCCTTCGCCTGCAGAAAGGACAGTGTTATTCTGGCCATTTCCTGCGTCGGGCGGCGTCGCTCGCGGGGTTTCCTTGTCGGGGATGTCCTCAAGCAGGGCAAACTTCGCGGCAATCGCTGTTGCGGGTTTCGCCGCCAGCTTTTCGACTGCCTCCGGTCGTAACCGAACCTCCGCCCGCTGATACTTTCGAAAACCGGTACCGGCGGGAATGAGTCGGCCCAGGATGACGTTTTCCTTCAACCCGACCAAACGATCAACTTTGCTGGCAAGGGCTGCTTCCGTGAGGACCCGGGTTGTTTCCTGGAAGCTGGCCGCCGAGATAAAACTATCACTCTGCACAGCCGCCTTGGAAACGCCGAGCAACTGAACGGCCGCCCGTGCTGGGGTAGGTTCCACGGCCTTGGCCGGGACGCCACCACGCGATTCTACTTCGGCGTTCCGCTGTTCAAAGACTTCCCGCGGCACAATCTCGCCCTCGTGATATCCGGTGTCACCCGGGCTGACGACTTTGACACATCGGGCCAACTCCGCGTTTCGGCGTCGGAATTCAAACTTGTCGATCAACGTTCCGATCAACAGCCCTGTGTCTCCGCCTTCCAGAATACGAACCTTTCGCAGCATTTGAGCTACGATGATCTCAATATGCTTGTCGTTGATATCCACCTGTTGCTGGCGATACACGCTTTGAACTTCCTGCACGAGGTATCGCTGCAACTCTTCTTCTCCTGAAATGCGGAGAATTTCGTGAGGGTTGAGCGGACCTTCCACAAGGCTTTGACCGGCCTGGACATAGTCACCGGTGTGAACCCGCAGGTGCTTTCCCGGGCCAATCAGGTGTTCCCGTTCGATACCACTTTCACTCCGGATGACGATCGTCCTTCGACCGCGCTTCTTTTCACCGAGAATCTCCACAGTACCGCTAATCTCGGCAATCACGGCCGGGTCTCTCGGTTCGCGAGCCTCAAAGAGTTCTGTGACCCGGGGCAAACCACCCGTAATGTCCTGCGTTCCCGTCACTTCTCGCGGCTGTTTGGCCAACAACGTGCCAGGTTGAACGATGTCGCCCGGACGAACAAGAATCTGAGCTTTGACGGGCAGATACTCCCAGGCCACGATCTTGCCGGTTGCTGGATCTTCGATCACGATTTGCGGCTGATAACCGCCGCGATGATCAAGGACCATGTACCTTTCGGCACCCGTGGCATCGCGTTCGATCCGAAGCGTTTCGTTCTCAATCAAGTCTTCGAATCGCACACGCCCACCGCACTCGGCAATCACGGGAACACTGTGACGTTCCCAGTGGCAAATGATTTGGTCAACGTTAACCTTTTGTCCTTCTTTGACGAGCAGATAGGCACCCTTCGGCACGTCATATTTCTCTAACTCTCGGTGCCTTTCATCTTCGAGAACAACTTGCCCACTCGGCGAAACCACAACGTCCCGTCCTTCGGAGTTTGTGACAGCCTTTATGCGGACGAATTTGACAAAACCTTCTCGCTTGGCGCGAATGGAATCCTCCTCCAACGCCCGTGCGGCGGTACCACCGATGTGGAACGTCCGCATCGTCAACTGGGTACCGGGCTCGCCGATGCTTTGGGCAGCAATGATCCCCACGGCCAAGCCTTCCTCGACCAGGCGACCGGTGGAGAGATCCATCCCGTAACAAAGGGCACATACACCAAGGGGTGCCTCACACGTCATGGGGCTGCGCACTTGAATTTTGGTGATGCCCAATTCCTGAATCTTTCGAGCGATCTCGGGAGTGATCAATTCGTTTTCCCGAACGATTACCTCGTCGGTGATGGGATGGACGATGTTATGGCGACTGACCCGACCCTTGATTGAATCGGCGAGGCTGACCTCTACCTTCTCGCCGCGGTAAATGACGCTCTTGGTGATCCCTTGCGTGGTTCCACAATCGTGCATCGTGACCACCACGTTTTGGGCCACGTCGGCGAGTTTTCGCGTCAAGTATCCCGAATCTGCCGTTTTCAACGCGGTGTCGGCCAATCCTTTTCGGGCACCGTGGGTCGAGCTGAAGTATTCGAAGACCGACAACCCTTCGCGGAAGTTAGCCTTGATCGGTGTTTCGATGATTTCACCCGAGGGCTTCGTCATCAACCCACGCATCCCGGCCAACTGCCGAATTTGCTCGATATTACCACGGGCACCGGATTGGGCCATCAAGTAAATGGGGTTAACGTACCCGGGATAGCGGCGGTCGTTCTCCAATTGTTCCTTCAATTCCCGCGTGATCATTTCGCGGGCCTGCGTCCAAGCGTCGAGAATCTTGTTCTTGCGCTCGCTTTCAGTGAGCACACCCTTCTGGAAGGCGGAATCCGTCCGAATCACCTCGCGCTCGGCCTGCTCGATCACCTTCTTCTTATTCGACGGCATCAAGAGGTCATCGGTGGCAAAGCTCAAACCGCTTCGAGTCGCCTGGCGGAAACCGAGACGATTCATGTCGTCCAAAAGGTCAATCGTGGCCGGCCGCCCCAGCATCTCATAACAGTCAGAAATCACCTCGGACAATTTCTTGGAGGTCATCGTCTCGTTATAGAAGGGCATACCCTTGGGGAGCATGCTGTTGAAGATGACCCGCCCGACGGTCGTTTGAATCACGGAGCCCGGTGGAATATCGTCGCGGCCCTTCACCCTGACCGTATCAGGCAGTCGGACACGAATGCGGGCATGAGTTGCCACCTTCCCCAGGCTGTACGCCAGCTCAACCTCGTCCAAGGACGAGAAGACCATGTCATCGCCCTTACAGTTAGGCAAGGTATCCAACGTCAAATAATACCAACCCATGACGACGTCCTGGGAGGGACTAATAATGGGCTTACCATGGGCCGGACTGAAGATGTTGTGGAAGGACATCAACAACGTATGGGCTTCCACAATGGCCTCCACAGAAAGAGGCAAATGGACGGCCATCTGGTCACCGTCGAAGTCGGCGTTGTAACCCTTGCATACCAGCGGATGCAACTTGATGGCGTTTCCCTCGACCAAAACCGGCTCGAACGCCTGGATACCCATGCGGTGCAGCGTGGGAGCACGGTTAAGCAGGACCGGGTGATTTTGAATCGCCTCCTCGAGAATGTCCCAGACCTCTTCATCCCGCCGCTCGATCATCTTCTTGGCGCTTTTGATCGTGTCGGCATGCTGCAATTCCCGCAGTCGGCGGATGATGAACGGTTGGTACAATTCCAAAGCAATCCGCTTGGGCAAACCACACTGATGCAATCTGAGGGTCGGCCCAACAACAATGACGCTACGGGCCGAATAATCGACCCGTTTACCCAAAAGGTTTTCCCGGAAGCGACCCTGCTTACCCTTGATCATGTCGGTCAACGATTTTAGCGGACGGTTGCTCGATCCCAGGACGGGACGCTTGCACCGATTGTTGTCAAACAGGGCATCGACGGCCTGTTGCAACATCCGCTTTTCGTTCTTGATGATGACCTCGGGGGCATTAAGGTCCACAAGCTTTTTCAACCGATTGTTTCGATTGATGATACGGCGATAGAGGTCATTTAAGTCGCTCGTGGCAAAGTTGCCCGATTCGAGCAATACCAGGGGACGCAAATCGGGCGGAATTACGGGCAAAACATCGAGAACCATCCATTCGGGACGGTTTTCGCTGTCGCGGATGGCTTCCACCAGCTTCAAGCGGGAAATCAACTCCTTTTGCTTCTGCTTGGAATTTGTCTCGGCCAATTCGGCCCGCAGTTGCCGCGACAACTGGACCAGGTCCAAATCCATCAGCAATCGGCGAATGGCCTCGGCTCCCATGTCGGCATGAAAACTACCTTCGCCGTACTCTGCCTTGGCTTGCCGGTACTCTTCTTCCGTGAGTAATTGATACTTTTGCAACGGCGTGTCGCCGGGATCAATGACGACGTAATCCTGGTAGTAGATAATTTTCTCCAGACTGGCCACCTTCATATTGAGAAGTGTCCCGAGTCGGCTGGGCGGAGCCTTGAAGAACCAGATATGGACCACCGGACTGGCCAGCTCGATATGTCCCATTCGCTTCCGGCGGACACGGCTATGGGTGATCTTGACGCCGCAGCGATCGCAGACCATCCCTTTATATTTCATGCCCCGGTATTTACCGCAACTGCATTCCCAGTCCTTTTCCGGACCGAAAATCCGTTCACAAAACAGTCCATCTCGTTCGGGTTTGTAGGTGCGGTAATTGATCGTCTCGGGCTTCTTGACCTCACCAAACGACCAACTACGGATGTCGTGCGGTCGTGCCAAGCTGATCTTGACCGCGACATAATCATTAACGCGTTCGTAGGTCGTTTCGCCGTAACTCACCGCTCGGACTCCTTATTTTTTCAGTTCAAAGAACAAGCTGGCAGCCGCCTATTCTTTTTTCCGTTTTATTCCCGTTTCGACACCGTCAGACACAACGCAATGTGATATTCAAAGGGTCCCATCTTCTTATAACGAAGGTCCCTTTTCCAATTGCATATTGAGGGCCAATCCACGAATCTCATTGACGAGCACATCGAAGCTTGCAGGTGTCCCCGCTTCAAGGGTATTCTCACCCTTGACCATGGATTCATAAATTTTCGTACGCCCTTCGACGTCGTCACTCTTGACAGTCAAAAGTTCCTGAAGGATGTACGCCGAGCCATACGCCTCCAAGGCCCAGACCTCCATCTCGCCGAATCGCTGACCACCGAAACGCGCTTTTCCGCCGAGTGGTTGCTGGGTGATCAAGGAATAAGGTCCCGTCGCCCGGGCGTGAATCTTATCATCAACGAGGTGGTGCAACTTCATCGTGTAGATGTAGCCCACCGTCACCTTTTGTTCGAACGGCTCGCCTGTCCGACCGTCATAGAGAGTCACCTTGCCCGTTTCAGGCAAGCCGGCCTCTTTTAAGCATTCTCGGATTTGGTCTTCATTGGCTCCGTCGAACACCGGCGTGATTGCCCGGAAACCAAGTGTCGCAGCCGCCCAACCGAGGTGGGTTTCCAAAATTTGGCCGACGTTCATACGACTCGGCACCCCCAACGGATTAAGGAGGATTTGGACAGGCGTTCCGTCGGCCAGGAAGGGCATATCCTCTTTGGGCACGATCTTGGCAATCACACCCTTGTTTCCGTGTCGGCCCGCCATCTTGTCACCGACCGAGATTTGGCGCTTCGTTGCGATATACACCTTGACCATTTGGAGAACGCCGCTCTTCAGCTCATCTCCTCGCTTCAGCGAGTTAACCTTTCGATTCCGTTCGTCGATGGCGGCCTCCACTGCAGGCCAAAGTTCTTCATAGATTTTCTCCACCTTGGCCCGCTTTTGTGGACTCCGAATCTCGATCTTATCAAGCTGGAACCTTTCGGCTTGCTCTGCGATATACCTATGTTCCTTGCCTTCCAGCAACGGCACACCGTCATCATCCGTCAGCTTCCGGCCAAGGACTTCCTCGATGGCCTCCACCAGCTTGGTGAACGCTTCGGCAATCTTCGCGTTGCCCTCGGCCTCGGTCTGCTTCAAAGTCTTATCGAACTCCTCTTTCTCGCGATCCGAGAGACTTGTCCGCCGCGCGAACCTCTGGGTGTGGATTACAATGCCCTCGACACCAGGCGGCACTTCCAGGGAATCATTTTTCACATCCTCACCGGCTCGACCGAAGATGGCATGGAGCAGCTTTTCCTCGGGCGTCAATTCGGTCTTTGACTTCGGCGTGACTTTCCCAACTAAGATGTCGCCGGGTTTGACATGCGTTCCCACCCGCACAATACCGTTTTCATCGAGGTTCCGCAGTTGCTTCTCACTGACGTTGGGAATATCCCGCGTGAACTCCTCTCGTCCGAGCTTTGTCTCGCGGATTTCTGCATCAAATTCTTCGATATGGATCGATGTGTAAGCATCACAGTGGACCAATTCCTCACTGATGATGATAGCGTCCTCGAAGTTGAACCCCTCCCATGACATGAACGCCGCGAGGACGTTACGCCCCAGGGCAAGCTCTCCTCGGCATGTAGCCGCACCATCAGCGATGACTTGTCCCTTTTTGACCTTGTCGCCGATGCGGACGATCGGCTTTTGATTCTGGCAGGTTTTTTCCGTTAAACCGACAAATTTCTGAAGATGATAGACATCGGTCCCGTCGATTTCGATGCGGTTAGCATCGACATAGGTCACGGTCCCACTGCGGCGTGCGCGGACGACGAGACTCGAGTTTTCCGCCACCCGGGACTCCAGCCCCGTGGCCACGAGGGGCGGTTCCGTTACTAACAGCGGCACCGCCTGCCGCTGCATGTTGGAACCCATCAACGCCCGGTTCGCGTCGTCATGTTCGAGGAAGGGAATCAGCCCTGCCGAAACACCCACAATCTGCGCGGGCGAAACATCCATGTATTGGATTAGGGAAACAGGCACGATCTTAAAGTCGCCCCGATGCCGGGCAACGATGGTATCCCCCTGAATTTTTCCATCTTTCACTGGGGCGTCGGCCGGCGCCAGGTAGGCATCGAACTCTTCGTCAGCCCGCAGCCATTTGATTTCATCCTGGAGGACACCGTTTTTTACCACCTGATAGGGCGTAATAAGGAAACCGTAGTCATCCACACTGGCGTAAATAGCCAGACTTGAAATCAAGCCAATGTTGGTTCCTTCTGGCGTCTCGATGGGGCACATGCGTCCGTAGTGCGATGCGTGGACGTCACGAACCTCAAATCCCGCTCGCTTCCGGTTCAAACCACCTGGCCCCAATGCCGATAGACGGCGTTCGTGCGTCAGCATCGACAGTGGATTTGTCTGATCCACGACCTGCGATAGCTCACCACGCCCGAAGAAATACTCAATGGCCGCCGAGACGCTCTTCGGATTAATGAGGCTACGTGGCGTCATATCGGCCACGTCGCTAAAGTTCATCCGATCGGACACTGTGCGGCGAAGCTTCAGGAACCCTTTTCGCAGCTCTTCACAGGCCAATTCGTCGATCGTTCTTACCCGACGATTTCCCAAATGGTCGATGTCGTCTGGTTCCGCCGTCGGGTCGCCGGCGTGAAGCCGCGCTAAATACTTGATGGCCGCAATCAAATCCTCCGCTCGGAGGCACATTTCATCCTCTGAGACATTAAGTCCCAGCTTGCGGTTGATACGGAACCGCGCCACACGTCCCAGGCGATAACGGTTGGGGTCCCGAAACTTTTCGTGGAAAAGCGTCCTCGCCCGTTCCAACTGGGGCGGGTTACCCGGACGCAAGCGCTGATAAATCCTCAGCAGAGCTTCTTCGTGACTAGCGGTGGGGTCCTCCGCCAGAGAATCGAGAATCAGACGATCCCGCTGATTCGGCATGACCCAGACGCTTTTCAGCCCCGAGGTACAAATCAGCTCCGCCGCCTGCTCGGAAATGACCTGCCCACATTCGACGATAATCTCTCCGGCATTGGGGCTTTCGGGCGGAAAGACGATATCCTCGACGGCGACCTTATCCTGCAATTTGGAGGCACTTCGCCGATCAACAACTTTCTCCTCCTTGATCACGTCACCATAGAAGGCGCGGATGATATCCGAGTTCTGACTGAACGCCGGATCCATGGCCCGCAACAAGGTCATCACCGGAAACTTATTGCTCTGATCAATGCGGACTGCCAGCGTATCTTTACGGGTGAGGATGATCTCAATCCAACTGCCCCGTTCAGGGATGATCCGGCAGGTAAATACCTTCCGATCACCCTCTTTCTCCATGATGAAGTCCATACCCGGACTGCGGTGCAATTGGCTGACGACCACGCGTTCGGCGCCGTTGATGATAAACTCGCCGCCGCCCAACATGATGGGAATCTCGCCCAGGAACATCTCTTCTTCGACAGGCTGTTCCTTGTTGAGCCGTAGCCAAACCTTAAACGGCCGGCCATACGTCAGCCGCAGTTGTTTGCACTCTTCGGGCGTGTAGCGTGGTTTACCGAGGTCGTAGCGGATATACTCCAGCCGGAGTGACTTATCCAGATTCTCAATGGGGAACGTTTCGCGAAGGATTGCCTCCAGCCCCTGGTCCTTTCGTTTGTTCCAGGGAACGTCCGCCTGGAGAAACCGTGCGTAGGCTTCCGTCTGGATTTTTGTCAGATCTGGGATGGGGAAATCGTATCGTCGGCTGCTGAAATGTCGAACGTCTTTAACTGCAAGCCGCCTTTGGGCCGGAACCGCCATCGCTATTATCACCTCCGCGCTACAAGCCCAGTCAAGAAACAAAACACGAGTCCGCACCGGGGACGTTCGCGGATCACAGAACAGGCATCAATACCGCCACCCGGTCCAGACTCGTCACGAGCATGGAGCTCCCATACGAAAATACACGACCCGTTAGACTGCGGACCTTCACTCCGCCACTCCGGAGACATGACTCCAGCAAAGAAACAACCGCCACCACCCGATTCTAGCAAGCCACACCGCGGTAGTCACGCGACGTCGTATTTAGCGAAAGACAAAACCGGATCACTTGATCGAAACGGTTGCGCCTTCCTTCTCGAGGACCTCCTTGGCCTTCTGAGCTTCCTCCTTCGAGACGCCTTCCTTGATTTTGGAAGGTGCACCCTCGACCAACTTCTTTGCGTCGGCCAAGCTGATGCCCGGAATCAACGTCCGTACGGCGGTGATCACCTTAAGCTTGTTGGCGCCAAAGTTTTCGAGGATAACGTCGAATTCCGTCTTCTCCTGCTGCGGAGCAGCCGCCGCACCCGCCCCACTTGCCGCCGCCGGACCGCCAGCAACCATCACAGCGCCTGCTGCCGGCTTGATACCATGGACGATCTCGAGGTAATCATTCAGCTCTTTCACTTCCTTTAGGGGCAGCGCCACAATCGCGTCCCCCAACTCCTTCACTCTCTGACTAAACTCACGAACTGGTGCATCGGTCGCCATGTGTGACTCCAATCCTTTCCAAATCGAACCTACTACAAAAATTCGCGGTATCCTTCAGAAACGTCTAGGTTTTCCAGGACTGTAACAAGCGTCAGCCTTTCCCACGAAGGGCCTCGAGCGCTAGCCATCGATCAACCGCCCGATTCCCCTGCCGCTGGTGCATCGCCTTTTTCGCCCTCGGCGAGCTGCTTCAATTGCCCGGCCAGCGTTGTCCCCGGACCGGCCAATGCCGACATCAGCGCACCCGCCGGGCCAAGCAAACGGCCTGCCAACTGCGCCAGCAGCTCCTGCCGCGACGGCCACTTGCTGATCTCCTTGACCTGCTCAGCCGTCAATGCCTCACCGTCGAGAACACCACCCTTGGCCGCGAATGGCGCGTATTTTTCGTCACTCGCGTATTTCATCACCTCCTTGGAAAGGGCGACAATGTCTTCGCCGCCCCAGCAGATGGCCGTCGGACCGGTTACGTTCTCGAAGGCCTTGGCCAACGGTGTTCCCTGTAACGCGCGGCGAGCTAGCGAATTCCTCACCACGAGCAAGTGAATGTTCTTTTCCGCGAGGTCCTTCCGTAGCGCCCGCGTCCGATTGGCATCCAGGCCCACCACATTCACCAGCAGCGCAGCATCCACCCCCGCCAACCGCCGCCGATAATGCTCTGTTATTAGGTTTTTGACGTATTTACTCATGGTTTGTACCAGGTCGATTTATATTCTTATTGCTCGGAACTCTGCACCACGCTCAACGGGCAAACACGTCTTCGCTCCCGCCGAATCCTTAAGCTTAGATCGCCACTCGAATGCCTGGCGACATTGTCGCTGATAGAGATACGTTCTTAATGAACTGTCCCTTCAGGCTCGCCGGCCTGAGCGTCTGCACGTGTTCGATAAAGGCCTTGATGTTTTCAACAAGTTTCTGCTCGTCGAAGCTAAGTTTTCCAACCGGGGCGTGGATATTTCCGCCACTGTCGTTGCGAAACTCCACCTTCCCAGCTTTATATTCACGGACCGCCTTTCCCACATCAGGCGTTACGGTCCCGGCGCGAGGCGAGGGCATCAATCCACGAGGACCTAGAATCTTTCCTAAAGGACCAACAACACCCATCATATCGGGTGCAGCAATGCAAACGTCGAAATCCAGCCACCCGCCCTTGATCCTCTCAGCCAGTTCCGGGCCACCGACTTCATCGGCCCCAGCGGCCTTTGCCTCGTCCGCACGGTCACCCTTCGCAAATACGACAACCCGCACCGGTTTTCCTAGCCCGTGCGGCAACACCACGGACCCCCGAATCGTCTGATCCGCCTGCCGAGCGTCGATCCCGGTCCTGATCGCAATTTCAACGGTCTGGTCGAACTTCGTGTTGCCGAAGGTCTTTAGCAGCTTGACAGCCTCTTCCAAGGACAGCGGGCCCTTGCTAGGCACCTTACTCGCTAGACTTCTGTAACGCTTCGAACGCTTTCCCATTTTGCGAATCCTTTTCAGATTCTCCCGCACCCCACGGCCAACGTTCTCTTCGGCGACAGGACCTCGCCATTTCCACGTCCCCGTGGTTAGCGGTTACTCAGCAAACACTTGTCAGCCACCCATTACCGAAACGCTCTTTCCAATAGCCTCAGTCAACAACGTCCAGACCCATGCTGCGGGCCGTGCCCTCGATGATCCGGCAGGCGTGCTCGATATCGCGAGCATTCAGATCTGGCATCTTGACCTTGGCGATCTCCATCACCTGGCTTCTTGTCACCCTTCCGACTTTTTCCTTAGGCGGGTTACCCGCACCCTTAGCAATTCCCGCAGCTTGTTTCAATAAATCCGCGGTGTACGGCGTGTGCGTTTCAAGCTCAAACGACCGATCGTTATAGACACGGACTACCACCGGAATTCGCAATCCCAGGTGTTGCCTTGTCCGCTCGTTGAACTGTTGTACAAATTGACCAAGGTTGATGCCGAATCGGCCCAGCGACGTACCCACCGGGGGAGCCGGTGTCGCCTGTCCGCCAGGCACGCAAAACCTTACTGTTCCGACCAGTTGTTTCGCCATTGCATCCTAACCTTCGTTTTTATTCGAAATCACTGTCCTCGCATTCGCACGAATCTGCCCCTTCCCCATCCTCACTCCGCGGGCTCAATTTGCCAGTATTCCAGTTCCACCGGGGTACTTCGCCCGAAGATATTGATCATCACGGTGACCCGGCCATTGGCCTCGTCGATCGCCGAAACTTCCCCCTGGAAATTCGCAAAATGCCCCTCGTTGATCTTAACCTTGTCTCCCACGCGACAACCGATTTTTAATTTGGGTGCGTCTTCAGCCCTCTCTTCCGCCAGCTTCGCTAAGATGCGATTGACCTCATGGGGCAAAAGAGGCGTGGGACGCCCAACAGCCCCAGTGAAGTCCCCAATCCCTGGGGTTTCTCTTACCAGGAACCACGTATCATCGTTTAGCTCCATCTGGACCACGATATAGCCAGGATAGAGCTTACGACGAACCACCCGTTTCTTACCACCCTTGACCTCTGTGACTCGTTCCACGGGCACAATAATTTGCCCAAAGTACTGGTCCATTCCCGCGACCTTAATCCGCCGCGAGAGTGCCTCGCAGGCACTATCCTCGCGGTTTGTTTGGACCTTCACGATGTACCACCCCATTCGGCTTGTGTCGCCAGCTGGCGCGCCAGCCTCTTGTGGTTTTTCTGTTTCCTTCTTCTTCCGAGGCCGCTTCTCCTTCCTAGCTTCCTCTTTGCTCACGACGGGCGGCTCCGTCTCGCCACCCCCAGTGGGCTCAGCACTATTTATGGCCTCTCCGCCTATAGGGGAAGCGGCCGATTGCTCCGGCGAAGACCCCTCCGGGCTGCCCGCAACCCCGCCGTCTTCCTGGACAGCATCCTGTCTTTGTTCGAGTTCATCAGACATGTAAGGGGTACACCCTCTCAAGCGGCCGAAAATATCAAATTTACATCCACCTCAATCGTATGGCTAGC
>JAKPII010000379.1 GCA_029549885.1 Planctomycetota bacterium
GGCCAGAGGGGCATGATCCTTTTGGTGGTTCTCGTCACGGTGGCGATACTTTCCTTGGCCGCTCTTACCTTGAGCGACTTGATGTTGGCCGAACGTGAGGGGGTGAAGGTTGCCGTCCAGATCGCCCAGGCACGTGCTGCCGCTATGTCGGGCGTGGAGGCTGCTAGGTTTTTTGTCTCCATGGACGAGGAATGGCAAAACGACAACGGCGGTTGGTTTAACAACCCGTCGTGGTTTGCAGGAGTGGTTGTCCAGGAAGGGGCTGATCCCCGGGAAACCAGCCTATTTTCAATCATCGGGCCCGATTGGAGCGACTATGGGGCCTCGGCGATTCGCTATGGCCTGGAGAACGAATCGGCCAAGCTGAATATCAACAGTCTCCTTTTGGCCGACAAAACTGTGGAAAATGGTGGTCGCCAGTTGCTCATGGCTTTACCGGGGATGACGGAGGATATAGCGGATGCGATCCTCGATTGGCTTGATGCCGATGACGAACCGCGGGAATTTGGGGCCGAGCTGGAGTATTACACAACGCTTCCCACCCCTTACACGCCTAAGAATGGGCCACTGGAAACCATCGAGGAACTGCTGCTTGTACGTGGTGTGACGCCGGAGCTATTGTTTGGGGCCGACCGTAACCGCAATGGCGTCATCGATCCGGGAGAGACGATCCCCGAGGTCTTTGCCAATCTCAGCGCGGATGATCCCGTGGCGTACCGTGGGTGGTCGGCTTATTTGACGCTTTTCAGCATGGAACTGAACGTTCGCCCTGATGGTTCTCCCAAGATCGACATCAACCAGAGTGACCTGGAGAAACTGTACGACGAAATCGAGGCCGAATTTGGCCCGGAATTGGCGACGTTTATTGTGGCGTATCGCCAGAACGGGCCCTATACCGGAGAGGAACAAGGCGAACCCGTCCCCTTGAACGCAAGCCTCGATTTTTCCCGCCAGGCTAAGGTCAAGTTTGATACGGTTCTGGACCTCATCGGGGCCAAGGTCCGTGTGCAATTTGCCGGGGAGCAGGAGCCGCGGGTGTTGGATGCCGTCGTGCCGGAAGACCCGGTGGCGCTCCGAGTGATTTTGCCGGTGATCATGGCCAATTTGACGGCCACATCGAGTAAGGTCATCCCAGGTCGAATCAACATCAATTTGGCACCGCCGTCAATCCTTTACGGGATACCGAACCTAGATCCGGGTGTTGCGGATTTGATTCTTGAGGCTCGCCCTTCCGATCCCACGTTTATTGATGATGAGAATTATTATTATGAAACCTGGCTTCTCACGGAGGGGTTGGTGACTTTGGAAGAGATGAAGGCCTTAATGCCCTTTGTGACATGCGGCGGTAGTGTGTTTAAAGCCCAGGTCGTTGGCTATTTTGCCGGGGGAGGGCCTAGCTGTCGCGTGGAGGCCATTTTTGATGCTACCGTTCGTCCGGCCCGGCTATTATTCTGGAGAGATATGAGCCATTTGGGTCGGGGATTTCAAGTAGATGTTTTGGGGACCCCCTCAAGTTCCTACGGCGGAGCGGTCATCCCAGGGGGGTCGGAAAGTGGGGCGACTTTACCGGGAAGTTGATAAGGTATGGCCTACTGGTTAGCTATTGAGTGGAATAACGAAGAATTGCGGGCCGTGGCGGCGGTGCGGCGGCGGGATCGTCTTGTTATCGAGCACGCCTTCGCCGTCCCCCTTACCGACGCCGTTCGCCCCTCCGACAACGGCTCCCCCGAATCGCGGGAACAGACTGCGGAGAATATCGGCAAACGCTTGGCGGCGGCCTTGGCTGCTCGGGGCATTCGCCGTCCGACCACCTTCGTGGCCATTAGCCGTTCCCTGGTCGAGCTCCGCCAAATGTCGGTTCCTCCCGTGTCCGACGAAGAGCTCCCTGATTTGGTCCGATTTCAGGCCCTCCGCGAGTTCACCCATGTTAATGAAGACTGGCTGATCGATTATCTCCTTCTTGACGAAGACCCCTCGCAGCCTCGAAATGCCTTGGTGGCAGCCCTCGCCCCGGAGCTGTTCCAGGATATCCAAAAGACATGCCAAATCGCCAAGGTCCAGCCTGAGCGGATTGTTCTCCGTCCTTGTGCGACCGCCAGTTTGGCCAATCGCTGCGTGCCGCCGAAGCCCGACGAGATTCGCCTCCTGGTCGATCTTTTGGGAGAGGAAGTCGATCTCTCCGTGGTTGTGGGGAACAAATTGGTCTTTATGCGGACTGCGCGGGTAACGGGCGATCCGCTAAAGGAGGCCGACGCGCTGGTGGTCCTTGTGGGCGAGATTCGGCGGACTATGATGGCCGCCCAAAATCAATTGGGCGGCGGTCGGGCCAACCATTTGGTCTTGTGCGGCCAAACACCGGCGTATCAAGCTTTGGGCCAAACACTACGAGAGCGTCTTGATATTGAGACGACCTGCTTTGATCCATTTTCCCATTTCGATTTGGGCCCGGAAGTAGCCGAGAGTTTGCCCGATCATCCAGGACGCTTTACCCCGCTGTTGGGTGTTCTGGCCGACGAACAGGAGAAGGTGGCTCCCGCGGTGGATTTCCTTCACCCGCACCGGCGTCCGGAACCGCCGTCACAGCGGAATCGTTATGCCCTGGCGGGGCTTGGGGGCCTTTTGATCGTCGTCTTGGCCGGCATGTATGGCTGGTTACAACTTCAGGAACTCGATAGCCGCATTGCAGGGCTGCGAAATCGTCAGGCGGTGCTCGATCGGCAGTTGAAACAGGCGGCGGAAACCCGCAAGTTAGCCGACGCCATTCAAGCCTGGAGCGGCGGGCACGTCAATTGGCTGGAAGAACTGCGGCGCCTTAATGAGAAGATTCCACCAGCCGAGGAGGTGATGCTCGGCAAATTGACGATGGCTTCGGGGGCACGCGGGGGTGAAATCAGCCTGGAAGGTTTCGCTGCCCGGAGCGAAAGCATCGAAAAAATGGAACAGGCCCTGGATGATCAACAGCACCGGGTGATCTCCAAGGGCAAAGCCGAGGACGATTCCCAAAAACCTTATAAACTTCGTTTTGGCACAACGGTGGTCATTGTTCCGCCGTCGTCGGCTTCAACATCGCGGCCTTCATCGCAGCGCCCAGCCACGGGCCCCGCCGCCTCTCGTACCACTCCGAACGCTCCACTTGCCGGGAGGTGACGCCATGAAACTCGGACGCCGAGAACAGATTATGATCTTGATTGTGGGCACCGTGGCGGCAATCGTCGTGGGGCAACTGATTTGGCGTTTGGTGGCCACGCCCTTCACAGCCCGCCAAAAGGCCCTGGCAACGCTCACCAGCAACGTCCATACGAGGGAACGGCAACTCAAGGAACTGGAAAAGGCCAAGCAAAAGCTCGAGGAGTGGCGTGCGCGCTCCCTTCCTGCCGACCCGGTGCTGGCCCGCCGCTTGTATCAAAACTGGTTGCTGGAATGTTCCCAAAAGGCCCAACTGGAAAACATTCAAGTCGATAGCGGGGAAGTCCGACGGGAACGGGATTTGTTTTATCGGCTTCCCTTTACGGTCCGTGCCCAAGGATCGCTGGAATCGTTGACACGGTTTTTGCATAGTTTTTATTCCCGGAACTATCTCCATGCCATTCAGCGGATCGCCGTCACTCCTTTAAAAGACGGCAAAAAGCTCGATCTGCTCTTCACCATCGAGGCGGCGGCTCTCGACGATGCGGTGGCCAAGGATAGTCTTCCCACCGGCGAGTTGGTCGAGGCAAAACTGGATGACGTGAAAGAATACACGAAAACGATTGTTGGACGGAACGTCTTTGTGGCCTACACACCGCCACCGCCGCGGGAACCACCTCGCACACCACCGCGGACACCGCCCCGGACCCCACCGCCGGAACCTCCGCCGCTTGATCCTATTCAGTTCGTCTATGTGAACGGCATTGTAGAAGTCAACGGCCAGCGGGAAGTGTGGCTCTATTCTCGCACCGAAGACAAGACGTTCAAGCTCACGGAAAACCAGACTTTCCAGGTGGGCAAGACCCAGGGACGGGTCCTCCGCATCGGTATTCGTGATGTGGAAGTGGAAATCAATGGGCAGACGCGAACGCTCACCCTCGGTGACAATCTTCTTGGAAAACCCATCTCCGCCACCGGGTGATCGGCTTTCTGGGAGCAATCGCCGCTCACGCCTCACCAAAGTGTCTTAGGGGATACCGACGTTGACGCACACTTAGCACGCACGGAAACCCGGCATGGTGTGAATCGGTCAGGCCGGTTGCTCTTACCGCGGCAAGAAGAGCCGGTGCCGGCTGCGGACCCTAGCCCCCACGGGCCAAATGACTATGATGAATTTGATACGGTTGCCGTGGCTTTTCGGATACTCTGGTCCCAACGAGAGTGTTCGGTACCGCCGAGGTCATGCCGCCCCGTCTTAACTGGACAGGCCCCCTGCCGCGAAGCAGCGCTTTTCGGATCGGTTGTGCCGGTTGGCAATCGCCCCGAAAAGGCTAACAGGGAAGGGAAAATTGGCGGAGGGCAAGTATCCGGGGTTACCACAACATGGAGGCGAAAGCGAAAGCCAATGCCCAATCGGCTGATTCATGAAAAGAGCCCGTACCTGCGACAGCACGCGAATAATCCCGTGGATTGGTATCCCTGGGGTGAGGAGGCCTTTCGGCGGGCAAAAGAACTGGATCGACCGATCTTCCTCTCCATCGGATATTCCGCCTGCCATTGGTGCCACGTTATGGAGAAGGAAAGCTTTGCCGATCCGGAAGTTGCGGCCGTCCTCAATCAGCACTTTGTGTCTATCAAAGTCGATCGAGAAGAACACCCGGCGGTCGATGCCCAGTACATGGAGGCTGTGCAGATCATTACGGGCCAAGGGGGCTGGCCGTTGTCGGTGTTCCTCACGCCCGACTTGCAACCGTTCTACGGCGGGACGTATTGGCCCCGGGAGGCACGATTTGGAATGCCCGGCTTTTTAGACGTCCTGCGGGCAATTGCCGATGCGTGGGAAAAGCGTCGGCATGAAGTCGTTGCGGAGGCGGACAAGGTTACTGTCCTATTGAGCGATATCTCGAATACCCTCCCCGGCAGGCACCTACTATCTGAGGAAAGTGTCCTTCAAAAGGCCGAGCAGGTTTTGGCGGAGGAATTCGATCCCCGCTGGGGCGGCTTTGGCGTCGCCCCAAAGTTTCCCCATCCCTCGGTAATTCGCTACCTCCTGACCCGTTTCGCATTCCAAGATTCCCAGATGGCTTTGACCATGGGGCTACGAACACTCGATGCCATGGCCGACGGGGGCATGTACGACCATGTGGGCGGTGGGTTCCATCGCTATTCTACCGACGCCATGTGGATGGTGCCCCATTTTGAAAAGATGTTGTATGACAACGCCCTCTTGGCCCGGGCGTATTTGGACGCCTGGCGATTGACACGGCGTGAGCGCTACGGCCAAATTGTCAACGAAACATTGGATTATCTTCTCCGTGATATGCACCATCCGGACGGCGGTTTCTATGCCTCGCAGGATGCCGATAGTGAGGGGCACGAGGGCCAGTTTTACCTTTGGACCTATGAAGAAATCCTGAATGTGCTGGGGCCTGCGGCGGAGCGCTTCGCCGAGTTTTACGACATCACGCGGGAGGGGTCATTTGAAGGCAAGAACATCCCCAACCGAATTCGCTCAGCCAATCGTTGGACTGCGCTCTCGGTAGGAGAGCGAGCTCAGCTCGAACAAGAGATGGCCGAGCTTCGCCAACGGCTTCGAGAAACGCGGCAGATGCGCACGCCACCGGACCACGATGACAAGATTGTCTTGGCGTGGAACGCGTTCGCGGCGGAGGTATTCCTCCTGGCAGGACGGGTGTTCGACGAGGAGCGTTATCTGACGGCAGGGACCATGGCCCTGGAGTTCCTTCTTTCGCACCTGCGGGATGAGCGCGGCATGTTTTGTCATTCGTGGTGCCAGGGGGTCCGGGGGACACCGGCCGTCCTCGAGGACGAAGCCGCCCTGGCCGTGGCCCTCATTACCGGTTATGAGACAATGGCCCGGCGGGATTGGCTGGAAATCGCTGTGACCCTTGTGGAAGACATGCGGGCACGTTTTCACGATGCCGCGACAGGGGTCTTCTTCATGACGCCGGCAGACCATCCCCACCTTTTGTGTCGTCGTTTAGACTACTTTGATAACCCTACACCTAGCGGGACGGCCCTGGCCGCCGAGGCCATGTTGCGATTGGGGCACCTTGGGGGGGAACCCTCCTATCTGGCGATTGCCGAAGGGGCTTTGCGTTCCCTTGCCGGTTGGATGCAAAAATCCCCGATCGCCGTTGGTCACGCCCTGTTTTTGAGACAAACAATGGTTCGCCCCTGGACGAGTTGGATGTTCGTCCTACCCTCAGGGGAGGTTGGCGCCGTCCATGAGGGAAAGGTGCCGCCCCCGGTGTCGCGCTGGTTATCCTCCTTAATGAGTGGGTATAACCCATCCATGATCGTGTCAATTAACTGGTTAGGGGATGGTAGTCCAAGTTCTGCCACAGACGGGCTACCCGGCACAAAGTCTCTTCCCGATCGCCCTGCCGTCAACGGTGAACCAACCCTCTACATCTGCCAAGGTGCAAGCTGTGGAGCGCCAATTGTGGGGGAACAACTGATCGAAAAGGTGGTACAGGACCATGTTTCGGACGCGTTGACGGCACGCAATTCCGACTAATAACCCCCAGATTTACGCCTTCCACCGTACTTTGCCAAGTCGATTGGGCGGCGTCCCCACCTTGACGATGTCAACCTTCCGCAAGAAAATTATTGATAGACTTTGCTGACCACAGTACCTGCCTGAGGATTTTTGAAATTCCGCAAACTTCAGTAATTGGGCGATCGGGCTTGCCGAGAATTTTTCGAAACTTCTTTGTTGGCCGGAGGTTTAAATTAATGGCCAATCGAGGGGGTTGAAGATCGGCGGCAAGACCATCTATCTTTTGTGTCAAATAACACCACAAACTTTTTATTTTTAGTACAAGGTGGTGTATTGTTACGGAACAGAGAATCGTCATCGAGATTTGGTCCATTTCCCACCTGGACGTCAGTGTCGCTCGGGAAGCGGTTGGGTGGTACGCCAGTAAGGTTGGGCTTTTGCATGTAAGGTATGGAGGAACGCATTATGTTAAATCTTCCCCCACTTGATGAGCTTCAGCTCGCCATGCGTTTTGATGAATTGCGAAAACAATTGGCCGACGATCATTATCGGCCACTGTACGGAAAGATACTGGCATTTTGGGCCATCCCCAGTGACCGACGATTGCCGCGGGCTCTATTGAATTGGACCTTGCAGCAGGTCATCACAAGTCAATTCACCGATTTAGCAGCCACGCCGGGTATTGGGAAGAAGAAGTTACAGGGGCTACTGATGCTATTGGAGCGGGCCGCCCAGACGGATCCCACGTCACTTCCGGCGGAGACAACCGATCAGACACCTGTTGCACAGCAGCGTGAAAGCACGCCCTCGGAATACTTGATCCGGTGGCAAGACGTTTCTGAACTGATGTGGGCCGAGTGGTGTGCGACCGTTCGCAAGCACGGACTGCAGGACGTTCCCCTCGGCCGACTTGCCCCGGCGCTCAATCGTATGACCCGGGTGCTTTGGAATATACCGCTGGGAGAGTTCCTCGACATGACCATCGAGGACCTCCGGGAAGAGCGGTCATACGGCGAGCGTCGGCTCTCTGCCCTTCTGGAGGTATTTGGATTGCTGCATCAAATCCTCAAGAATGTTGAGCCGCAATCATACCTGGCGTTGGAGCTGGCCCCACGTCGCATTGCGGCCATGCAGCAATGGATCTTGCAGACTTGGCAATCCGGGAAGGTGCCGACTGAAGATGAAATCAAGGAGAAGTTTATCCTGCCGCTGTTGGAACAAACGCGACTCGACGCCAGCGAGCAAACCGTGAT
>JAKPII010000410.1 GCA_029549885.1 Planctomycetota bacterium
GCATAGACGGGCCCAGCAGAAACCTGGTAGGTCGCCAGCGGCTGGAATCCCTCCGCCTTAGGTGCGTATACAATCAGGCCATTGCGTTCTGTCATGGCGAGCAACGCTTGAGGGCTACCCAAGATGGCGCCGAACCCACTGTGCCGGTTGTCGTCCACCCAAAGGGTCTTGCCGGTTGCGGCGTCCAGACAATAAAGATTCCCCCGTTGGGACAGCCCAAAGAGTTTTCCTGCCACCAAAACCGGCGAGTTGAATTGTGGGGCCAACTCCGGATTGTTCCAGATTTCTTTCACGGAGAACGCAGAACCATTCTTTTCCACGCGGATGGCCCGGCTTCCCCTTCCTGCCCCTGCGAAGTAGATCACAGAACCTTCGACAATCGGGGTTGCCGCGTTGTAGTTCATCCCACTGGGGGCGAATTCGACGCTCCAAAGAGGTTGTCCCTTTTGGACATCCAAGCCGATGAGGTTCTTATTGGTAAGCATCACAAGCTGTCGTGAGCCTTCAATAGTGGCCAGCACCGGCGAGGAATAGGAGGGGCCGTCACCGTCCCAGCGCCAGCGGATCGTACCGCTAGCCAACTCGAAGGCAACGACCGATCCGGTGTCGGGGCCATCCAGGTGGAGAATCGCCACGTCGTCCACAATGATCGGTGACATCGCCGTGAAGAACCGAGGCACTCCCTTGAATGAGTCGTTGCGCCAGAGCGTCTTACCCGTAGCGGCATCCACGCAGGAAACAATCCCCGCTGCACCTAGGGCGACCACTTTTCCCTGGGCGACCGCCGGAGAACTTCTGGGCCCAGGGTGGCGGGCTGCCGGTCCCGTAACAGGTGGGCTGGGGTATTTGTTTGTCCAGATTTCTTTCCCGGATTCGGCGTCCAAACACAGTAAGACCTCTTCATCCCCCTGCCGTGTGTGGAGGTAAAGACGTCCATCCACGAGGGCTGGTGTTGAATCGCCCGAACCCACGGTGACCTGCCAGACCTGCTTTAGAGTTTCCGGCCATTTTTCTGGTGCCGTAAAGTCCGAGAGAATGCCATCCCGTTGCGGACCGCGCCACTGGGGCCACAGGCTCGGGGATGCCGCACTGGCATAATCACAAAGCCCGATCAAGCCGAGGCACATGAGGAGAATACCGAGAGAAACTCTGCGTGACATGGCGGACCTCCTTCTGAAGTTGAGCCGTCGAGAAGACAGAACCCACCTTTTGCCGCTTGTTGGAACTTTACTTCATTGGCAAAGGCTTTCTGTTTGAGCATCAGTTTATAGCCCGAGACAGTGTCAATCAATGAGAGCGCCCAGATCCAGCAACGGTGAGGAGCGGACTCCGAAAGAACGGGGAAGTCCCACTGGTTGCATTTCCTCGGAGTCCCTCTCTAGAATGCTAGTAGGCGAGGTGGTCCTCATTCCGGGGTTGGGGGCGTTGAGATGCCGGACCTCGAATCGGTCATTTTCTCGACGGCGGTATTGGCCATCGCCGCTGCAATGATGTGGCGGCCGGCGGTACGGTTCTGGCGTCGTGTCCGATTCGAAAAGGCGCGGATGCTTTTTCATCGTGAACGCGAGCGCTTGGAGGCTCGTCTCATCAAGCAGATCGCCGTTCCGGTCGTCACCGGCGAAATGGAATGGCTTGATTGTGACTTCGAGGACGAGGTCACGTTCCTCCGTGATCGACGGAGCGGAGAATACGTGGCCGTTGTCATGATCACACTTGGGCCCGAAACCTCCTGGGCGATCGATTCTGACCAAGAGTCCCGGGGACGCGGCGTGGCCGTGTTTCGGTTTGGCAAGAACCGCTGGATATCCGATCCCAAGGTTTACATGAATCTCACGCCAGAGGAGATGGTGCGGGCATTTTCGGACAGAATGGAACTTGTCCGCCGCGAAATGACGCGATAGGGCGAAGCATCGTGTAGCCCTGGGGTGTAGTTCGGCCAAGAGGCCAGCTTCGTTGATGCTATGACCCTGGCTGGGGCTTTTGACGCGATGCCAGTTGCTTAACAAGACTTTCGACTTCTTGCGGGTTGAGGTAAATGTTGACCAGACGCTGCATCTCGGAGAACATTGCATCGATTTGCTTCTGACCAACCGGGTCCGGACAGAAGATTCTCTGTTGCTGGCGAGTCAATTCACTCGAAAAAATTTCCCGCGGCTTCAGCTTCAGCAAATTGTCGCGAATACGTTGGGCGGCTTCCCAATCTTCCGCGATCATTCGGGCACGCATTCGCGCAATTAAGATGGTTCGCAAAGTGACAAGATCCACGAGTTCGTCTTGAAGACCCGTGAGATAGGTTTCGGCAACGAGTCGCGGGTCATCGTTCGGAAGGGTCAACTCAGCAAGGGAACCTTCACTAGGAACGAGTGGCACTCGAGCCAGAAGACGTCGACCATGCTTGATCGAAATAAGTTGCCATGAGGCGTCGCCTGCGGGGAGCGCAGCCTGGCCGGCGGCATCTGTACGTCCTACGAATATGGGGGACCCCTCACCCAAGGGTTGCGTGTAGATTTCATAGCCTACCAAAGGTCCCCGTGGAGGGTCACGACTCTGGAGTCGCAATGTGACAGGCTGGGCTCCTGAAGGTTGAACGGCCTGAGCATAAAGTTTGACGCGACCTCTCCGCCGGGCACTCAACGCGTTGCGAATGCCCGAAACAACTTCACACGTGATTCCCGTAGGTTGCTCAGCGCCAACATCTGACGATCGTTTGAGGACCGTCCAAGGGAGCGGAATGACGGCGCGAGCGTTGCCTTCACGGTCTTCGTAGCGGGC
>JAKPII010000464.1 GCA_029549885.1 Planctomycetota bacterium
CTTCTCGATACCCGCTCCGATCTCACGGTCTATGACTACGATGCGGCCTTAAGGCTCGTTGCACAGTGGCAGAGGTTTACTCCTTTGCTCTTGGCTGTTTACCGTGGGGAACAACGGGTGGACACACCCGGCCATTTTGTGGTCCAAAAATTCAGGTACGACTCGCTTGGCCGCATGGTAGCGTGGCAGCCCACACTCGAACGCTTTGGGATCGAACGAAATGAGCCGGTTGAAGTGAAGTATGAATACTATGCTTCAGGAGTACTAAGAAAAAGGATTACTCCTGGCGGAACGGCTGTGGAAATTGAATATGACACCACGTCGGGAAAACCTAAAGCTTTCCTGCTCATTGCGCGCAATGCACCGGAAGAGAAGCTGATTCTGCGTCAGGCGATGCGCTATGATCCTGAAGGTTTTCTTGTTGGCTATAAAGATGCCCGCGGCGCTACATACGAGCAAAAGCCTGATGGATTCGGCCGTCTTTACGCGGTTGTGCGACCCGACGGGGTAAGGACGGAGACGCTAAGGGATGGCCTAGATCGGCCTGTGCAAGAGCGTGTTCTCAGCTCTGATGGAAAAGTCTTACACGAAACGCAGTATGAGTATGACCAAGCAGGCCGGTTGGTTTGTTCTCGCGAACATCGACTGGCCAAAGGCATTGATGAGTGGCTGATTGCCGAGGAAAACCGGTACGATGCCGAGGGTAACGTCATCGGCCGCCGGTCATATCGAGACGACGCATGGCACACCTTTGCCTACGATGGGCTGGGACGGATTGTTCGATCGCAAAGCCCCACTGGGGAGTGCTCGGAAATTTACTACCGAGATGACGCCGTGTGTGTGGAGACGATCCATCGCGTGGATACGCGGGATGGACAGATTTATAAAATGCGTTTCGTCACACTGCGAGATGAGCACGGCAATCCGTGGTGTAGAATACCAGTCGGGCACGATGGACTCGTTGGTTTGCGGCGTGCCCAGTTGACCGAACATGACTCCTTTGGACGAATTGTCTTTGAGGCGCAGCCCGATCAGCCTGGAATACTGCGAGTTTTTAACACCCTCGGCAGCGTGGATCGGGAGCTGACACGGTCTGCCAGCAACAAGGTCCTCCAAGAAAGATGGATGGACTATGCTCCGGACGGTTTGCTGCTTCGGCGCTCCATTGCTAATGAACCTCTTTGCTTTTTCTCCACCGGGCAAGAGTCTTTGGTGAGGGTCCAGCGACTGCCCGTCCCACAGGTGTACACCGCGGACTATGACCAATTCCGGCGTCTCAGGAAGGAAATCCTTCCTGATGGACGGGTTCACGAGTATACCTACGGCGATGACTCACTTCTGAGACAACTGGTGGAGTACGACTCGACAAAACCAGAGACAAAAAATGTGATAAAGCTTGATTACGACATTCTCGGACGCCTCGTTGCGGTGAATGAGGGGACGGGAAGGAAACTCCAGGCATTCGATTATGACGCCTTTGGAAATATCACCAAAGCGGATGATTACGCGCAGGTGAATCATCCTGTCTCCGTCGGCCGAGAGTACGATAGTCTGGGTACCCTCCTTCGCGAGGAGTTCAACCTCCCCCGAGATTTCTCAACGCTGCCGGTCATCTCTTATGGCCATAATTTGCGGCACGGGAGACATACTCTCCATATCGAAGTCGGCCAGAACCCTTGGGACGGTTGGCGGTCACTTACGTTTGAAGAGGATCCCGACGGTCGAATCCGCCGCATTCTCAAGGATGATTCCGAGTTTTGCCGACTGGAATACCTCGGGGAAAACGTAGTAAGTAAAAACTTCGTGGAGCAGAAGGTTACTGATACTATTACGGCCACAGACTCTTTTCTCGAGCCGTTAGAACAGAAAATCTTTGATACGGACATAGCCAATCTTGGCCAGGGCGAAAACGCCAACATTGTTTACCAGGCGCGTTATTTACGTGACCACTGGGAGCGCATTGAGGCTTCATCGGCCGAGGTGCCGCCCCGCAAATGGCAGTGGACGTACTGCTGCGCACGTGATGAGCTTGGCAACATCTCCGCAGAGCAAGGGCATGGAATATTTTACTCAGATCCTGAGGAGCTAGCCGCCACACGACAGAGCCTCTTAAGAGTCACCCAACAGGGAAGCTCCGTCAGTGGTAATCCCCCCCTCGGCGCCTACTGTGTTCGGCGGCATGAGTACGACCAGGTAGGTAACCGCGTCGCAACCTATGAGGGTCTTCCCGCGCAGCGGTGGCCCGAGGGAACGAATCTCGCTTCGATTGCCCCACCCATTCGGGACCTTCAAGCGAGCATATCTACCGGCCAGGGCGTCGGCCAGCGTGTCCAGTCGCGCAGTGAGGAGCATGTCTTGTTGACTGCGAAGCCTTCCTTGGCAACAACCATCTCGCATCTGGCAGATTGGCCCCAGGATAAGCCTACTTTTGCACTCGCAGGTAGCCAAGACCGGCATGATTCAGTTCTCTTGTCGCAATTGGCGAGCTATACCGAGGATCGAACCCCCGGTCCCCTCGCTTTCGTCCGGCGCGACAGTGTGCCATTGCCACCGGTTAACGACCGGATGGCTCTGGCTTCTAACCGGATCAGGTGTACAGCCGAGACCACAAAACAGCCGGATAGGGCTAGTGTGTCCCAGGAGTACGAGTATGACTCTTTCGGAAGACTCATCGAATATTCCTCCAGTACTTCGGGCGAGCCAATTTGTTGGGAGCTCGAATATGACCCGCTGGGGCGATTGATCGCCATGAAGGGCTTTGAGGTGAACAGCTCTGTCAGCCTTGACCAGGCGAACAGCACACCTAGGTACTCCTTGCGTTTCGCCTATGATCCCTTTGGACGTCGCATTGTGAAAAGAGTTTCGAGAGCTACTCCCAACGGCACCAGCAGCG
>JAKPII010000467.1 GCA_029549885.1 Planctomycetota bacterium
CGGGGCGATTTTGACCGAGGCCCCCGCATAGCCGACTGGTGCAAACAGCATTAGCCCCTTCTCCACGCAACGCATCACTACCCGGGAAGCCAATTCGGCCCAAGGTTCAATCGTCCCCGGCTTGACCATGTGGAGGGAAGCGACCAAACCCCGACCATGGACCATTCCGATATGATCGAGAAACCGGACGCGCAGTCGTCGCAATTCCGCGTGCAAGATATCACCCAGTTGGCGGGCTCGTTCAACTAGTTTTTCTTCTTCGATCACTTGCAGATTTGCCAACACCGCGGCGCAACAAACGGGATTCCCCGTGTGCGTGGAGGTCATTGATCCTGGCGGATAAAGGTCCAACACTTCCGGACGGCCAATGACTGCTGAAATGGGCAACCCGCTGGAAATCCCTTTTCCGCAACAAATGAGATCCGGAACAATTCCGTAGTGCTCAAATCCCCAATAGGTCCCGGTGCGACCGAAGCCCGCCTGCACTTCGTCCATGACCAATAATGCTTGATGTTCGGTGCACCATGCGCGGAGTTTTTTCATATATTCGGCGGGGGCGAAACTGGCATTGCCGCCTTGGTAGGTCTCCGTAATCACGCCGGCCACCCGATCGGGCGTATAGCCCTGTGAATCGAGAGCCCTGAGAAATCCCTCAAAGGATGTGTCCACCCCGCGAAAACCGTCGGGGAAAGGGACTTGAATCATGTCAGGGTCGAGGTTGACGATCCACTTTTTCAAGGCTGGGATGCCGCCGATCATCTGGGCTCCCAGAGTTCGACCGTGGAAAGCGTTATGGAATGAGACAATGCCGATCTTTTTCCGACCCCCAATGTGTTGTCCCCATGTGCGGCAAAGCTTGATGGCACATTCCAGGGTTTCTGCACCGGTGGTTAAAAGGAAGACCTTGCTCAAGCCGGGAGGTGCAACCCGGGCCAACGCCTCGACGCATCGGGCCCGAATTTCCGAAGGAAAACAGTAATTATGGATCAGTCCATGCTGCACCTGGTCCAAAATAGCCTTTTGGATTTTGGGGTGATTGTGCCCAGCATTCGCGACCAACACGCCCGAGGACCAGTCCAGCCATTGGTTTCCCCAACGGTCGAATACATACACCCCTTCTGCCCGATACCACACGACCGGCGGTTGGCCACTCATAGATCGAGGCTCATTACGACGGAGTTGTTCTAAGATCGGAATCGATTCCGGTACTGGAATGGGAGTCACAATCCGGCGATGCCGAGTCTCCACACGTGGCACATTGCGAGGCACTAGCTGTTGGGATTCCATAGGTCCTCTCACCTCTCTTTCGATTCACTTTACGAGAACAAAAACACTTTACGAACCCTCAAATCCAGTCACTTCCTAAGACGATCCTCTGGCATCCTTTTGGCTTATAAGAGCCTATCTCATAATCTCCCCTCTCCCGTTCAGCGGGAGAGGGGTCGGGGGTGAGGGTGGCTCGAATCGCTGCCGGTTTTCTCGGTCGATTCCGACGTTCGCTTGCCCTCACCCCAGCCCTCTCCCAGAGGGAGAGGGGGACTTTTTGGGATAGACTCTACGGCGGAATCGCTCTGCGGATCTCGTCGCCGACCGAGGCCCGACGTACCTAAGGGGCCAAAATAAAAAAACACTCCACCTCAGACCGGGCCTGGTATTTCAGGCCAAGCGGTCCAAGACGGAGTGCTCTTTTCTAGGCTGACAGTGCCGCTACGGATGCCAGCGAGCTACTAAATTGTCATTCGGTGCGGGCCGCACAAACTCGTTCCCCCCGCTAGAACCGAAAATCTAAAAGCGCCCATCGAAGGGGGAAACTTGCCGCACCGATTGCCTATATTTTAAGAAGCTCACCTCTGCTTTCAAGACCGGGATGCAAAAGTGGCAAGACCTCATTCTTCAAGGCTTGGACCTCTGGCCGAGAACCGCTTAAGAGCCTATCCCATAATCCCTGCTCGCCTGTTGGGCGGGAGAAAAGTCGGGGGTGAGGGTGGCTCGAACCGCTGCCGGTTTTCTCAATCGATTCGACGTTCGCTTGCCCTCACCCCAACCCTCTCCCGGAGGGAGAGGGGGAGTTTTTGGGATAGACTCTCATCCCCCAGTCCGTAGATCCCGAACCGTCACGCGGGTTTTTGGAAACGTGGATTTGGTGCTACGATCGGCTCTGACAGATACTTGTTGGCCTCTGGATTGTCCACGAATGATTCGCGGTCCGGGTCCCAGCGAAGCTTTTCGCCGAGAAAGACGACAATATGACCCATCAGACATATTGACGTCACATGATGGCCGACATCGGCTGGCTCCCACGTTGGTTCACGACTTTTAACAGAATCCAGGAAGTCGCGTTTTTCGCTAGTGAATCGGGGTGGCGGTGAATCGGTCAAGGGAAATGATTTCTTCACCAAGGCATCGTCTGAGGCTTGAAATTTGTTAAAATCGGCTTCAATCCAGCCTTTTTCACCTTCAAACCGCATGTACGGGCGCTCTGTGTGATATTCAATTTCTAAACCATTCTCAAAACGGTAGATCACCCGAAACTGTAACAGGACATTCCAAAAGCTGTCCTTTGGCGGATAGATTCCCGTTCCTTCGATTTCAGTTGGCCAGCTCCTGTCAAGTCCAAGACACCATAGCGCCCCGTTGAGCAAGTGCGTGCCCCAATTGGTAATCATCCCATCGCAGTAGTTGAGGCGACGCATCCAGCCCGGGCGACCCTTGAGATCGTGTCGCGGGTGGACACCGTTTAAGGTGTACGGGATGGGTGGGGCCTGAGTCACACCAGCACCTTGCCAGCGAGCGTAATCGAGCTCCTCGGGTACAGGCATTTCAGGTTGGGGAGGACACGCAACATCGGTTTGCGGCACGCCGACTTTGACGCGAAGAATCTTACCCAGCAGGTTCTCGCGCAGAACAGAGTATGCCCGGCGTGCGGGGGCACCCACTCGAAATTCGCTGTCAACACGAAATATCCGATTCAAGCGTGCGGCGGTCTCGGCGAGTCGTTTTCCCTCCGAAAACGTTCGAATAATCGGCTTTTCCAACGCCACATCTTTGCCGGCTCTCATGGCGTCAACAGCCATCACACCATGCCAATGATCTGGTGTGGCAATTAGGACGGCATCGATATCCTCCCGTGCAAGCAGATCATGATAATCCACGTAAGTGGCAGCACCTGTTGTGATCTGATATTGCTTTCTGGCGAATTCGTCGATGCGGGCCTTGGCCTGTTCCAACCGCCAGCGATCGACATCGCAGAGCGCCACAATCCGGCAATCGGGTTGATTCTGAAACTGGGGAATATTCACATTAAAAGTCTGTCGGCCAGTTCCGATAATTCCCAGACAAACTGCCTCGCTGGGTGCCGTCTGGCCGAAAACGTGGCTCGGCACGAAAGTGGGGATCAGTGGCAACGCTGCTCCGGACCATTTTAAGAAGACTCGTCGCGAAACTTTTGGTCGCTTGGCTGCCATAGGTTTCTTCTCCCAAAATCGAACAAAATCGAATTCACCAAGCACGGTTTTTCCAACATCCACTACGACTAGGGACAGCGGGGCATAATCTGCTTCCAGGCCGTAAGTGTTCGCTCAAGTAGCTCCTTTGCCGGAACGGTTAAGCCGTAGCACTGAACGTAGCATGGGCCACGGTATCCAAGTTCGCAGTAAAGGGTATGAAGAAAGGCAGAAAGGTCGAATTCACCTTCGTCCAACGGCTGAATCAATTTGTCCCAATTCATATTTTGGGTGTCGCCAATGGCAGAACCGTTGATTGTGACCATCTTCAGATATGGGAGTCCTTTTTCCAGGGTCGGTCGAAGCTCTCGCATCTCATGTTGTTTAAGAAAATGACAGAGGTTGAAACAAACGCCAAAGTGGGGGTGATTGACGGTTTTGGCAATGGCAAGCGCATCTTCGTCCTTGGCCACACGAAAACCCACATGAGGATAAATTGCCAACTGGACGCCAGCCTTTGCCGCTTTTTCTGCCCAAGGGCGCAAATGTTGAGCGATTACTGCGTTATCGACGGGCGTCCCTGCCTCGTGAATGTTGAGCATGACAACAGCGTTGGAACCCTCCAATGCTTTGAAGACGTCATCTAACGGACACTCGAACTCACACGCGTCGGGCTTGACGATCGTCTTGATATAGACATTTCCAACCCGAAGATCTTTCCTGCGAAACGTTTCGACCCATTCCGGCAGTTGCTGGGCTAAGCAGATAGCCCCCACAGATTGATAACCCGTTTCGCGAAGGAGCGCTGCCAGCACCGCCGGGGGCATCTGTCGCATCTCTTGCGTGGTTGTCAAGACGCCAAACTCCGGTTCGGCGGCCAGAATGTGCTGTGATGCCGAGCTCAACAAGCTTGTCGCAACAATAAGAGAGCTGAGTGGCTTGGCGTAAGCGATCATCCGCAAGCTCATCATGAGTATCCTCCTGCTGTAGGGGATAGCAAAGTGGAAGCAGAGTTGTTAACACCGGCACGGTGATTGATATTCACCCCAACGGTGCGCGCCAACCTAGGATAGAGGATTTTGAATGTCACCACAATGAGTTTGGCAACGAATCGTTTGTGGTGGATGCGCTAGTCGTGCCGTATAGCCTGGGGACAAAGGGACGTTCAATCGGGAAAGGCGGGGGCCGCGCTAGCCGCGCACCGTCGGATCCGAGAATCGCCTGAGCGGCCAGGGCAAGGCGGCGGCTCAGCGGTCTTGCCCTGCCAAAGACCGGAAGTCACCCGCCCGGTTAGAAAATGGCCCAAGGTCGCGATGAGGGCTCCTGGCCTTGCGACCCTTTTCGGCGAGGCCATGGCGGCTTGCTGATATGGCCGGGCGAAACAGCACTCGCTATTGATCCTAATGCAGTGTACCATCATACTACTCTCTAGAGGGGGTGACAGCCGTGGCGACAAGTTGGGTATGACATGCGGGGGATTCGCAGCAAGTTCAAAGCTGCGCTTAGGTGCGCCGCGCAATTCATAAGTTAAGGACGCGGGTCCCAAGTCTTTTAAGGTTAGTGGTTTCTAGACAGAGAAGAGTGTTGGTTATTCGGCCGCATCGGTTGCGGTCGATTGGGGATTAAGGGTCGGCTCCTTTTGTGGAGGTGTTACCTATGAAGCTCGGTTACCTGTGTTTGGTGTCAGTTATCTCTGTTGCCCTGGTGTCGGGATTTGCTTGGGCCGAACCAGGCAAGAAAGCGAAGAAGGGCGAGAAGGCTCCGCCCACGCCGGAAGAATTGTTCGCTCAAATGGATACGAACAATGACAAGGCGGTTAATTTGGACGAGCTTTTGGCCATGAAGCAGGTGAAAGGAGATAAAGAGTTTGCCCAAAAGCTTCTAGCGTTATGGGATGAAAACAAGGATGGCAAGGCCACCAAGGACGAGTTTAACAAGTTTCTGGAATCCCAAGCGCAACAGCGCGAAAAGCAGTTTGCCAAAGTGGATCTCAA
>JAKPII010000469.1 GCA_029549885.1 Planctomycetota bacterium
TGACACAACGCGCTTTGCCCCATTCTCTGTGCCGGCGAGCGTAAGCCGGCAGCTTAGGCGTTGTTGGCGAGATTCGCCCCCTGCGGCGCCGGGTTCACCTGGTACGGCGATTCTTCGGCAACATGTTTTCCGTTAAACTTGTAACTTTGCCCGATGCGGAGCATCAAACCGAGTAGTAGCAAATACCTTGGGCGAGGTTACGGTCAATGAAATGCGATGAACTGCTGGCCGCTCTAAATGCTTATATCGACGGTGAGATCGACCCCCAAGTATGCGCGGAGCTTTCCCGCCATCTTGAGGGGTGCAACCCCTGTCGAGTTGTCATCGACACCCTTCGCAAAACGATCACGTTATATAAAGGTGAAGTCCCCTATGAACTTCCGCCGGAAGTCCACGCCAGACTACACGAATGTCTGAAGAAAAAATGGCAAGAGCAGTTCGGCCAGTCTGTGTCCTAACGCAGTAAAAACTCGAGAAGGAAGCAAAAATGAGTCGCGATTTGGTCTTGATTATTGCCATTTTTGCTGGTTGGATTATTCTTAATAAGTGGATTCTCCCGGCCCTCGGCATTCCAACTTGCATGAGCGGGGGTTGTTGCGGTCCATCGGCATGTTCCACACCGTTTGAGGAATCTTCTCCAGCTACCCAAGAACGTGCTCCCGACGAGGGGCGATCGGTAAGTCCACCGATTGAAGACGAACCTAAGTGATGCGTTGAAAGGAGGTTACGGAATATGACCATCGAACGTGGACTACGCTTAATGGCGGGTGTCGTCGTCACATTGAGTGCGGCGCTAGCCTATTTTCATTCTCCTCTTTGGCTAATTCTGACGGCCTTCGTGGGCCTCAACCTAATCCAGTCGGCCTTTACCAACTGGTGCCCGGCCGTTTGGATGCTTAGCAAACTGGGACTCCGGGCGTGCTGCGAGTGCGAGCAGACGAACTCGGTGGCGTCGCCGACAGGGTGAGCCCCGCAATTCGGCAGGGCACCGCCCGGCGGTGCCTCCACGAAATTTCCCTCTGCCCTCGCTTAGTATGCAAGGGCTTGCTTAACGTCGCCCCAGCAGCAACAATATTTTTTACTGTTTCGTCTGTTGTTTTACGGGTTTTCCACTCTGGCGCCAGCGGTTTTGGGAAACATAAAGTATGCATTATCCCTGGTGGTATGTGCCGGTTTTGACGTCCCCAATGCTCATCGCGGTGATCGCGGTACTCCATGTGCTCGTGGCCCACTACGCAGTTGGTGGGGGCTTGTTTTTCGCCGTTGAGACATCGTTTGCTTACCGCACCGGCAACCGCGAGTACCTGGACTACCTCCGCCGACATGCTCCCTTTTTCATCCTGCTCACCGTTGTTTTTGGCGCGATCACCGGCGTGGGCATTTGGTGGACAATCGGATTGGCTTCCCCGCTGGCCACAGAAGTGCTTATCCGGACCTTTGTCTTTGGTTGGGCGACCGAATGGGTTTTCTTCGTCATTGAACTGACGGCAGCCTTTATCTTTTACTACTACTGGGGCCGCCTGGCACCTCGGACTCATCAAATTGTCGCGTGGATTTATGCCGCGGCCGCCTGGATCAGCCTTGTGTTGATTACGGGCATTACCGCATTCATGCTATCCCCTGGCCGCTGGCTGGAATCTCCGTCCTTCTGGACGGGTTTTTTCAACCCGCAATTTCTGCCCCAGGTCATCTCCCGAACAGGCGGGGCCATCCTGCTGACATCCTTGTACGTCTATCTGCACAGCTCACTCCTCTTGCCGGTCGGTGAGGTCCGCTCTTTAATTGTTCGCCGTTCGACCCGACCTGCATTTGTCGGGGCTATCCTGATTACCATTGGTGGAATTGGGTGGTTGTTGTTCTTGCCGGAATCTGCCCGTCTGGCTTTGGAAGCCGCCGCCGTGTTGACGGTTTTGACCACCCTCATTTTCGCGCTCACCGTGGCCGTTTTTGTCCTGCTGTATTTCGGACCATACCGGAATCCAGGTTGGATGACGCCCGGCTTTGCCGCGTCGCTTCTCTTGTTCGGGATAGCGGCCTTCAGCACTGGCGAGTTTATTCGCGAGGCAGTGCGAAAACCCTATGTTGTGTATGGTGTTGTGCTGGGCAATCAGGTGCTGGAGGAAGAGGTCCCCGAGCTTCGTCGTAATGGATTCCTTCAAAGCGGACGTTGGACCCGTGCTTATGTAATCGAGCATTATCCGCAAGTGGTTGGAGAAGAGAGGGAAGAAAAGAAGATCATGCCTGAAAAGCTTTTGGCCCTACCGGAATCAGATCGGAGGCACTTGGGTCAGGTCATTTTCATGCATCATTGCAATGACTGCCATGCAGCGGAGTCGGGATATTCGGCGGTGGGACCGATTCTTTTTTCACGCCCTCGGCCCATGCTCGTGGATATGATTCGCCATCTCCATGAGACTCATTACTTCATGCCGCCCTGGTCGGGAACACCTGAAGAGGCCGAGTTGCTTGCCGATTATCTCCTGACATTAGCCCCCGAGCGGCCGCGTGGGATTTATCCGAGTCTCGAGAAATTGGAGAATCAACCGTGATCGAACCTCTCGACGTCTCCAGTTTGCCCGCTCTTCCCGCACCTATGTGGTTCATTCAGTTCTTTAAGGTGCTGGGGTTTATTCTCCATATGATTCCGATGAACCTTTGGTTGGCCGGAATGATTTTGGCCGTCTTTTTCTCTCGCTGGCAAGGATCTCCCCGACGGTGGGCCGTACGACTGGGGCGGCAGATGCCGATCATCGTTGCCTTTGGGATCAATTTTGGGATCGTGCCACTGCTTTTTATCCAGGTGGCTTACCCCTGGGCCTTCTATCCGGCAACCATTCTCACGGCTTGGTTCTGGTTGGCGATCATCGCTCTGTTAATCATTGCCTATTACGGCGTTTACGCGTTTGCGTTCGGACTGAACGACGAGGAAAGACCAATACCCGCCTGGCGTTTGCTAGCCGGGTGGATTTCAGCAGGAATATTCATTGTCATTGCCATTTTGTTTTCCAATGGGCTGAGTCTCATGGCCGCACCGGAGCGGTGGAAGCTTATTTGGTTCAGCAACCAAGTCGCCGGCGCTGCTACGGGAACCGGCCACAACTTCGGTGATGCCTCACTGTGGCACCGCTGGCCAATGGTGTTCGGAATGGCACTTATGACGACGGCAGTTTGGTCGCTGGTCGATGCGGCATTTTTCGACAAGCGAGGGACGTTGGAATATCGCCGCTGGCTGGCTCAGTTCAGTCTCCTAATTGGTATTGTTGGGGCTGTGGTGTACGCAAGTGCAGGGACGGGCTACGTCTTCGGGACGTGGCCGAAATCCGTTTTTTCTTACATGTGGAGTGACTGGCGATTACCGCTCACGCTGTTCACGGGTGCCTCACCGGGCCTGGTTGTGGCCACACTTTTGTGGATTCGGTACCGTGGGGTTTCCCAAGGACCTGTGCTGTTAGCCAGTCTGGCCCAAGTTATTGTCCTCTCCACCAACGCCGTCAGTCGCCAGCTTGTCCAAAACATAGAATTGACGCCACTAGTGTCTTTAAACCAGTTGGCAACCAAGCCGGATTGGGGACCAATGGCCCTGTTTCTCGTAAGTTTCGCGATCGGGGTTGGGATCATCGCTTGGATGTTGCAACAAGTTGTGCGGGCTGAACGATCACAAGTCGAACAGTAATCCAACGACGGTTCAAGCAATAACCACAAGCACGTTGTTTGGGTGGCTAACCGCGGTTCTGGTCTCTCTGACTATTTCCCCACGGCCGACTCGAGTGTTTTCTCGGCTCCCCGTTCGACACGTTTAGCACCTTTCCTGCGAGGTATTTCTCTTTCTTCGTCTTGCCTGTCGTCTCCTCTGTCTTGTCATTCGGAAGGCATCGACCGGATAAAACCCGACACCTCCTGGAATCTTTTCATTTTTGGTGTTGACGGCAGGGCTAGAAGACCGTTATTCTTCGCCACCATTTTTGTGAAAAGACGCGCAGGTTGGTCATGGACGATTGGGAAAAACGTGGAAGACTCAGGCCGCATTCACCGCGAATGACCAACACCGGGGAGCTGTGAGAAGAGGTTAGTTCAGGGGGAACAAGACAACGCCGCACGTGAAAACGAAGTTCGAGAGAAACCAGACGATTCGATCTTGACCCAACATGTGACCGTCGGTATTAATCCCGCACGTAGACTTGCCGACGCGGTGGAGAATACCCAATCCTCACCAAAGGTCATTGCTCCAGAGGGATGGAGCTGGTGAGTGATTGCGGCTGGTAGGGAATCGCATGGAGGCGATACCGCTATGCCGTTTTTCAATCGACGCATATCAGGGTCTCAGGATTCCATGAAGACAGGAACAAGTAACGGACGGCTTGTTGGTGATCTCGAAAGGAGAACTGGGTTGAACGCGCGTGTACGAATCTACCAGGGAATGGTGGCCTTCTGTCTGGCGTTCCTCATTTTGAATTGTCCAGCCTTAGGCCAAGGAGTCGGCCAAGGTACAGACAACGGCCCTGTGGCAAACGCTGACCAACTCCGGCGGCAATGCGATGATCTTTTGGCTCGGGCCCGGCAGGCCATTGCCGAAGGAAACCTCAATGGCGCCGAGCAACTCCTTCACCAGGCAGAACAGTTGGGTGTGAATTATCCGCCGCTTTATCTGGGTGACACACCTGCCAAGGTCCGCAAGGCCTTGGAAAGTGCCCGCCAAGCACAGCCGGCCGGGCAAACCATGCCGCAAAGCCCCTTTGATGCCCGCGGACTCGGTCAAACGCCCGATCCAAAGACGCAGGCCAAGAACTATGTGCGAAATGGGCGAATGGCACTAGCCCGCGGAAATCTGAGTGAGGCGGCTCAATGGTGCCAAATGGCGGCCGGATTGCCTGCGACCTTCGCCCCGGAAGAAGATTCGCCCAGCAAATTGGCAGAGGACATCCGGCGTGCAGGTGGACAAGTTGCCGGGGCAACACCTGGTGCCGTAACCTCTCTTCCTCCTGTAGGTCAGGTGACACAGGTCGCCCCCCCGGCGAACGCCAGCCAAAAGTCGCCTGCCCAGCAGCAAAGCGACCAATGGCTTCTCGAGGCACGTCGGGCCTTAGCCCTCGGTGATGTGCGGACGGCTCGCCGCTATGTGGAGCAAGTTCGTGCTCTGGGATTGACCTACGGTCGATACGATGATTCTCCCGATCGGGTTGAAGCGCTCATTCAGACGCACGAGAATCTCCTTTCGCAAAAGGCGGAACGAGGCCAAACAGAGGGTTGGCGACGCCTCTATGCCAAGTTGCTCCTTGAGGAGGCCGACGGCCTGTTGCGTTGGGGTGACTTAGACGAGGCCGAACGCCTGGCCCAACTTGCGGCCCAACAGGGTGTGACCTTCAGCCCGTTCGAAATGAAGCCGGAGACGATTTTGGAACGAGCCGCCAATGAACGTCGAAACCGGGGGCTGAATCCGGCCCTAGCGGCTCAGAAGCAGCGGGCCATGCAACTCCTGGCACAAGCGCGGTCGTCCCTGGCCATGTCTGACGTGAGCACTGCCGAAACTCTTGCCCACCAAATCCTGGCCCTCAATCTCCCGGAAAGTGTGTTTTCTCCTAACGAAGATTCACCAGCCCGCTTGATCAGCGACATCCAACAGGCCAAGCAAGCCGGTGCCGTTCGTCCAGCCAGTGCTCAAGCGGTGGTCCCCGCCTCCGGACCATACAGCGGTAACGTCGCAGCAGCTGCGGTGTATGATCCCACGCGGGACTGGACCCGAAATGTTCCGGCCTCCACATCTCAGCCTGCCCCAACCAGCCGCGGAATGATGCTGGTCCAACAAGGGGAAGATGCCCTCCGTCGCGGAGACTATGCCGCTGCCATCGACTACTTCCGCCAAGCTACGGCTTACCTCCACGAGTTGGACCCCGCGACCGCGCAACGTGTGCAGGACGTCCTCCAGCAAGACGCGGCCCGGACGGCGGCCACGAACGTCATGTCGGGCAACGTTCCCGTGGTCCCTGATCCTCTTGCCCAGCAGCAAATCGCGGCCCGGCAACTGGCTACGGAAGTTGCGCAAAGAGAATCGCGGGCTTTGGCCCTCCGTGACTCCAACCCGCAGCAGGGCATGCAGATGCTGCAAGACACACGCAAGATGGTCGAGACCGCAGCGGTTGATCAGTCGACCCGTGACCAGCTCCTCCGCCGACTCGATCGCCAGATCGCCGATCTACAACAGTACATGGAGCAGAATCGGCCGCGGATCGAACGTGAGCAGAAAAACCGAGAGATAAGCGAAAAGATTAGCCAAGAGACGAACGATCTCCGCGATCGGCAAACGAAGCTTGCTCAAATGGTGGACCAGTACAACCAGTTGATGCGAGAGCAGCGGTTCGCTGAAGCCGAAGTCGTCGCCAAAAAGGCTGCGGAGCTCGATCCCGAAAATCCGGTGACCAAGCAACTCGTCCTCAACGCTCGATTCATCCGGCAATACAGCGAAAGCATGGCGATCAAAGACGAAAAGGAACAGGGCTTCCTGGCCCAACTGGCATCGGTGGATCGGGCTTCCATCCCATTCGATGACTCAAATCCCTACATCATGCCCGACGCTACGTCCTGGGCTGACTTGACCAAGCGGCGATCAAAACTTACGGAAGCCGGTCGCCAGCGCTCGGAGCAAGAATTGGAGATCGAGCGGAAGCTTCAGACCCCGGTCATGCTCCAGTTCGAAAACGCGGCACTTGTGCGGGTCTTGGATTACCTGGCAAAACTCGCCGACATTAACCTGCACATTGATCCACAGGGGTTGGCTTCTGAAGGTGTGACGACCGATGCCCCGGTCACGATCAACCTCACGCAACAGATTTCCCTCAAGAGCGCGCTTAATCTCATCCTGGAGCCGCTCCACCTCACCTATGTGATTAAGGACGACGTGCTCAAGATCACCAGCGAGCAATACCGACGCGGTACGGTGTACCCGGTCGTGTATAACGTGGCGGACCTGGTGTCGCCCATTCCGAACTTCGTCGGCGAAGGGCTCCATCTTGACGCCTCTTACCAGCAGGCTTTAAGCCAGCTTGGCATCGGCCCCAATGCCAGCCCCATCTCGCCGGTTGCCATGGTTGCGGGCCGAGATGGTTCCGCTGCCACCGCCGCAGTGAATCCCATGATTCTCGCTCAGATGTCCTCGGCGGCTGCCCACGCTTCACCTGGCCGGAGCACCGCTCCCTTCTCGACAGGCAGAGGTGGCATGGGTGGTGCGGCGCTGGCCGACTTCGACAGCTTGATCGACCTGATCGAAACCACAGTTTCGCCGAACAGTTGGGATTCGGTCGGTGGCCCCGGTTCGATCTCACCGTTCCCGACAAACCTGAGTCTTGTCATCAGCCAGACGCAAGAGGTCCATGAACAGATTTCCGATCTCTTGGAACAGTTGCGGCGGATGCAGGATCTCCAGGTCACCGTCGAGGTACGGTTCATCACCCTTAACGACAACTTCTTCGAACGCATCGGCGTGGACTTCGACTTCGACATCGACGACAAAATCGATGGCCGTCACGGCGTGAGATTCGGGCAGATCGTCCAAGCCGGAGATCCCACAGGCGATGCCGACGAACAGCTCGATGTTCGTGACCTGCGGGACCGCGACAACGGCAAGGGTGTGACGGTCGGTCTGTCGGCCCCCAACGTCTTCTCGGCAGACTTGGACATCCCCTTCCGACAAGGCAGCTATAGCCTGGCGGTGCCCCAGTTCGGCGGCTACGATCCCACAGCGGGTGCTTCACTTGGGTTCGCGATCCTCAGCGACATTGAAGCCTTCTTCTTCATCGAAGCCGCCCAGGGAGATCGTCGCTCCAACGTCCTCCAGGCGCCCAAGGTCACCCTCTTCAACGGTCAGTACGGTATGGTGGCTGACCAATCCACAAGCCCCTTCGTTATCAGCGTGGTGCCAGTGGTGGGAGACTTTGCGGCAGCCCAGCAACCCGTTGTAACTATGGTCAATGAGGGGACCTTCCTCACGGTGCAGCCCGTGGTGTCGCAGGACCGGCGCTTCGTGCGGATGACGATCATCCCGTACTTCGCCAAGATCAAGGAAGTTAACGAGTTTACGTTTGTGGGTTCCGAAACCACCACCGAGACGACTTCGGCGGAAGGCAACCAGGATCAACCCAACGATGCCACCAAGAAGGCGAATGCGCGTAGCACCACCCGATCCGGCACCACTGTGCAGTTGCCGACAGTCTCGTCCTTCTACGTGTTGACGACTGTCAGTGTGCCCGACGGTGGTACTGTGCTCCTTGGTGGTATCAAACGTCTTAGCGAAGGGCGCAACGAATTCGGTGTGCCTCTGCTGAGCAAAATCCCCTATGTGAACCGACTGTTCAAGAACGTGGGCGTCGGTCGTGAAACCCAAAGCCTGATGATGATGGTCACCCCACGCATCATCATCGCCGAAGAGGAAGAAGAAAAACTGGGGATCACCCAATAGCCGCTTAGCATGACGTCCCTCCTCCGAGCCGGGTCGTCGGTCGCAAGGCCGACGACCTTTTTGTTTGGCAAAGGAGCCACTCGAAATCTCAATGAGGCCCCGCTCCGGGGAATATCGCGTGAGATGGGCACATCGAACGCCCATCCCGAAATCCTGTCAACATTCCTGACGAAATGAATCGTCAGAAGGGCAAATCAAGACTGCCCGCCACGTGTCCGTTGGCGGGGCAGCTTTTTTGCTTTTTGCCGAAGGCCTTCTGTCGCTTGCTCATTGTGCGGAAGAATCGCTCGCGCACGAGTTCAAAATTTGCTTCAGGTAACGCCC
>JAKPII010000245.1 GCA_029549885.1 Planctomycetota bacterium
GTGGGTAACTTTCCAGCCCTCTTCGAGCTGTACGACACTTTCCACGACTCCGCGGTTGCCCTGCTACTGGACGCCTGCCGGTTGCTCAAGATCGATCCCATGGATTGGCCCAAGACTGCGGAGCGATTCGTTAGGGAAGCGACACTCCACCGGGAAGAGTGCCTCACCAAGCCGGAAAGGCCGGCGCGAGGCTGAAAAAGGACCCCACGGATACCCCTATTTTGCATCAGGAAGCTAGGTTCCCGCACAAAAAAACGCCCCTGGAAAAGCAGTAAGGAGACTTCTCATGTCCCACCCACTCATCCCTATCGTTATAGCACGTTACGCCTGGAGAGTATGCCCACAATGTGGTGCCGAAGTGATCGTCAGAACCAGTAAGCAAGTGGGCCTGTATCGCATCCGCTATCTGAAGTGTCGGAGTTGCGGATGGGGGAAGAAAAACACTGTACCCGTACAATCGGACTCCCCCAACAGCCCGCAAAACAGTGCAGAGGCCCACTACAATGACGGTGAGAGCAAGGAGAAAGCCAATGCAGTACCTGAGCAATGAAGAATACGAAGCCATCGCCACCCTAGCATTAAAACGCTATGGGTTGACGCAAAGGCAGATTCAAACCTTGTTGGCTGCCCGCTGGCCGATGTTGGGAACAGGTCTTATCAGTGAGGCTGAGGGGCGTGGATTGATCATCACCCGCCAGGACATTGAGGATTGGTTGCGTGAGATCACGGGAGGGAAGTGGAGCGACGGGGAGCCGGTGACGCCCGAAAACACATTTTTCTCCCTCCCCTTAGCCGAGCGCTTTTTTGAGTGGTGTGTGAAAACAAAACGCGCCAAGCCCACACTCGTGAACCACCTCTTAGAAGAGAACCCCAGCTACAAGAAGCGAATTTTGCAACTGGCCAATTCACAATCCAACTGAGAGCATGCAGACCAGAACACTCCAACTGCAATCCGTCCCGCTGGTCCTTGAGGCCCAGAAGGATAAACAGCCTGTCAAGGTACGCATCACAGCCTATACCGGGGGCGTCATGACTATCACCGGCTGGGGGCCGGTCATCATCGATCTGCAGGGCCTTGAACTACCGGAGCGAGTGACACTCCTTTCTGATCACGAAGGCCGCACCGAGGCCACTGTCGGCTGGGGAATCCCCAAAACCGACGGCAAAACTCTCGTGATCGAAGGAGCCATCACCGAAGCCACCGAGGCCGGCCAGGTGGTCATTGCCCTTCTCAAGGACGCTGTCCCCTTGCAGGCCAGTGTGGGTGTTGAAACGAACCAATACCGGCCGTTGAAGCCTGGGGATACCATCACGGCCAACGGGCAAACAATCACTGTCGAATCAGACACTTTTCTTATCGAGCGTGGAACACTTCGTGAAGTTTCCGTTGTCCCAGTGGGAGCGGACAAACAGGCTATGGTTATGCTGGCCACAGGAGTGAAGGATATGCACACTCAACCCACCCCCCCGGAAAACAAAGCCCCCAGTGACTTAATTGAGGCAAAGTATGTCCTGGACCTGCTCTCCGCTTGCGGAGACGACGTAGGCACTTTCAGACAAGCCCTCCAAAACCACTGGCCGCCTGAAGCCGCGAAGGCTGTCGCCGAGCTGCGAAGCCACCGGCCGGTGATTCCTCCAGTACTCAATGCTGAGGTCAAGGACACACCCGCTTCCATCCTTGCCGCCGCCACCTTGAAACTGCTTGGTAAAGAATCATTGGCGGAAAAGGAACTTGGTGCGGAGACTCTATCGGCGGCTGCCAGCTACAAGCCGCGAACCGCTCTTGATCTTTGCGGCATGGCTTGTCAAATGAGTTTGGGCCATGCCCCCCGGGGAACCAACGAGATTATTCGGGCGGCTTTCTCCACGACAGACTTGCCTGTTGCCCTCGGGCTGGCGGCCAATAAAATCGCCCTCGATGCCTACCAGCAAGCCCCCGCGACATGGAAATCCTTTGCCCGGATTGTGTCGGCCAAGGATTTCAAGGAACACACTGGTATCCGCTTGACCGGTGACTTCAAACTTGAAGAGCTGGCCGCCCACGGCGAAATTAGGCACGCCAATGTGGGAGAGGAAACCATCACTTACAAGGTGACCACCTACGCCAAAATGCTCATGCTGGATCGCCAACACATCATCAATGATGACATCGCGATCCTGGACCAAATCCCTACGATCTTCGGACGTGCCGCTGCGCGGAAGGTGGCCGATCTGGTTTACACGGTGCTTCTCAGTAATCCGGGCGGTTTTTTCTCCGCTGCCCATAGCAACCTGATTACCGGTGCGGAATCTGGGCTGAGTGTCGCCAGCCTTGCCGAAGCCATCGCGG
>JAKPII010000480.1 GCA_029549885.1 Planctomycetota bacterium
CGGGGCCGACTGATATTCAAGCGTGTCGTATTCCTGACGCATCGCCTCCACGGCGGCCTCGGCCAATTTCTGTGGATCGGCATCCCGCGGATAGACGCTGACACTCCAGAAAGCCCCCTCGGGGCTGTAAACTGTGATGGAGTGCTTCCCCGCCCAAAGGTCGTCTTCTTCCACCCGCCAGTTCTCGGGATACTGAAAACGGATGTTGTCGTGGCTATACTCGGCCGGCATGGGAACTTCCTAACTTTTTTGCGATAGCGCCTTGTCACTCAAAAAACAGCGTCTCTTTAGATGGTGCCATCACGCAACTTGTGTTTTGGTGATCTGGAATATCTACGAAAAATACACCGAGAAATTGCTCTAGGACCGAACGACATCACTCAGTATCATGACCCCAGGCAACGTCCTGTTTAATTTTTTCTCGTTCCACCGTTGGAGGCGCAAGGAAATCACTCAAAAACGGTGTGGGGACGGGTCACCATCGCTTATATGATTGATTTTACCAAAACTGCGGCAATTTGGGCCGTCCTCGGCCTCGTGGTCGGCGGGGGTGGATGCCGTCTTATGCACCGGGAAATGCAGGCCACGCGGCTGTTGGAAAAGAGCCGCCTCATGAGCCAGCAGGCCTATTTTGCCATGGAGAAGGGGGACCTTCAGGAAGCCGATCATCTTCTGGTCCAGGCCCTGCAACTTTGCCCCCAAGACACGGAGGCCCGGGCCCGCTATTCCCAACTCCTTTGGCGATGCGGTCGCCGCGAGGAGGCCCTTGAGCAGATGAAGATCGCCCTCCGCATGGCCCCACACGATGCCGAATTGCACTTCCGCATTGCCGAGCAATACTTGGAACTAGGCCAGTTGACCGAGGCTCAGGCGCATATCCAAAGGGGCTTGGACATCGCTCGGGAAAACCCCAACGGCTGGGTCCTTCAGGGACGCCTGGCTTTGATGCGCAATGATCCTGACGCGGCGTTGCGGGCGTTCCATCAGGCGGCGGGTATCCGCCCCCAGGACCGTGACATCCTGGAATGGATCGCCAAAGCCTATCTGGCCCGAGGTGATACCGATCAGGCCCTCGCCGTCCGCCAGCGGATCATGGATACCTTCACACCGGGGGAGGAGTCAGAACAGGCCCTAGTAGCGTTGGCCGAGGCCTACCAGGCCGTCCGGCGCTACGCTTCGGCGGCTGAAATCTACCTCCAGGCCGCCCAAAAGAGTGATCACCCGGAACCGCTCCTTCTCGCCGCAGCCGAGAATTACTACCGGGCCGGCCAGCCTGGGCAGGCCCTGGGCATCACAGAACAAATCTTGGCCTCCAATCCCCAAAACCATCGTGCCCGCGATTTACAAGGTCGCCTCCAGGGTGTCACCGTAGCCTCCCAATCGCCCATCTTTCGGTGAACGCACCTGGCCGAAAATAGCCGACCATATCGTTCCGGTTGCACAGAGCACCACCTTGGGCCGAGATACCCCTTACCAGCCCGCGATGCCCGGGATAATCACGGGGTATAATTCCAAAGGTTACCTGCTTTGCCTATTCTGCCCCGTCCCTGAAGGAATAGTCGAACTCGCTCATGTCTCACCCGTCGGATAGCCGCGACGATCATGCACCAGGGGAAGGCGTTCCGCCCCCTGGCCTGGATGAACGTGCGGCAGATGGGGCGGGAGCGATACAATCCCAACAACCGGCTTTATCCAAACCTGCGGAACAACCCTCCCAACCCGCCGCGAAGGACGTGCCGCCAAAGCGGAAGCGACCGGTAGTGCTTCGGGCACCGTTGGCTAAGTCTGCCCGCTTGGTGGAGGAGGCCCAAATCGCGGCCATGCTCCCGACTGAGGTGGCGACGCCAATCACGCCGCACACACCACGTAGTCGGGATCGCTACCGCTTTTTCGCCAGTTGCTTGATCAGTGCCGTGGCCCACGCTGCCGTGCTCATCGCGCTTTCGTTATGGATGTTGAACCTGCCGCAGGGACTGGGGCCCACCAGTCTTTTTGCCACCTGGGCAGGACAAGAATCCCTGGAAGGCCCCGAGGCAGAGCTTGTCCTCCAGTCGGAATCGCAAGAGTTGACCCCAAAGGAGACCGAGCTGGCCCTTCAACAGTCGCGGATCAACGTCTTGGAGAGCTCCCCTCTCGAAGAGAACAATTCCGATGAACCCACTGCGCAGGTGGCGGACGTCGGTGATCCTGCGCGGCCATGGGGAGTTCAAGGGGCCACCTTGATGCAGTCTGTCGAGCGCCCAACAGGTGGCGGCTTGGAAGGCCGATCTCCAGAGATGCGACAAAAACTGGCCCAAAGTGGCGGAGGAACAGCCCAGAGTGAGGAGGCCGTGGAACGCGGTCTTCGCTGGATTGCCGCCCATCAGGACCAAGATGGCGGCTGGAGCTTCGACCTGAAAAAAGGAAGTTGCCGGGGCCAGTGTCGAAATCCAGGGACAGAACCTAATACGGCGGCGGCCACGGCCATGGCCTTGTTACCCTTTCTCGGAGCGGGCTATACCCATCGGGAAGGAATCTATGAGGACACCCTTCACCGCGGACTGTACTACCTTCTGCGTCGTGGACGTGTCACAGAGAATGGCCTGGACTTTCAAGAGGGCATGAAAAATGGGATGTATGCCCAGGGTTTGGCGGCTTTGGTCCTTTGCGAGGCGTATGCCATGACCAAAGATCCGGCCCTTAAAGACCCAGCGCAGCAGGCGATTCAGTTCATTGAGTACGCCCAAGACAAAAAAGGGGGAGGCTGGCGCTATCGGCCAGGGGAACCCGGTGATACGACAGTCACCGGCTGGCAGTTGATGGCCCTGAAAAGCGCCGAGATGGCCGGCTTGAAGGTCGATCGCTCCGTGCATTACGCGGCGCAGCGATTTCTCGATTCCGTCGCCAGTGACGACGGTTCCCAGTACGGTTATCTCGACAAAACGCCGCGGAGGAGCACCACGGCGATTGGTCTGCTCTGTCGTATGTACGGTGGCTGGGTCCGGGGGAATCCGCCCCTGGTCCGCGGCATCGGCCATCTCGCCTCATGGGGACCATCGGCCACCGACATCTATTACAACTACTACGCGACGCAGGTACTTCGTCATTGGGGTGGCTCAGACTGGAAACGCTGGAACGACGCCATGCGCGAGTATCTCATCAACATGCAGGACACCAAGGGACATGAATCAGGAAGCTGGTACTTCGACGATGAACACTCGCGGGTCGGCGGCCGACTTTATACAACCGCCATGGCCGTCATGATCCTCGAAGTGTACTACCGGTACATGCCCCTCTACGGCAAGCAGGTCTTCCCGGAGTTATGAGGCCGTTTGCCCCGCGGCCCGCAAGGCGTCGGCGAGGATGGCCTCCGTGACCCGATCGAATGACCAGCCGGCCTCGGCGGCCGCCGCAGCAAACCCGGCATCAGGACTCAGGCAAGGGTTGGTGTTGATCTCCAAAATCCAAGGCTGGCCTGCCGCATCCACCCGAAAATCGATTCGCGCATAACCCCGAAGACCAAAGACTTGCCAGCACTGCCGAGCTAGGGCCTCGAGCTGCAATAGCAGCGGTTGGTCCTCCGCGGGGAAGACGAAACGCCGGGGCGTCGCCACATACTCAAATGAATCGGCATCCCACTTCGCGCTGTAGCCGACGATCTTCAATTTCTCGGGTGGAAAGGCAGAGAAGTCGATCTCGGCGGGAGGAAACACGATAGGCCCCCGTTCACCCGCAATGAGCGAGAGATTAAACTCTCGTCCCTCGATGTAGCGCTCCGCAAACCACGGTTCGTTCGACTGTTGAGAGCGTCGGGAAAGCTGCTCTCGTAGCCGCCACAAATCGTCCCTCGTGACAATCACCCAAAGTTGCTCAATCAGCCCCGCCGAGGCGTGCGACCAGGCGCCCTTCTGCAGAAACGCCGGGCGTGAATCTCCTTGGGCGATAAGCTCGTCCTGGCTTGTGACGTGATGCCAGTGACCGGCGTGGCGCTTTTGCAGGTTATAGAAAACACGGGCGATGGGACTGTCCTCACGATGGGCGTCGTCTTCCGTGAGTTGAGCCCGCAAACAACTCTCCTCCCAGCATGCCAGCCAATCGCGAGCGACATCGTCGGGCACAATCCACTCCGGGGTCGGCAGCCCGGTGGCACGCAGAATCGACTTGGTAATGAGTTTGTCCCCAGTCAAAAAAAGGGCATCTTCTGCACAGCCCGTGAATGGTACCCCCAATTCAGTTAATATGCCGGCACCCCACCATTGGAAAAAGTCCTTGCCGAAGAAAGATTCGACAAGATTGAAAACGACATCCGGTTGCGTACGATGGACCAGTCGGTACAGATCGGCGGGAGAGTGCCCCGCCGGCTGGATGATGGCCTCGTGCCCCAGTCGTACCAAGGAATCGGCTACGGCGCCGGCCTGGACCAACACGTCCTTATCGTCTTGGGAGGCCTCGGGCCCCACCGTTTGATGGACGACCAGCACCCGCATGTCACGGCCCCGCAGGACAACAGTTCGGCGTCTGGCAAGATGCCTCCACCCGTTCCAAGGCCGAGGCGATAATCCTCCGAATCAACTCCCGAAAAGATAACCCCTTAGCCTTAGCAATCATAGGGAGGTCCGAGTGCTCGGGATGGAGACCGGCAAGGGGGTTGACCTCCAAAAAGTGGGGCTGGCCCGTCTCGTCCGAGCGGAGGTCCACGCGACCGGCGTCGCGCCCGCCAATGGCCTGCCATGCCGCCAAGGCCACACGTTCCGCCTCGGCCACCTCGGGATCACTCTCCGCCGAGGGATACCGGTATTCCACAAGCTCTTCACAAAACTCCTTGTTAACGTAGGAATAGGCATGGGCCTCTGCCTGCGGGCGGAGAATGATCTCCATTGTCCCCAAGACCTTGGCCTTTTTGCCCGTTCCGAGGATTCCCACGGTGAACTCTCGCCCCGAGAGGTACCGCTCAACCAGCACCGGTTGCCGAAAACGCGCTAGCAGCGAGAGACACGCGGCCTCGAGGGCCTGCGGCGTATCAACCTTGGACTGCGGCGAAATCCCTTTCCCTGTCCCCTCCGCCAGCGGCTTGACGAAAAGGGGAAAGGGCAAACGGACCTGCTCGACATCGGCCTCGCAGCGAACCACCGCGTGGGCAGGGGTGGGCAGCCCCGCCTCATGAACGACCAATTTGCAAAGGGCCTTATCCAGGCTGAGCATAAGCACAGCCGGATCGGCGAACGTGTAGGGAATCTGGTAGGCATCGAGGAGGGCAGGCACCTGGGCCTCCCGTCCCAGGCCGTATAACCCCTCCGCAATGTTGAACACCAAATCCCATCGATCTCCGGCGGCCAGTCTCCGCACGAGGTTATGAATTCGCCCGATCCGATCGACCTGATGGCCCTCGGCGCGCAGGGCGTCTTCGATCGCTTGAATCGTGTCATCGCGATCGAACTCGGCCGTCTCCTCCTCGGAGAAACCTTCCGCCAGGTATTCACTCCGTAAGTCGTAGGTAAAGCCGATCTTCATCAGGGTGCCTTTGCCACCGCAGGGGGATAGGAAGATGGTTTTCCAAGATCGTTCGATTTGTGGCCCGTCTGGGATGCGGTCGGGCCTACCGGCGTCTGGGCGAGCACCGATCCACCGGGGCCACCGGGAGCTGGCGGGTCCGCTTCCGGCCCATCTACCCGCACTGGGAAGATGTTGGCCTCAACCGGGGCGATTTTGTCCCGCTCACCCGTATCAAAGAGATGCGGCTCCAGGCGGATTTCGGCGTAAAGCTGCCGCCACCAGACCTCCGCCTTTTCCCAGGTCATACCCAGCGCCTGAAGTAAATCCTGCCCGGGAGGCAGCAAGTTCACGGGGCAGCCGTCCGCCAGATCGGGCTTCAAGCCACTGGCTGTGTATTCCACCGGATAAAGGCGACACACAAGGGGCCGAACTTCCCAGGGAAGCCGGCAACCCACGGGTCCTAGGAAGACACAGTCGCCCGAGGTGGAACGCCGCAACACACGACGAGAACCATCAGGCCGGAACACGCACCTTGCCCATTCCGGGTCGTCATCCTGGTCCAGATATTGTGGATCCACGGGCTTGCGAAACTCGAAGAAGTCAAAGTGACCAACGAACGTCCCGATCCGTTGAACATCGCCCGGAGTGACGTAAATCTCACAAATTTGGCAGCATGTTTTGCCCCGCTGCGCGCACCGCGAACACAAAGATGCTTCATCTCCCATGATCCACCCCTTTCTTACTTGTCTAAGGACTGTTCCAAGGGATCGGGATACCGGAAAATGGCACCTTCGTAGTTGCGGAGAATGAGCTCATCACCCTCGCGACCAACAACATAATTCGGCTGGAGCGGAATCTTGCCGCCCCCACCTGGGGCATCAATGACAAATGTGGGCACGGCATAACCCGAGGTATGCCCCCGCAAGCCTTCAATGATCTCCAGACCCTTAGCGACGGGTGTCCGGAAATGGGCGGAACCGCTGATCGGGTCGCACTGGTACAAATAATACGGCTTGACCCGCATCTTGAGCAACTCATGCACCAACCGTTTCATGGTCTCAACGTTGTCGTTGATCCCTTTGAGCAGGACGGTCTGGGAGCCGAGCGGAATCCCCGCGTCGGCCAATCGCCCACAGGCCGTGTAGGCTTCGGGAGAGCACTCGTCCGGATGGGTAAAGTGGATACTCATCCACAAGGGATGATATCGCCGCAACACCCGACATAACTGGGGTGTGATCCGCTGCGGAAGGACCACAGGGACCTTGGTCCCGATCCGCAGGAACTCCACGTGAGGAATTCTTCTTAGCTCGCCGAGGAGCCAGTCAAGTTTCTCATCAGTCAGCGTCAGCGGGTCGCCTCCCGATAGGAGGACGTCCCTCACCGTGGGCGTGCGGCGAATGTAGTCCAGCCCCAAGGCCAGCCGATCCGCACTCGATTTCAGCTCCCCATGGCCGACCACACGGCTTCGCGTGCAATAACGGCAGTAAGTCGAGCAGAAATCGTGGACCAGGAAAAGGACGCGGTCTGGGTAACGGTGGACGATCCCAGGCACCGGGCTGTCCTTGTCCTCGCCCAAGGGGTCATCCGCCTCACCAGGCGAACGGACGAACTCCGCCGTGCGGGGAATGACCGTCTTACGCAACGGCTGGTCGGGATCATCGGGGGAGATCAAGGCCATGTAGTACGGCGTGATCGCCACCGGCAATTTGGCCCCAGCTTGCTCGAGGGCTGCCCTTTCATCCGGCGAGAGAACGAGCATCCGCTCGATCTCTTCCAATGTCCGGATACGATGGCTAATCTGCCAATGCCAATCGTTCCAGAGCCGGTCGGGAACGTCACGATAGAACGTTCGACGGAATTGTCGAACCCGAATGTCGGTCCTGACCCGCCGGAAAGAAACCGGCGGCGGAACACCGAGCGAGGACGAATCTGCACCCGAAAACGCCGGGTAAGGCAGGAGACCGTTATCAGAGGTCTCAAAAAGGGGGAGAACATTCAGTGCCGCACCGGAACTCGGAGGCTCCTCTTCGGCGGCACGCACAGACGCTGTCTCAGCGTCAACGGTGGCCATTGCTACCCGATCCTTCGTGAATCGCTGCGGTTAGGCGACAACCCATCCACGTTGCCCGTGCTCCGACTCGCGGGACGGCCTTGATACCACAGCGATCAAGCCAATTCATAAAAGGATTATCGGAAGACTAAATCTTGTCAAGAGGAAGAAATTTCGCCGCCATGCAGATTTTTAGCCCACCGCCGTTCGCACATCTCGCGACGCCACAAGAACAGCCGATCCGTGCCTCTTTTAGAGCCTATCCCACAACCTCTCCTCGCCCGTTCGACGGGACAGGGGCTAGGGATGAGGGTGGCTCGAATCGCTGCTAGTTTTCTCGATTGACTCCGACGATGGCTTACCCTCACCCCAACCCTCTCCCACAGGGAGAGGGAATTCTGGAATAGGCTCTTATTCGCCTCCATAGACCTCCGCAAGCAGCCGCTGGGCCGCATTGACCAACATTTCACCGGAGCCTTCGGCGCAGCGGGCACTCACCACCTCGTACTGACCCTCAGCATAAGCCGAGCGATTCGGAATATATCCAAGCGAACCGTTGGCCAACTCCACGACAAACGTCTGTCGGAATGGCGACACCGCTTTAATGCTGAGTCCCAGGTCAACGAAAATCTCCCCCGGCAACGCCACCCAGGCCACGTCACGCCCCAAGGTGATCACTTGGACCTCGGCCTCCAGCGGCTGACCGTTGCGATCGGCCACGTCCAGAACTTTGTAGGCGAAGACCTGCTCCAGGAACTTGGCTTTGCTACCCTGGGCGATAATCTCCTTGGCCCGTTTTACGTCCTCCTCTGTGATAGGTGCCAAAGGCAGAGGCACGATTTCTCGCCGAACAGCCAGCCGGTTATCAGTGACCGCCTGCAATTTCATCAATGCCTTCATTACATCCCCGGCCAGGATTGTCCCAATCCGTCCCGCTTCCTCCGGCCCTTTTTGCCGATCTTTCCAGTGGACGTTGATATGGTTGATGTCACCGCATGTCCCGTTGCCGAACAGCGTTACAAATTGCGGGCCTTTGTACTCCGCTAGGCGTTTCGCCAGCACGCCGGGGTAATCGGCCGAGATCAGCGTTCCTCCTACCGTGTCGCAGTGCAGTGCAAAATTGACGTAGGCCGCCACAGGTTCGCTTTTGAGCGTTTCGACATAAAGGACCAAAACCTCGGGATCAATGGGATTGATAGGCCGAATGATATTCGGATTCAGCTTGCCCGGATTCCAACCTACGCTCCCATCCTTCATCCAAAACCGACGGCAAAAAGAGAGTTCGTGTTCCTCCTGGCGGGCAAAGGCCAAACGACAAGGCGTGCGCTTCTTGAAGGCCTCGGCCACCACCTGGGCGATCTTCTCCGGCAGACTGTTGGTATATTGCTGGGCCAAATCGCTGGCACCGCCGTCCAATTCGTCCCGTTTTGAACCCCGTCGCAAGGCCGGTCCGGTGTGCGTGTGCGTCGCTGAAATGAGGACATGGTCGCCCGGCATGGATGTCTGAGAGGCAATCTTCTCCCTCGCCGCCCTCACCACGGTGGCAGGAAGACTGATTAGGTCACATGACACCAAGGCGACCTGGGTTTGGCCATCGTCCAGGACCATGGCCTTGACATAAAGATCGTCGATCACCCCTTCACTCCCACGGGCGGAATAGTAACCCGCCATAGGTGTCCCCAGCGGTGGCGTGATGACCACAGCGGCCGTGCCCA
>JAKPII010000498.1 GCA_029549885.1 Planctomycetota bacterium
CTCCCACCCAGAACGCTAACACAGTTACGGCAAGCCACCATCGTGCAGGATCGGCTCTCATGGAAAAGACTCCTGTGGTTCTTAGCTTGAGCTGATCGACCCGTCTGGACCCATGCCGAGAAAAACTCACCCTTCTCAAAGCTCCCCGCAACTCGAGACCGCTTGCCCATACTCATGAATTGCCAAAACTTGCCAGCGCGCACCAAGGGCCGACGATGCGACCCCTCCGGTGGGGTCGGCCGTTGCTTGCAGTTGGTGGGCTTCTGCGGTATCTTGACTACAACGCTTGTTTTACGCGGGAATCGTTTGGGGAAGTCCAGGGCAACGCGGAGCCGTCATCGGCCGCGACTGTCGCTGGCCAAGGGTCGAAAGGTCGTGGAGGACTCAGCTGTGGAAAAATGGCCAATCGGTGTTTTTGCCAGTATTGACGCAGGATTAGGCGTGCAATTGAGCGTTGCTCACGAATTGGGGGTACCCACCATCCAGTTGCACACGCCGAAGAAAAGTTCTCGGACGCCCGAGAATGCCAAACGCTTTTTGCAGCAATTGCAAGAATACGGACTGACCATTACGGTCGTTTTCGCCGGCTTCGAGGGTGAAAGCTACGCGGATATTCCAACGGTGGCAAAGACCGTTGGCCTTGTCCCGCCGGAAACCCGCGAGGAGCGTAAGCAGGAACTCAAAGAAATCGCGGACTTTGCAAAGCTCCTTGGCGTTGATGCCGTGGGTCTCCACATCGGGTTCATTCCCCATGACCGGCAGGATCCGCTTTATCAGGATGTTTTGAGGGTAGCTCAGGAGGTCTGCGATTACTGTGCAAACCAGGGGCAGCGGATCCATCTGGAGACGGGCCAAGAATCCGCCGATACGTTGCTGCAATTCCTAAAGGATGTGAATCGGAGCAACCTGTTCGTCAACTTTGATCCTGCCAACATGATCCTTTACGGGTCCGGTGATCCGATCGAGGCCCTCAAAAAGGTCGGGGCTTACGTGCGAAGTGTCCACTGCAAGGATGCCAAATGGGCTGCCCAAGCCGGTAAAGAGTGGGGAGTCGAAGTGCCTTTCGGCACCGGGGATGTAAATGCCGAGCTGTTCTTGAAGACCTTGGCCGAACTGGGTTACGACGGTGCCTTAACCATTGAACGGGAGATTCCGCAGGAACCAGAACGGCAAAAACAGGAGATCGGCCACGCTATTCGCGTCATTCAAGAGATCAAACGGAAGATTTTCGGTTAACGGACGATCGAATCCTTGAGTTATTAGGAAGGACGTTCCACCCTTGATCACGCGCATTTGCGGTGTATTGGTTCAAATCACGGAGGAAACCGCAACACTCGAAGCTGGTTCGTTCTGGTGGGAGGTTTTAATCCCCGAATACACACGGCGACAACTTCAATCGCGCATCAATCAGGAGGTTGTCTTACATACGACCCTCTATCTGGAGGGTGCGGTCAACACGGGTCGATTAACGCCGCGGTTGGTAGGTTTTATCAACGAGATCGAGCGCGAGTTTTTTGACTTGCTATGCACCGTCGATGGCATGGGGGCTAAGAAGGCCCTGCGTGCCATGTCGCACCCTGTCAATGAAATCGCCAACGCGATCGAGCAGCAGGATCACCGCTTTCTTGCGAGCCTGCCGGGAGTGGGGCCGGCCACAGCAGAGCGGATTGTGGCCAAGTTGCGGCGGAAGATGCCCAAGTTTGCCCTATGGGTAACTCAGCAAAAGGTTGCCGAAGAGGCCCTCGTCGAGCCCGACACCGTGACCCAGACCTTTCAGACCTTGGTGGCCCTTGGTCACAGCGAGGCCGAGGCCCGTCGCCTCATTGATGCCGTGTTGGCCCGCAAGAAGAAGTTCGCCAGTGTCGATGAGATGCTGCACGCAATCTACGAACGGCAAACCCAACAGGGGGCGTCGCAATCGTGACACAGCTCCTTTCCACCGGAAAACATATCCAAACGCGCGTCAAAGATTTCAGTTATGCCCCGAGTGTCCAAACGGAGGCATGTTCCCGTTGTGGGGCCCCAGTGGAGTCCCACGACAAATATTGCCCCGCTTGTGGTGCTGCACAAGTTGTCGAGGCAGAGGTGCTCACACCACGGGCAATCCCCGAACGCGTGAGCTGCGACAATTGCGGTGCCGAGATTCGGTTAGCTCCCAATCAACGCAGCTACACCTGTGAGTATTGCGGCAGTACGTATGTCTTCGATTTTGCCCCGGAGGTCACCGGCCGACAACCGCCCGAGTTTGTGCTGGGTTTTGCCATCACCCCGGAGAATGCCCAGAAGATCCTCCTTGACTGGGTCCGCCAAAAGGCACAGTGGATTTCTCGCGGGGTGCGCGAAGCTATTCAGCAGGCCGTTATCCGTGGCGTGTATCTTCCCTTCTGGTCCTTTTCTATGCTAGCGGAAAGTCGTTGGCAGGCCACGATCGGAGAGTACTGGTACCGCACGGAAACTTACACGACATACGAAAATGGAAAATTGGTGACAAAGACGCGGCGGGTCCGGGAGACCGAATGGTGGCCCTTAGCGGGCAAGTACCACCAATACTTGAGCGGTTATCTCGTCTCGGCCAGTCAAAGTGTCCCCCAAAGTTTTGCCGATCAACTTATGCCCTATTATTTGGCAGGGTTGCGACGATACGACCCGTCGTACTTGGCAGGTTGGGCGTGCGAGGAATACACCCTGGAACGGCCCCAGGCAGAGAGCCTTTGCAAGGAATATTTTCGAAAATACCAGACAGAGTGCATTAGTGCGTTCCTTCCAGGCGACACCTACCGCGGTCTGGTTGTGGAAACGGATTTCTCCAAGGAAAGCTCCGACCTTATCCTTCTGCCCGTCTATAACATCCGCTTCAAGTATCGGGGAAAAGAGTACCGCCTATGGATGAACGGCCAGACGGGCAAAATCGTCGGCCAACTCCCACAATCGTGGGTCATCCCCGTGGTCGTGATCATTGCCATCTTGGGCTTAGCCGCGATTGGGGCTTATCTTCTTTTGCGCTAAACTCGCTCCCCTTCCCTGGCAATGACAGAGACTAACGTCCCGGAGCGCAAACTTCCCACCGTCTGTTACCCGCCTCGGGATCAATGCGAACTACCGGGGTTTGCAGGGGAAACTCCCCATCACGGCGTCTCGCACGTCGTCATAGATCGGCAAACACATGGTCAGTCCGACGCGCTCCAAAACTTGGCGATGCTGAGGTTTGACCCCGCAAAGCCGTAGAATACCCCCCTGCCTCTCAAGATTTTTGTGGAGCTTCACAAATTGGCCGACCACAAACGAGGTCAGCAAATCGAGGCCGTCAAGAACCAAGATCACGCGATTTGCCCAACACCACTCCAACAGTTTGAGGATTTCATCAGCCAAAGGGACCAGTTCCAGCGTCTGTGGTCCGTGTGGCCGCGGCCGAATGATCAACCAACCTTCCCCCTGGGTCACGTCGAGGTCCCAACCGAGCGAGAGAGTCGTCATGGATCGACTCCTTTCTTCCCCCGAGCCACGTGGTGACGAGTGAGAGATCCCAGCACACAAGGTGCAAAACCGCGATGCCAACGGCTTATTCTACCCCAAGGCGCAGCCGTGCCAATCCCCCATCCTGGCCGTATTAACTGACATTGAAGTCGGGCATTTACCTCCGGCTCCGATATGATTGCGGTGCTATCGGTGCTGTCACATCAGGCGCATCGGCCGATGGCAGGCACCAGGAGAATTGCGAACGACAATGTCATGTCCCGCGGACCGGCCCATACCACTCGATTTGTTTTCGCGGACAAAATAAAAACCCATGTTTCTCGCAAAGCGGCTTCAGCCAACGCGCCTTCTCTTCTAAGACTCGCTGGTCGATCCCCTGGGGCATGAGGAGGACGCGGTGGCGGTCGATTTCCGGCACTTCCTCCAGGTAATTCTCGACCTCGGCCACATCGCGTTCCGTGTCGATGACAAATTTGATCTGGTAAGGGTAACGGCGGATAAGTTCCCGGACAACCGATGGGCAGTAGCGGCGGCGCTCGTGGGCAGCGGCCCAGCGGGGATGCTCCTTCCAGGAGGGCGTCGAATTGCTGAGCTTGGGGCTGATCGAGAGGAGATGACAGGCAACCGGCAGATACCGCGTCCCCGAAGTCTCAATCGTAATGTGGTAGCCCTTACTCTCGAGACGATGTGTCAAATCGACGACACCTGGGAAAAGCATCGGCTCGCCACCGGTAATGACAACGTGGCGCGCCGAAAAACTGGTCACGCGGGAGATGATCTCATCGATGGTCAGACGATCGCCTTCAATGGCCCAACTGGCGTAGGGCGTATCGCAAAACCAACAGCGAAGGTTACACCCAGAGGTGCGGACAAACACACTCTCTGTACCCGTCAAAAGCCCTTCCCCCTGCCGAGATTGGAAAACCTCGGCAATGCGGATGTACTGTTGTCCCAAAGATTGGAATCCTATATCGGTAATGCCAGGCACTGTTTGAGCCATGTTTCAACCAAAAATCGTCACTCGGCATAAGGGATGGGATCCGGGACGCCGGCTTCGAGAAATCCTTTTTTTCGCAGCTGACAGGCATCACACCGACCGCATGCCCGTCCGTCGGGCGTTGGATCGTAGCAGGTGTGGGTTAACCCGTAATTCATTCCCAAGGCCAACCCCCGATGGATAATCTCCGCCTTACTTAGCCGCAACAGCGGGGCATGGATGCGAAATCGCCCGGTCCCTTCCACCCCTGCCTTTGTCGCCAAGTTGGCCATCGTTTCAAAGGCGGAGATAAACTCTGGCCGGCAATCGGGATAACCGCTGTAGTCCACGGCATTGGCCCCGACAAAGATATCCCACGCCCCCCGGGCCTCCGCGTACGCCAGGGCTAGCGACAACAAAACGGTATTGCGGGCTGGGACATACGTTATCGGGATCTCCTTCGGCATTTCGGCGATCGGACGATCCTTAGGGACATCAATCGTGTCCGTCAACGCACTCTTTCCAAAAGCCGTGAGATCCACCTTGAGAATAATATGCTCGGCCACGCCCAGAAACTCGGCCACTCGCTTGGCTGCCTCCAACTCCCGGTAGTGCCGCTGCCCGTAATCCACCGTCAGCGCATACAGCAGGTAGCCCTCCTCTCGGGCGATGGCCCCCGTTGTTGCGGAGTCCATTCCACCCGATAGGAGAATAATAGCTTTACGCTGTGCTGGTCCAGCTCTGACGCTGTCGGTGTTCTGAGGCATTCACGCGATTCCTGTGGCTGATTCCCTTTTTGTGCGGGCAATCCTGACATGCCTCGCCACGTGTGGGCAGGAGTCCCCCGCTCCTATATGATGGACAGAAATGCCCGATCGTTTAAGGAGGACTGCTGTGAGTCAAGGTTTTCGTCACATTCTCGAGACGTTCGAAAATCAGTATCCTGACCGAGATTACACCATTGAGATTATATGCCCTGAGTTTACCTCGGTCTGTCCTAAGACCCGACAGCCTGATTTCGGGACGATTACGATCCTATATTCACCGGACAAGCTCTGCGTGGAGCTGAAGAGCCTAAAGTTCTATCTTCAGGCGTACCGCGATGTAGGTATTTTTTACGAGCATGTCACGAATCGCATCCTCGACGATCTGGTGGCAGTTCTGCAACCACGCTGGATGAAAGTTATCGCCGACTTCCGTCCCCGGGGTGGTATCACGACCCGCGTCACGGCCCAGTACCGTGCTGAACACCCATAAACTCGTAAACCTGTGCCTATCTGAGGCCAGATATCTTAGCCAGACATCTTAAATGATTTTTGACAGTCGTCCCAGTCTCATAGAATGACAAGTGGACGCGGGATGAATGTTGGCCCGGTTCAGAATGTTAAATTGGCGAGGGTCTCAGCTTCCCCGTCAGGACGCTACCATGCCGACCAACATAAGGCCCTCATCATGGAAAGGGAACCGCAACTCTTTTGACACCTCGCATTTGGGCAGATGTCAGAAGAATCAGAGAACGTTTAGGCCTTAAAAGGAGGCTGAATCATGAGTAAGGACGCATACTCTGGACCGCTCGAACGCATCGACGAGACGACGTGGCGCATCCCACGGGACTATAAACCGGGAATGCAAGTGGACGGTATCATCTATGCGGATGATCGCCTGATCGAGCAGATTCGCTCCGATCAGGCCCCCGAGCAGGTTGCCAATGTGGCGTTCTTGCCGGGGATTCAGTCCGCAAGCCTAGCAATGCCTGACATCCATTGGGGCTATGGATTCTGCATCGGGGGTGTCGCAGCGACCGATCCGCAGGCCGGTGGTGTGATTTCACCAGGGGGTGTTGGATATGACATCAATTGTGGTGTTCGACTGATTCGGACCAATCTCCACGTGGACGACATCAAACCACGATTGGGCGGTTTGATGAATGTCCTTTTTCAGAAGATTCCTGCCGGTGTGGGCAAAGGTGGACCCTATCTTTTTGCCGGAAAGCAAATGGACCAAATTCTCGAGGAGGGTTGCCACTATCTGAAGAAGATCGGCCTGGCCACCGAGCAGGACATTCAGCACACAGAAGAAACAGGGTGTATCCCAGGGGCCGATGCCTCGTGCGTCAGTCAGGAAGCGAAGAAGCGTGGCAGCGATCAATGCGGGACACTGGGGGCGGGAAATCACTTTCTCGAGGTGCAGGTGGTGGAAGAGGTCTTTGACCCCGTAGCCGCCCAGGTTATGGGGCTAAAAGAAGGCGGCATTTGCGTGATGATCCACTCCGGTTCCCGCGGTCTGGGCTATCAAGTTTGCGATGACGCCCTCAAGGAAATGCGTCGCTGCCCCGAGAAATATCACACCGAACTTCCAGATCGCCAATTAGCCTGTGCGCCCATCGAAAGCCCGGAGGGACAACGATATTTGGCGGCCATGCGGGCGGCGGCCAATTATGCCTGGGCCAATCGGCAGCTCTTGATGTGGCAAACGCGGGAGGCCTTTAGCGAGTTCTTCGGCAAGCCTTGGGAGGAACTGCAAATTAACCTCGTCTATGACGTGGCGCATAATATCGCCAAGATGGAAAAGCACATTATTGACGGCAAAGAAAAACTGGTGTGCGTCCATCGCAAAGGGGCTACGCGGGGATTCCCCGCCGGGCATCCCGACATCCCAGATCGTTATCGATCGATCGGTCAGCCGGTGATCATCCCAGGGGATATGGGGCGAGAAAGTTATGTCCTGGTGGGATTGCCGGCAGCCATGGAAAAAACCTTTGGCACCACCTGTCACGGGGCAGGTCGGGTGATGAGTCGCAACGAAGCTGTGCGGCACGCTCGAGGACGACAAATCGACAAGGAACTTGCCGAAAAAGGGATCATTGCGCGAGCGCATAGTCGGGCGGGGCTCGCCGAGGAACACTCCGACGCTTATAAAGATGTCAGTATCGTAGTCGACGTTGTTGAGCGGGCGGGGCTGGCCAAGAAAGTCGCCCGCCTGCGGCCTTTGGGTGTCGTCAAAGGATAACCCTTTTTCAAACCTGTGTGATCTTAAGGGAGGGTCAGCCATGGGGACTCTTAGTCGTATGATTGGCTTCGGCAGCTTGATCGGCCTACCGGCTCTCATTCTCCTGGCGATGTTTTGTGAAGGATGTGGACCGCCCGGTACGACGAACGCCACGCCGCAGCCGTTTAACATCGTTGGGGAAGCCCCCTCTTGTTGTCAGGAAGCTAACCAAGAAACAAGCCAACAGGTATCACCTGCCGCCAATCCCCAGGGCACGCAAGAGGTAGCTCAGACACCGTCTGTGGAAGGGTCCCTCAAGCCAAAAGAAGGAGGTCGTATCATGAAGATGAAACTGACAAGTCCGGCATTTGAACCCGGGCAGCCAATTCCCAAGCAATACACAGGGGAAGGAGCCGACGTGTCGCCACCCTTAGAGTGGTCAAATGTTCCCGAGGGGACGCAGGAATTCGCGCTTATTTGCGATGATCCAGACGCCCCGACGGCAGAACCGTGGGTCCATTGGGTGATTTACAAAATCCCGGCGGATGTGACCAAGCTTCCCGAAGGAATTGCCAAAACGCCCAAACTTTCAGTTCCGCCAGGCGCCCTCCAGGGGAAGAACTCTTGGCCAAGCGGCCAAACGATCGGCTATCGCGGGCCCATGCCGCCACCAGGTCATGGTCGCCATCGGTACTACTTCCGTCTGTATGCTCTGGACAAGAAGCTCGATCTGGAACCAGGCCTTACCAAAAAACAACTGCTGGAGGCGATGAAAGGCCATATCCTGGGAGAAGGCGAGCTGATGGGCACTTATGAACGCCGCTAGCCCCGGCTACTTCCGATAGCCGAGACTGGCTCGGCGGCATGCCGCCTCCAACGTGTTCGTCATGGTCCGTAAGGGCTGGGTTTTGAACTTGATTGAGCAGCAGGTGAACTGTGCCGGATCGCCGACGACATCGTGGTCCCCATCCGGAAGATCGGCAGCTATTCGACGCCGCCATGTATCCCCGATTGCAGGCAGCATTTTCCGATCTTTGCTGGTTGCTGGATCGGGGTTACGCGGTCACCTCGTCGTTGAAACTGGTGGGCGACAGGTACGAACTTTCGGCCCGGCAACGATTGGCTCTTGAGCGGTGCGCATGCACGGCAGCGGCGGTTGCCGCAAGGCAGTCGCGGTTGTGTCCGCCGCAGGAGCTTGCTGGTCGTGCCATTTGTCTTGATGGCTACAACGTGCTGACGACAATTGAGGCGGCCTTGGCAGGAGGGGTACTCCTCGGAGGACGTGATGGCACCCTCCGCGACATGGCCAGCATGCACGGCTCCTATCGAAAGGTGGCCGAGACCCAACAGGCCATCGAACTGGTGGGAAACACCCTGGCCTCCCTCGGTGTGTCGGAAGCCGTGTGGTATCTGGACAAGCCTGTGTCGAATAGCGGTCGGCTGGCACAGCTCTTGCGCACTTTGGCGGCCGAGCACCAGTGGAATTGGGAGGTCAACATCGTGCCCAGTCCCGATCACGAGTTACAAGCGAGAGGTATCCCCGTGGCCACGGCCGATCATGTGATTCTCGACCATTGTCAAAGCTGGATCAATCTTGCTCGCTGGATTGTGGAACGAAACGTTCCCAACGCATGGATCGTGGATTTTGCCAATGCCGCGCCAGCTTCATAGCGTTAGCGACCATAGTGGCGCACGTTGGTGTTACGATTTAGGGAATGCGTGAAGAATTGCTACAACGTTGGGCGGGGTATTCGCTCGGAGATTTGATTAACGTCTGAATGAGGAGATCAATATGGGTCATTCACGGCGTGAAGAGCTTTGGGTAGGACAGTGCCGGATGCCAGGCTTCCCCCTCACACGCTTACGTAGGTTGCGTTATCATCCGGCCATTAGACGGATGATCCAGGCAACCCACCTGGACCCACGGCGCTGGATCCTGCCTTTATTTATTCACGCTAAGGGCGACGAAAAGAAACCCATCAAATCGATGCCCGGACATTTTCAGTTACCGTTGTCGGGCCTCCGCGCGGAGATCAAAGAGATTATGCAATTGGGATTAGGTGGGGTCCTCCTTTTCGGCATCCCTGCGCACAAAGACGCAATGGGGTGCGACGCCCTGCGTGACTCTGGGATCATCTGCCAGGCGATCAAGGCCATCAAAGATGTGGCCCCAGATCTGCTTGTCATCACCGACGAGTGCTTTTGCGAATACACCGACCATGGACACTGTGGCGTCTTGGGTCGGGCCGGAAACCAGGACACGGTGGACAACGATAAGACGTTACGGATGTTGGCGTGGCAAGCGGTGGCCCATGCCCGCGCAGGTGCCGACATGGTGGCCCCCAGTGGGATGATGGACGGAATGGTTCAGGCCATTCGAAGTGCCCTCGACGAAGCGGGCTTTACGCATCTCCCCATTATGAGCTATAGCGCCAAGTATTCGAGCGCGTTTTATGGTCCCTTCCGGGAGGCCGCCGAGAGTGCCCCAAGATTTGGCGATCGCCGAAGTTATCAGATGGACCCAGCCGCGGCCGCCGAGCAAGCCCTCCGTGAGGTCGAGCTCGATGTTGCCGAGGGGGCTGACATCATCATGGTCAAGCCTGCCTTGGCCTATCTCGATATCATTCGGATGGTCAAGGACAATTTTCCCGGTCTGCCCCTGGCTGCCTATAACGTCTCCGGTGAGTACAGTATGGTCCAAGCCGCCGCGGAGAAAGGCTGGCTTGACCCGAGAAGAATCGCCTTAGAGATGCTCACCGCCATCCACCGAGCCGGAGCGGATATCGTCATCACCTACTGGGCCAAAGACGCGGCCCACTGGCTAGACTCATCCGACCTATAGGTCGGCAGCCTCGAGAGACTCACGCTTACACCACCGCCTCCGCAGGCTTGGCGACTGTCTTCATCTGTTCCTCCCGCGCCCGCCAAGCCGTGACAATCAAATTGGCCGTTTCTTCCACGCCCCACCGCTCCACATTGATGACAAGGTCGTACCACTGAGGGTCATCCACGTCCTTGTGGAAGAATCGCTGGACGAACTGACGCCGCGTCTGCTCTAATTCGTGGACAAAGCGACGGGCGGCAGCTTCGCTCAATCCTTTTTCCCGACGGATACGTTCCACTCGGTACTTCTCCGAAGCCACCAGTCGCACCGCCAGTCCATGTTCATCGGGGAGGAGAAAACGAACACCTCGGCCAACGAACACGACATTCCCCTTGCGCGCAGCCATCCAGACGACCTTCTCCAAGCAGGCCAGGAACTTGTCAGCCGAAATGATGTGTGGATCTAGCCACAGAAATAATGTGTCGCGAAGCCAATTCCCGGAAGACTCGTCCAAGTTCTCAAGCTGACTGCGTTCCAAACAAAAGTGCTTGGCAATGGCATCAAGGACGTTCTTGTCCACGACCTCCCAACCCAACCTTTCGCCAACGGCATGGGCGATTTGCTCGGCCCCGGCTCCAGCCTGGCGAGAAATGGTGATATACGGACCAATCTTCTTCTGCTGAGCACCGTGAGCTGTATCAAAGCGAATGATGCGATCCGCAATCTGCTGGGCCGTCCTCCATTTCTGCATTTCCCGCTCCGCCGCCGCCACAATCCTCGGTTCGCGGATCTCTGTCATAGGGCCCTCCCATCATTAACGAGAAGCTCAGAAAAGGAAAAGTCACATCGGCCTTGCACCTTGGCCCTCTGTGGTCAGATCACTGCCGATCCCTCAATATCTGTCCACCTAGATTATACCCAAATTGGAGGTAACGACCAATAAAAAAACGTGACCCTTTCTTTGCGCAGACTCGCGTCCCGGCGTCTTCACGAGACGACCAACCATCTGCCGGGTCAAGAAACAACCCACTTGGGGGATACGGCTATTTGCGAACGCCGTCCCAATTTGTCCGAAACTGCGTCAAGCTGCTTTTACCGTATGCCATCAAGAAAGGCGCAGAGAGACCCAGGGGCTCCGGAGCCGGCGGCGATACTTCCCAGGAGACCGGTTCCGTCAGGCTTTAAGGGCTTCCTCAATAAGTTGCAGGGTCTCGTCGATTTGTTCGATGCTGGTGAACCCGATGGTAAAGCAGTCCACACAGCCCAAGCCGAGGACGTATTTCAGCGATTGCAGGCGTTCCTCACGAGAGTTGAAACCGGTTTCGCCATAAATCTTCATGCCAAGGATGCCGCGACCCGCATCGTGCATTTTCTTGATGACGGCTGCGACATCTTTCGGCTCGCCGTCCATCTTCGCTCCGAAGGGGTTAATCCGGACCAATTGAACATCGCACCAATCGACATCGACCGAGGCCACTAGGGGTTCCCAGCCATGGCACGAAACACCGACGGCTTTGACCCGCCCCTTTTGTTTTTCGTCGTAAAGGGCGTCCATGACTGGTCGCATTACCGTGGGCCAATCTCCTGTGGTCATACAGTGCATGAGCACAGAATCAATGTAATCCACCCGCAGTTCACGGCGAAATCGCTCGATGTCGGCGTGGAGGACTTCGGCCGTTCGAGCCCGCGTCTTCGTTTGGATGAAGTATTTCTCGCGGGGCACCCGCGGGGTTGCCTGCAAGGCCAAACGGATGAAAATATGCGTGTTGTAATTGTCTGCGGTGTCAATGTAATGGACTCCGCGTTCCAGGGCATACCGCAACATCTTGCCGAAGCCTTCACTGCCCATCGCCAATTGCTGGCTGCCCCCGACCGTCCCTGTGCCCACTCCAAGGACACTCGTCTTCAGCCCCGTCCGGCCCAGCGTAATCATATCGACGCCACTTTTCAGGGTAGGCTTATGCGGATCAGCAATAGCCCATTTCCCCGAAAGAGCTACTCCACCCACAGCCCCTAAACCCGCCAAAAACCCGCGACGCGAAATGCCTGCCATAGGAAGTCCTCCTATTCGTTTCCCTATTCACACCCAATCAACTACGTGTAACCCATGAACGTTGACGCGGCCTTTTCTAGGTCTTTCGGAACACGGCACACTAAAACACTGCCTTATTTTGGCCACCGCGATGCCCCATTTTATACGAGAAGTTTGCCAAATTCCACCAACTGTGGCTGACATTTTACAAGGACAGTCACTCCGTCTGGCAATAAAAAACGCCCGAGATATTCGGGCGTTCCATATGGTCACCGTTTTGCCGAGTGCGAATCAAATTACCACAGGGGGGATTGGGCAGCCTGGAGGGCCTCTTTGGCCTTTTCAACCACTTGGTCAAAACCCTCTGGATCCGAAATGGCCATTTCGGCCAGGGCCTTTCGGTCCAGCTTAATACCAGCCTTATTCAAACCATCGATAAATCGGCTATAGAGCATCCCCCGCTGGCGGACCGCCGCGCTGATGCGTGTGATCCAAAGGCGGCGGAATACCCGCTTGCGTGCACGCCGGTCTCGATAGGCGTAAACCCCGGCCCGAACCAGCGTTTCTTTCACCGTTCGCAAGAGCCGCCGACGTCCGCCGACAAACCCTTTAGCTCGACGGAATAAGCGTTTAACTCGACGACGACGTGTTGCACTCGTTTTAGTACGCATGATCAATCATCTCCTCACCACCCGGGATCAAGGCCTCCTCGGCCGCAGCCGAAGACGTTTCCTGCCCGTCCCGTGAATCTCATTCTTTAAGAGCCTTTAACGTTTCCCTTGATCAATCGCTCACTACATTTGAAAAGCTGGCGGCAAGACCGAAACTTTGTGCGATCCTCAGGTCTTGATCAAAGGAATCACCCGCTTGGCTTCCACCGGAGAAAGCACATCGGTGCCGCGCAACTGGCGACGCCGCTTCTTTGATTTTCGCGTAGCCAAATGGCTTGTGCCGGCACTGCGATGCTTAACTTTGCCCGTGCCTGTGATCTTGAACCTCTTGGCGGCGGATTTTTTCGTTTTTTGCTTTGGCATTTTGACAGTCCAACTACGATCGTGATGACCTGCTACGCTTTCCCGTGACGAAAAAACCCCGGCTCCCCTCTCCCTCAAAGCTGGCGAGCGTCGAAAACATGAATTCTACCCGTTTCACCGGAACCGCGGAAGGCCCTCGGCGAAAAGGCTTTCTCCGGCGAGGCTCAAACACCTCGCCCCGGCGGCATACTGCCCGGCGTAACCCGGTCTCCAGCAGTACGCACGGTCACTTAACGGCGGGGACAATCGTGCAGACGATGCGTTTCGGTTGACGGCTGGGAGCCCCCTCGACCTTTCCCACGTCGGCCAGACGCTCAATGATCAGATTGAGGACTTTCTCACCCTCTTCCATGTGGGCGGCTTCCCGTCCCCGAAACATCACGGACACCAAGACTTTGTCCTTCTTGGTCAGGAACTCCCGGGCACGGTTGATCTTCACATTCAGATCGGCTTCCCCTGTGCCAGGTCGGACACGGATCTCCTTGACCTTGATCTGCGCCGCTTGGGATTTCTGCTGCTTTTTCTTTTGCAGGTACTTGAACTTGCCGAAATCCAAAATCCGGCAAACGGGGGGATTCTCGTTGGGGGCAACTTCTACAAGATCAAGGCCGGCTTCTCGGGCCGCTGCCAATGCTTGCTCGCGGCTTACCACTCCCAACTGCTGACCTTCTGGACCAATCAACCGCACCGATGGACTGCGGATCCGCTCATTGACGCGATAATTCTTCTCCTCGATTGCTAGACTCCTCTCTTTCTGAAAACGACCAACAAACAAACCTACTCGCCATTCCAATGAACACTCGGCCAGCCTCTTCCAGGGGCCCTTAATCTTTTCGTTAGAGTATGACCAGAGAAAAAGGCAAAGTCAACACCTTTGGGTGATATTTGCCATGAGTATCTCCGGCCTTCTCGTGGATGTCTCCTGTCCCCAATCAGGTTCACTCTCCCGTGTCCAGCAGAAAACGGTCTCATCCATTCTTCCTCTCGTCAGATCGACGAATAAGCTTCAACCGAATCTCTTCCTGAAGTCGGCTGATAACCTCATCCAAAGGCATGGCCCCCAGGTCCCCCTTCAGCCGATCGCGGAGGGCCACCGTTCCCTGCTCCTGCTCCCGCGCCCCTACGATGGCCATGTAGGGAATCATTTCGAGCTGGGCATCGCGAATTTTCGCCCCGACCTTTTCGGCACGGTAGTCCCCCGAAACTCGTAACCCTGCTTCGCGGAGTCGGCCTTCCACACGCCGCGCGTACTCATCGAACTTTTCGCTCACAGTCAGCACGCGGATTTGCTCGGGGGCCAACCAAAGCGGAAACGCCCCGGCGAAATGCTCGATCAAGATCCCTGTGAAACGTTCCAGCGAACCAAAGGGGGCACGGTGGATCATCACCGGCTGATGAGGTCGGTTATCGGGACCGATATATTCCAGGTTAAACCGCTGCGGACTGGGCAGGTTATAGTCGAGCTGGACAGTCCCCAGTTGCCACTGCCGTCCGATGCAATCGGAGACAATGAAATCGGCCTTGGGCCCATAAAAGGCTGCCTCTCCGATGGCTGTTTCCAAATTGGGCAGGTCCATTTCCTGACAGACCTGCTTCAGTGCGGACTCGGCCCGTTCCCAAACCTCCGGGTCGCCGACGTACTTGTTGCTCTTGGGATCACGCAGGCTCAGCCTGACGCGGTAATCCGTGAAGCCCAACGTCTTCAAAACGAACTGAGTCATCTGGATGCAACCGCGGAACTCGTCAGCGACTTGCTCCTCCGTGCAAAAGATATGGGCATCATCCTGGGTAAAGCCGCGAACGCGGGTCATGCCCGTAAGTTCTCCCGATTGTTCAAACCGATAGACCGTTCCAAATTCGGCAAGCCGGAGCGGCAGTTCCCGATAACTCCTCGGTCGAGACTTGTAAATCATGATGTGATGCGGACAATTCATCGGCTTCAGAAGATACCGCTCCCCATCGGCCATTTGGATGGGTGGAAACTGACTGTCGGCATAGTAGGGGTAGTGACCCGAGGTTTGATAAAGCTCCACCCGGCCAATGTGCGGCGTGTAAACTGCCTGATAACCCCAGCGGATCAATTCCCCAAACAGAAAATCCTCCAATTGGCGACGGATAATCGCCCCTTTTGGCAGCCAAAGGATCAAGCCGGAGCCCACCATCGGTTCGATGGTGAAGAGCTCCAACCGCTTGCCCAAAACACGGTGATCGCGTTTTTTTGCCTCTTCCAAACGGCGGAGGTACTCATCGAGGTCCTTTTGACTGAACCAAGCTGTCCCGTACAGCCGCTGCAACTGCTGACGCGAGGCATCACCCCGCCAGTACGCCCCTGCGACCGAAAGCACTTTGAAGGCCTTAATCCAGCCGGCCGAGGGCACATGGGGGCCTTCGCAAAGGTCCAGAAACTCCCCCTGACGGTAAAACGAGACCACCCTCTCCGAGGCTAGCCCCTCCTGAAGATGTTCAACTTTGAAGGGTTGGTCCAAATCCCGGCAAATTTCGACCGCCCTTTCCCAAGGCACCTCGATCCGTTCAAAGGGCTCATCCTGGGCGATGATTTTGGCCATCTCCTCTTCGATTCGGGGGAGATCATCATCCGTGAGACTTCGTTCTAGCTCGATGTCGTAGTAGAAACCATTTTCCACCGGTGGACCAAATGCCAATTTGGCCTTGGGGAAAAGGCGGAGGACCGCGCGTGCCATGACGTGGGCTGCCGAGTGTCTGAGGACGTTCAGCGCCTCATGGTCCCGCTCCGTGAGAATCCGTAACTGCACCTCCCCCTCTTGCGGCAATGGGGCCGTCATATCAACCACCGAACCATTCACCATCGCTGCGACGGCACTTTTTGCCAACCGTGGACCCAGTTCGGCGGCAATGTCGATGGGCCGAACACGTTCCCGATATTCCTTGGCGCTTCCGTCAGGAAAGATCACCCGGAGCATTTTGGTATATTCTCCAAACAACCTATTTTGACACTGGGAAAGATTGAGGAAGCCACGCCGGTGCGTGGTATAAACCTATCTAGTATCGTCTTGGCGAGCGAATATTAAAAGGGCAACCTGGGCAGGTTATGCGCACCTGAAGCCCACCGTAAGCTCGAAGTGTCTTTTCACTGGCAGTGCGTTTGTCACAGTTTGTAGGGGCAGGCCCCTGTGCCTGCCCGATCTGATGGAAAGCGAGGCCCACTCGTGGGCGTTTAAACCATCCATACAGCGATATCCACGCCGGAGCCCTCTCGCCCGGCCGGTTGGCGATTGGGGCTGGTATTATCGTGGCCGCGACGGCGCAAGTCATTTAACAAGCGGGTCACCCCAATGGCTGGACCTACCAACACATCTCAACACGTCACCTCCTGGCCAAAGGTCACGCTGTTGTGATCGGGTCAAATCCGTTACGGCAAACGGCCAAGTCAGGACCTTCCTTCTGGTGGAAGGAGTTGGGACAATCATCGGTAAGCGTCCCATGGCTAGTTCTTGGGCCCGGGGAGACAACAAACAATTTTCACGAGAAACGTCATCGTGGCACCGTCCCAATCCCTTTTCTATTACGATGAAGGCCTAAAGCTATTACCCATCAACTTGGCCATTGATGTCCGACGGCCCCATGCCCAGGCCTTTGTTTCTCATGCTCACGCCGACCACATTGCGCGACACGGATACACATTATGCACGGCAGAGACGGCGGCCTTCCTCGGCCTGCGCCTTGGTCCACGGCCGACGCGGGAAATGTCCTACGGAAAAAACATCGACTGGGGTGGCGTCTCTCTGACTGTTTATCCCGCGGGCCATTGTTTGGGGTCGGCCATGTTGCTTGTTGAGCACCAAGGACAACGGCTTCTTTACACTGGCGATTTTAAACTACGCCCCGCTTTGACCACACCGGCTGCCCAACCCGTCAAGGCAGACATCCTCATCATGGAAACAACCTACGGGGAACCGCGGTACCGCCTGCCTCCGGAAGATGAGGTGATCGAGGATTTGGCATGCTGCATCCGCGACACGTGGGACCGAGGTCGGTGCCCTGTCATCATGGCTTATGCCCTGGGTAAGGCCCAAGAGGTGTCTAGGCGTTTGAGTGAGGCCGGGATAGGTGTTGTCCAACACTCGTCCGTGGCAACGATCAGCCGGATTTATGAGCAATTCGGAGTCTCGGTAGGAAATTACCGTCCCTACGACGGACGCTTAGAGCGCGGTGAGGTGCTGATCACATCACCCCAACAACGTTGGGACTGCCCAACGGAGTCAGTCGTTCGGATTGCCGTCACAGGTTGGGCCTTGGACCCTTCGGCCAAGTACCGTCTTGGGGCCGATGTTGTGTTTCCCCTCTCTGATCATGCCGACTACGAAGAACTCTTCCAGATGGTGCAAACCGTTCAGCCCCAACTTGTTTATTGCACGCACGGGCCCGCGACATTCGTGCGGGATTTGATGGAACGTGGCTGGGGCGCCCGCCTTTTGGGTCGCCCCACACAAAAGCTCCTGTTTTGATAGCCCGCCTCGCTGTGCTTCACCGTCTTCAGTTTGGCGGCTCATCTGCCGCCTCGTTACCGAAACGAAAGCAACCATAACGCGAGGAGCCAGCGGAAGACCACAGGCCAACGCCCACAAAAAAAGGCGATGACGGTCGCCCCACATTTTCCCTGTCCCCCCTGCCGTTAAAATCGAACGCCAACCGGGTCTATTGACGTCCTGCGAAGCCACGAGTAAAAGGAACGTGATGGGGTGGTGGTAGTCTGGGAAAAAGCTCCCATGAGGAGCGCGCCAGATTGGCACACTATGAATCATTAGTTTTTCTCAAAGGAGGTTGATTGTGTCGATTTGTGAACGCAAACGAGAACTTCGCCGAAAGCGCCATCGCCGGGAAAAGTATCGCATTTTCAAGAGAAAACTTTTGACAGCAAATGCCTCGGAGCGGGCAATTATTGCGGAAAAAATTCGAAAATTGGCCCCTGACCCGGAAGTGGTGTTGAAGAATCTCGGCCTCTTGGAGAGCCAGCGTTGATTCGCCCCAGGAGCAAACCTTCTTGTGACGCTCCTTCTTTTCTGACTCGCCGCGAAGACGGCCCATAAGACGAAGGCGAGATCAAAATGGCTATTTACTCGACATGACGATCGTTCCGTCCCAGGAATTGGGCGGAACACGGTGATGTTGTGCGATGTATGCGGTCACAAAGTCCGGACCGCGGTCCTCGGCAGGCAATTGATGAAAGAGGGAGAAGGCCCGCTCCCAGTCGCCTCGGATAAAGGCCTCCACTGCTTGTTCACAAAGGTGGAGGTGGTGCTCCTTTAAGAGAGGATATTCGCACTCCGGGGGCAGCAGCTCGTGGACGAGGACCGCCTGATCCAAACCATATGGCCGAATCCGCGCGATGGGCCTAATCCGTCCGATTTCTGGAGTCACGAGAGTCCTGGCGGCTCTCGCCGTCTCATCGTCCATCAAAATCGGAACATGGATCAGTTTGGTGATTCCCTCAAGACGTGCGGCCAGATTGACAGGCGGTCCAAAAACGGTGATTTTTGCGTGGTCGGGTGTGCCAATCTTTCCAGCCACGACACGCCCGCTTGCTAACCCAATACCAATGTGAAATCCCGCAAGCGGATGTCCAGGGGTCTGCGCCGCCTGACTGAAGTCGTGTCGAATGGCAAGGGCCGCCCGACAGGCTGCGAGTACCCGATCCTCCCGCGGCAACGGCCAGCCCCAAAAGCCCATGGCGGCATCCCCCTGAAAGTCCCCAATGACTCCCCCATGTTCGAGGATCCGCCGGGTCATCACCTCGAGGGCCGCACTAATCCGGTCAAGAAGGGGCAATAGTTGATCAGCCTGGCGTTCCGTCTCGTGCGCAAATCCCCGCAAATCGCAAAACAA
>JAKPII010000010.1 GCA_029549885.1 Planctomycetota bacterium
GAACAGCCGTCGGGCTTGTGGGAACATCAGGCCCCGATCTAGACTGCCGGCTCGATTTACCGCCCAAATCTGGACCAGCAAGCCAATCCCATGATCTGGCCAGCACAGCGCGAGGCCATTCATAACCACCGCATTGACGCACGCTCTCGTGCCCGTTGGGCCGCCAGTACATGCGGCGTGATATTTCCGGGAAGCGACACCGCGTGGCTCGCTCACCCGGCCTGTGGTTCCCTATCACAGCGCGTGGCAGCGGTCCGATCGTTTGGCTGTTCATGGATAAGATTGGCCCTACGTCGAAGCGAAGGACTTTAGTTAAATTGCTGTCCGAGATACTTGCCAGACCTATCCTGAGCGAGTAGTATACCGGTTGTGAGGATCGTACCAGCAAGGAAATTTCGAGGAGGTGCGACGGATGGCGTACGGATACTTCATTCAGGGATGTCCGACATGTGGTCGGAAGGTCCAAATTCGGCTCGATTACTTGGGAAAATACGTTACTTGTCACCATTGTGGTGCCGCATTCTTGGCTTTTGGCGAGAATCGACCGGAAAAGGGTGATGGGAATCGACCAGTGCCGGGCCACACCATTGCTTTAAAGAAGACGTGGCAAAGCGAGCATATGGCCGTGTGGCCTTTTGGTCCGGAAGAAACCTGATCCAGCGTTTATGCCACCAGGTTTTTCGCCACGGTCGAAGTGCGCATGGGTTGCGCTGTTTGGGGCGGGGAGATTTTTTGGGGAGCGATGGGGCAGCCGTGGCTAATTTGCTGCGAAATGTGGGCCCGAGTAAAAATTGCAAATCTGCCTTAATCCTTTTTGCGTGGCCGATAGAGGTCGGTCGCTTGTCCGAAAAAGACCTCAGCCGCAAATCCTAAGGTCTCGCAGAGTGTGGGATGGGGGTGGATCGTCTCCGCAAGGTCTCGAGCCGAAGCGGCCATTTCAACCGCCAACGTCGCTTCCCCGATTAGGTCGCCGGCGCTGGGCCCAACGATCCCACAGCCCATGACGCGCTCCGTCTTGGGGTCAATAATCCACTTGGTGAACCCATCTGTTCTTCCCATTGCCTGCGCCCGGCCACTTGCTGCCCAAGGAAATACGGCAACCTCATACGGAATCCCCTTGCGTTTGGCATCTGTCTCTGTCAATCCGGTCCAGGCAATTTCGGGATCGGTGAAAACCACGGCGGGGATAGCCCTTGGTTCAAAGGCCACTTTGTGCCCAGAAATGGCCTCGACGGCTGTCTTACCCTCATGGGCCGCTTTGTGGGCAAGCATCGGCTGGCCTGCCACATCGCCAATCGCGTACACGGCAGGCTCGGCCGTTCGCCTTCGGGCATCGACAACGATGAAACCCTGCGAATCGACTTGGACTTTGGTATTCTCCAAGCCCAGGTTGTCGCTATTGGGACGCCGTCCCACCGAGACAAGAACTCGAGAGAATCGCTCGGTTCCAGTTTTGGCCCCTTCAAACGTGGCTTCGACTCCGTTATCCACAAGGTGTACGGCAGCCACCTTGGTGTTTAAATAGATGGCGGCAAAAAGCCCTTCCAGTCGCTTTTGGAGTGGGCGCACGAGGTCCCGATCAACACCCGGAAGAAGTCCGTCCATCATCTCGACCACGGTGACCCGGCTACCTAGCGAAGCATAGACCATTCCCATCTCAAGACCAATGTATCCGCCGCCGACGACAAGAAGTGAATCGGGGATTTCAGGCAGGTCGAGAGCAACCGTTGAGTCCATGATGCGATCGACGCCGGTGGGGAAAAGGCCAGGAATCACCGGACGAGAACCCGTGGCGATGATACACCGCTGGAATCGCAAGACGTTGTCTTCCAAGGTACCGCCATTGACGGGCGAAAGCCGAAGGGTCTGGCCATCACGAAACTGCGCCCGGGCATGAATGACCCGCACGTTTCTTTTCGCGGCAAGTTGTTTCAATCCACCGGTCAAAATGCTGATGACTTTTTCCTTGCGAGCACGTAGTTTATTAAGCTCGACGGCGGGCTTGGAATAATCGACGCCCCATTCCTTTAGCTCCTCCGTTTCGGCAATCACCCGGGTGACATGGAGCAAGGCCTTCGAAGGGATGCACCCACGGAGCAGACAGACACCGCCCAATCGGGGTTCTTGATCGACAATGGCAACCTTCATGCCCAAATCGGCTGCCAAAAAGGCCGCCGCGTATCCACCCGGTCCACCGCCAATAACAACGAGCTCGATATCCATGCTTTATCCGTCTCCAAACCGCCGCACACCGATAATGGGGTGCGTCTGCTATCAACACCGCCAAATTGTTCTGTTAAGCTCTGGCGCCATTCTTAAAACTAACTGACCAGGAGCAATTTCCCAGGGTTTTGTAACCAGTCGATTATTTCGTTGAGGAATCGCGCGGCCGCCGCACCATCCACCAGACGATGATCATAGGACAGGCTAAGCGGCATCATATACCGGGCGACAATCTGTCCGTCGCGAACAACCGGTAACCAACGCGACCGACCCAAAAGTAATATGGCAACCTCGGGATAGTTGATAATTGGAGTGCTGTACGTTCCGCCCACAGCACCGAGGTTGCTTATTGTAAATGTCCCACCCCGCAGTTCGTCCACGGTAAACTCTACGTTTCGCGCTTTTCGTGCCACTTCGCTCAGTGCCCGTGCCAACTGCGGTATGGTCATCTGATCCGCGTTTCGCACGACTGGGACGACCAGCCCACGTGGGGTATCCACGGCGATCCCCAAGTTGATGTATTCCTTGTAGATGATCTGCTCGTTTTCCTCATCTAGCGAGGCATTTAGAAGGGGATGATGACGGAGGGCGAGGCTCACTGCCCGCATGACGAAGGGCATGAAAGTCAATTTCAACCCTTCACCTAGGAAATCGGGCGGGACCGACTTCCGCAAATTCTCCAAATCCGTTACGTCGGCGTCGTCGAAATTGGTGACCCGTGGAATCGTTGTCCACGATCGCGTCATCTGTGCCGCGATGGTCTTGCGAATTTTGCTCATTTTCTCGCGGCGGATAGGGCCCCAAGAGTCTTGCCCAGGCTCTCCTGGCGGGACGACGGGACTCGGAATAGTGACACGGGGAGCCTCTGCCCGGCTCTGCGCGGCCCGTTGAACGTCTTCAACCGTGATCCGACCATGACGCCCGGTTCCCTGAACTGTTGCCAAATTGACACCCAACTCCCGGGCCAGCCGCCGTGCTGCCGGGCCAGCGGGGAGAAGACGGCTGTCCACCTCCACTAGGGGTGAGGGTTCGGGAGCCACAGCGGTTGCTGTCGTTGCTGCCGTTACCGCTGCTACGGGAGGCGGAGTCGGGGCGGCAGGTGGTGGACTGGGTTTTTCTTCGGGCGGGGCCGCGGCCACCTGTGACTCCGGTCCCTTGGCTGGGGACACGACCGGAGCTTTCTCTGCAACCTCGCTTTCCACGATCAAAATGGTTTGACCTACCTTGACGGTATCCCCCTTCTTGACGAGGACTTTTTTCACTTGACCGCCATAGGGGCAGGGGATTTCCACCACGGCTTTGTCTGTTTCCAACTCGATAACTGCCTGGTTTCCGACGATGACATCCCCTTCTTTGACAAGAACATTGATGACGTCACCCGATGTTACATTTTCGCCAAGGTTCGGAAGAGCAAATTCAATTGGCATAAAGATCCATCCTTATCATCCGCTGGCAGACACATCCACAACGCAACACAGTTACTTCTCGGATTTGTAAACCAAAGAGGCTTGCAAAGTTCCGGCAGTATCGGATAACGAACTCGTGCCAAAGGCCAACGAACGAAAAATACGAGTTGACGTTTCTTACTTGCAATTATTGTCAATGCGGCAAGCCCCGCGGCGGCCGGACAACGAAGTCCCTTCCTGCGCACTAGGTCAAGGGAATTCTCCTTGACATGACTCAAACCTTGCGCAGATTCGCAACTCCGACCTTTCTCGCCACAAGATCGGGATCTCCCGGCAACGGCAATTTAACGACCCGGCCAAGTTCCGCCGCCTGATATACCCCCAAGATAATTTCCACCGAACGGCGACCCTCGTAACCGTCGATCAAGGGCCTGGTGCCCTCTTTGATGGCACGGACCACGTCGGCAAACTGCCGTGCGTGACCGTGGTGCCCAATGGCCGCGGGGTCGGACGCCCCGCCACCCCCACTGATCCTGGAGGCCATCTTTTCACGAATCACCTGATCGTCAGGATGTTCCTCGGCAAAGTCCCACTTGATAATGTCCTCTTCTTCCATCACAGCCGAACCACGATTACCGTGGATTTCGATCCGTTTGAGGTGTCCCGGATAGGCCGCGGTGGTGGCCTCCAAAACCCCCAGTGCACCGTTGCTGAATCTGAGAATAGCCAGGGCCACGTCCTCAACCTCAATGCGTTCATGTGCTAAAAGTCCGGTGGCGGCCTGAATCTCGACGACCGGCCCCATCAACCAGGCTAAAAGGTCAACACTATGTATAGCCTGGTTCATCAGGGCGCCGCCACCATCCAACTGCCAAGTCCCTCGCCACGCCCCACTGTCATAGTACTGCTGGGTTCGCCACCACTTGACGTAGGCATCACCCAACGTGAGACGTCCGAATCGTTGCTGATCCACAGCCTTCTTGAGCCATTGACTGGATTGATGAAAGCGAGACGGGAAAATCGTTGACAAAACCACCTTCGCTTCTTCGCATGCCTTGATAATGGCATCGCATCGCTCGAGAGTGATTTCCAAGGGCTTTTCCACAATGACGTGTTTACCCGCCCGAGCAGCTGCCACCGCCGGTTCCATGTGGGCCCCGCTGGGTGTGGCAATCGTGACCACGTTTAATTCCGGATCGGCGAGAAAGGCATCCAAGTTGTCATACGCGCGACAACCAAACTCCTGCGCCAGTCTTTGGGCGGACTCTTTAACCACGTCAAAACAGGCAACAAGCTTTGCATCGGGGACATCTCCGATGGCACGCGCGTGAAATTTTGAGATCAACCCACAACCAACGATACCGAAGCCCAAGGCCATCTCACGTCTCCTTCTTCAATTTAAACCAATTTCTCGCTTTGGTTTTTCCAGTAAATCTCGACAAACGCCCATTAGTGCTCTGTTGCGGCGAGGATTTCGGGCTGAATCAATCTGAAAAAGGACTGACGCGATTATACGGAATCGCCGCCTCCCGTTAAAGTCACTCACCCTCCGTTTCAGTGCTTTTCGAGCCGGTTCCCAATTGGCCAATGTTGAAACGTTCGAACGCATTCGTCTATTTCCTAACGCAAATCCCGCGAATCACATCAGAAAAGCCAAAGATAGGCTCGTGATGTTCAAGAGAACATGAAAGACGATACTGGCTGCTAGCCGCCCCGTTCGGGCAAAGAGTGTCCCAAGGATTGTGCCGATGACGATCATGGTACATGGATCGGCCATGGCCTTCCAAGGCAGGATCGTCTTGAGAGCACCTTGCACGAAGTACACTGGGACGATCCACGCCAAAAACCAACCGGCTCCAAGGGTTATGTCGCAAAAGAACCACCGCCGATCGTAAATCAACCGTAGTCCTCGCGGCTTGTCTTTAAGTGCGACAATGGCCAGGGCAACCGGCAGGAACAGCGAATAAGCGAGTGTCTGTCGAATAAGGATCACGCGAATCACATCAACACTCGGGGAGGGCTCGTCCGGCCGATAATGGACTGTTGCGAAAAGAACCGCAACCAGTGCAACGGATGCTGCGCCCAAAGGTAATTGGCGTCGAATGGGTGCTATATTCAAGCGGGTGCGGCGATGTTCCCATTCCACACGGTGGCTCCATCCCTGGAGGAAACCCCGAAAGAGGATTTCCTCCGCAATCGGCCCGAGGATTCCGGTGCCCAGCAAACACAAGAGGACCGTTTTCAGCGAGCGGTCGGATTGGATCAG
>JAKPII010000249.1 GCA_029549885.1 Planctomycetota bacterium
AGCGGCCGCAAAGAAACACAAGAAGCCAGTCTTGGCTGCCTGGATGGGAGGACACACGGTCGCGGAGGGCATGCAAATCCTTAGCGAAAACAATGTTCCCTGCTACACGACACCAGAGAAAGCCGTTCGCGCGTTTATGCATCTTGTCTCCTATGCCCGCAATCTCACGTTGTTGCACGAAACGCCGCGAGACATTCCGGTTTCGTTCTCGTTTGATCGCCAACGCCTCCGCGGTGTTTTCGAGAGCCTGCTCACCGAGGGTGCAGAAATCCTCACGGAAAGCGTTTCCAAGGCGTTCTTGGAAGCGTACGGTATCCCCGTGACCAAGCCGTTCTTGGCACGAACTCCCGATCAAGCGGTGGAACTTGCCAAGCGGATCGGGTTCCCGGTGGTGATGAAGATTCACTCACCACAAATCACGCACAAGACCGACGTCGGCGGCGTTATTCTCAACATCGCGAACGAACAAGGCGTACGAGAGGCCTTCGATCGACTGGTCCGTCGGGCCCAGGAGAAACGGCCGGATGCTCAAATTCTTGGCTGCACAGTTCAGCAGATGGTCAGCTATCCCAACAGTTTCGAACTGATTATTGGGACGAAGCGAGATCCTGTTTTCGGTTCTGTGATCCTGGTCGGAATGGGCGGGGTCGCTGCGGAGGTCTTCCAAGACCGGGCATTGGCCCTTCCGCCCCTCAATGAAACGTTAGCTCGGCGTGCCCTGGAGTCGCTCAAGTCGTGGCCGCTATTGCGAGGTTATCGCGGTCGGCCTGGCGTCAACATCGACAAGTTAATCGAAGTGCTCATGCGGTTCTCGTATCTGGTGGCCGACTATCCCGAGATCAAAGAACTGGATGTAAATCCGCTGTTGGCCACCGCAGAAGAGGTTATTGCGTTGGACGCGCGTGTTGTGGTTGATCGGGATATTTTGGCCCACGGTGTTCGACCGTATGCCCATCTGGCAATTCGGCCATATCCCGAAGAGTTCGTTACGGAACGAAAACTCAGAGATGGTACGCCGGTGATCCTCCGGCCCATCAAGCCCGAAGACGAGCCCATGTGGCATGAATTGCTGGCGAGCTGTTCCACGCAGTCGATTTGGTTCAGATTCAGTTACCTGTTCAAGCACACGACACATGAAATGGCGTCCAGGTACTGCTTTATCGACTACGACCGAGAGATGGGCATCGTGGCCGAGGTCGAAGAGGATGGGCAGCGCCGGCTTATCGGTGTGGGGCGTCTCGTGGCCGATGCCAATCACGAGACAGCAGAGTACGCTGTGATCGTTGCCGACCGCTGGCACGGTCGAGGTCTCGGCGGCCTGCTCACGGACTATTGCCTGGAGGTCGCCAGGCGATGGGGTATCAAGAAGGTCGTGGCAGAAACCTCGAAGGACAATGCCCGAATGTTAGCCACCTTCCGGAACCGTGGATTCGAGTTCAATGAAAAAGCCGACCAAGACGTGGTGCTCGTTTCCAAGACATTGGCATAGTAGGCTACGAGTTCACCGCTGATTATCGACAGTAACCGCACAGCCCACGTTGTGGGCTGTTTTTTTTGTAATCGTGGACTACCATAGCTTGAGTAGCCCAGTGTTCGGGATGAAATTGACAATAATCCAATAGCCCAGTCCCAGACCCAGCAAGGCCGAAATAACAAAGCCGAGGGCGGCGATGAGCCATCGGGGGACAGTTAAGCCGAATGGGAGGAGGACACGCACCGGACCGCGGGATGACGTTGGCGGTGTCTCCCGGATTGTTGGCTCGGCCGTCGCAACGCATGGCGGGGATTGTCCCCGACCATCCTGCTGGCCAGCAGGTGTGGGTGGGCAGACAACCATGTCGAGAGGGTGTTCCGCGCTCTTGACGCTCGCCGTGCCCGTGGGCGGCGCGCTACATTCGGGTGAACCTTCAAGAAGGGCTTCGCGTGTTACCCTAGGTCTGCGGGGAATCAATACACTTCTGACAGAGCCCGCTTCCTGGGATTGAGATCCTGTGCCTTTGGATTGATCGGGAGAAACTGGTGGCCACTCCGCAATCGGATAGACGTCGCCTGGCGATGGAGAAGGCTTAGGTTCCGACTGCTTGTCCGCCATACCGGGCGGTAGTGCAATCTCCAGGGGCTGCCATCGCCCTTGGGCTTCGGCGGCGGCCAGCCGGGGATGTCTCCGTCGTGGCAGAAGCTCGGTCTCCTGTTGGGCTGGCTCACGACTCAGCACGGGTTTCGCGTTCCCTACAGGCGAAGAATCATCGGTTGTGTCCCTTGACCGGCTGTCACGTGTCTCACTAGCAGGACTGGCCATTGTCTGGGTTAGCCCCTCCCAAGTTAAGGATGTTTCCATCGTCCGTTGCCAACGTTCGACAGCCTCGATTTCGAGGGCGGAGGGAACAACGAACTCTGTCCTAAGAACTTCGGCCGTGGGAAAGAGCCGGGCGTGAAATCCCAGCCGACCGTTGACCTGGCATTCTACGGTCAGTTCCAAGAATGATTGGGGCGAGAGAGCCTCCGGAAGCCCCCGGACAATGAGCCGCCCGTAAGGCTCCCATGACCCAAGTTCATTCTTGGCAACGACCAGGGTCAACTCGTTTTTATCGCGCCGTCCCAGCGATAAGCGGCGAGTCACTTTAAAGGGAAGCGGTGTGGCCCGTGAGACAAGACAAATCGTTTCCTCGTCTCGTTCCTGAGGGTGGCGAATTCCAACGGCATAAGGAAGCAAGTTCCCAAACGTGGTGATCCGCCGTTCCCCGAACGCGGTGGCACTTCCTGCGGTTACCACCTCGGGTGCCGCCTCTTTCGTCTCAACACGCCGGGCCTCTTCGAGTTTCCATGCGGCATATAACGCCGCTCCCCTTGCAACGGCCTCATCGACGTTTATGGGAAAGCGAATTGGGCGACCCGTTAATCGGGTCAACAATTGGACAACGCAGGGCGTTCGGACGGCCCCACCGACAGGCAAAACCACGTCGATTTCGGACCACGAGACTCCCGTGCGTTCGAGAAATCGTCCTAAAAGACGCTCAATCCGCCGCAGCAACGGGGCTGTGGCCGCCTCATATTGTTCCCTCGTGATAATCAACTCAAAATGTGCCTGTTCGTAGTCATAAACGAAATGAATGCGGTTTTGTGACGACAGCCCGTGTTTGGCTTCCACCACCGCGCGATAGACCCGTCCCCATGTGGCGGCATCGGCTCGGGGATCGGGATATCCGGCTGCCATCATGGCCTCGGCCACAATTTCGCCTAGCGTCACGTCAAAGTCGTAACCTCCGAGCTCGACGTCGTAGTCTTTCGCAAGAATCCGACATTCCGAGGACGAAAGTTTTGCCAGTGCAACCTGCAAGGCGCTACTACCTAAGTCGAAGATGAGGATCGTTTCTTCCTGTCCTGGTGATTCGAGCCGCAAAGCCCCTGCTGCATTGGCGTATGCAAGGGCTGCCGCAAGAGGCTCATCGATCACGTCGATGACGCGGAGCCCTGCGATTTGACCGGCATTAATGACAGCCTTCCGGCGGACCTCATCGAAGTAACCGGGAACCCCCATGACACATGCTGGTGACGCGGCTAACTGACGAAGGAGTTCGACGCGAACCTTGCGCAAGACACACGCCTGGATGACCTCGGGCGGTAGCCGTTGGCCATGGACCGCACGACTATAGGTCCTCGAACCAAGCTCCCGTTTGATCCATATAGCGGTTTCCGGTGAAAAGAATAAGCCGTCGCCCAATGCGTCTTTCCCTACGAGGATATCTTGACCCTTGAACCGTACGGCATTCGGTATGTTCACTTCGTCGCGTTCATCACGCAACATTTCGAGGTGACCCTGCGAATTAAGGTAGGCCACCCGAATGCGGCTGTTTCCGAGATCAACACCAACTGGGACGAAGTGGCTCATAGAGACCACACGACGGGAAAATCTTCTGCTATTTCCAAAAGATCATTGGCATACCTGGCAACCACGCGCTCCGGCCCACAACATGGTCGTTTCGGACGATCCTTAACGAAACCGACGGGTAACCTAAGCTTAACTCTCATTGTAACCGACGCTGTCTCAGTCCCCAAAGTCAGCTTCCTTTCCTGCTCCGCGGTGTAGGTTTATGCAGCACGTTTTGGTATGATTCACGTGAGTTAGACGTAAGCGAGATATGTACGTTGCGATTCTTGGGCGAGTAACATCGTGCTGCCCGGTTTTGCGA